>CAXTOB010000114.1:9304-14983 GCA_964245505.1 uncultured Acetobacteraceae bacterium | reverse complement strand
GACGGAGCCGGTTGAGGACGTGGCGGCATTCCGGGCCTATGTCCGCGCGGCATTCGGCGGCGTGGCGGCGGCGGCAGGCAGCGCGTTGGGGGCGGACGGGGCGGTGCTGGACGCGATGCGCGACCTAGGCGCCGCGTATGGCGTGGCTGGCATCCTGCGCAGCGTCTCGGTGCTGGCCCGGCAGGACCGGTGCGTGCTGCCGCTGGATGTGCTGCGGTCGGCCGGGCTGTCGGAGGCTGACCTGGGCAGTGCGGCGGCTCCGGCGGCCTTCGCTCCGGTCCAGGCGACTTTGGCCGGGATTGGGCGGGAGTGGCTTGCGGACGGGAGCCGGACGCGTTTGCCGAGGGCGGTTGTCGCGGCGGGGCTGCCGGGTGCGCTGGCGCGATACGATTTGCGCCATCCCGGGCGGGACCGGCCGCGGGGCGTTGCCGTCCGGCTTGCCGTCGCTGTTGCCGCTGCATCCGGCCGTATTTAACCCGGCAGTAAGCCTTGCCGAATACACCTGTAGTTCAACAGCATCGGCCGGCCGGAATGACGAAAGGCGCCGCCAGCCAGCGACGCCCTTGTCCGAAGTGCTCGAAGGTGATTACGCGCGGCGGCGGCGCAGCAGGCCCACGCCGGCCAGGCCGGCGCCGAGCAGCGCCATGGAAGCCGGCTCGGGCACGCTGACCGGCATCACGCTGTAGGTATAGACCACGAAGGCCGAACCGGACGCTTGCGTGGTGATTTGCGAAACGAAGTTGCCCGGGCCGGAGACGTTGGACGACCCGGTGCCGGTGACGGGCAGGATGATGCTGCCGGCGCCAGAGAAGAGCGCCAGTTCGGACGCGCTGGTCAGCGTGACGGTCGGCACGGCCAACGTGCCCGAAACGTTCGAGAAGACGTTGCCGGACGTGCCAGCGAAGTCGAGGGTGCCATCATATGCGGACTCGTTCGCAGTGCGGGTGTTGGTCGGCGCGGCGCTCGCGATCAGGGTGCTATCCGGGAGCATCAGCGTCACGGTCGCAGCCGCAGTGCCAGTCACGGTGGCTGCGGAGGCGTCCAGGCTTTCGAACTTGATCGTGGAGTTCACGGACCCGGCGAAATCAATAGCGACCGAGGTCAGGGTTCCCAGGGTGGTGTCGAACTTCGGCAGCGTCAGGGAGGAGGTGAAGTTGGTGGTCCGCAAGCCGGTGGTCAGCGTGCTCGTGCTTGCAGGCGTGGTGCCGAAGGAGACGGTCGCAGCCTGTGCCGCTGCGCTGGCGACCAGAATGGCGGCTGCGGCAAAGGCCGTGCGGAGGGGTGACATGAGAAGCTCCTGAAAGCGGGAGGGGCGGAGCCCAAACCCGAAACATCGGACGGGGCGGCGCCTCGTCTAAATATACTTAATTCAAGAATTGTGCCACTTCCGTAAACCTTTGTTAGATAGTGTTATTCGAACTTAGGCCTGAGGTGTTCTGTCGGTTTTCTTTACGGTGCCGCTCTGGTTTTCTGTGCCCGTTCGAGAGTCTGCTGCGATGACCTGGCTGCGATGGGTCTATGGGCACCGGAACACATCGGGGGTCTGCCCGTGAGTTCGCCCAACGCCTTTGCTAACCCTGCCCAACGGCTTTGTTGAGCCCGCCCAACGCGCCTTTGGGCGAAGGGAGCACAGGAAAGCCGCGGCAGGCGTCCTGCGCAGGGGCATGGTCAAAGGGGCACTGAACGCATGGGTTGATTGTGTTTCGGACGGCGTGCCGCCGCCGTGATCCAAAAAGGTTTGGCCGGGGCGGCGTTTGCCGCCCCGGCCAAACCGGGAACCAGATCCTTCGCATACCTGCCATTAGGGCCCGGTGCGGGTCATGCGAAGCGCGCCGGGCTGCCGAGGCTTGGATGTCCGCCCGCCTGGCGAATATCCAACCTTTTCGGCTGCGTTACGCCTTGCGGCGGCGCATCAGGCCCAAGCCGGTGAGGCCGGCGCCGAGCAGCACCATGGACGCCGGCTCGGGGACGCCAACCGGGGCGGCGTCGTAGGTGTAAACCACATAGGCCGAACCCGACGCCTGAGTGGTGATCTGCGAAACTATGTTGCCGGCGCCCGAAACGGTGGACGAACCGGCGCCGGTAACGGGCAGGAGGATGTTGCCGGTGCCCGAGAACAGCGCCAGGTCGGACGCGCTGGTCAGCGTGACCGTCGGCGCAGTTAGGCTGCCGGAGATGTTGGAGAAAACGTCGCCGGATGTGCCGCCGAAATCAGTAAAGCCGTCGTATGCGGTTTCGCCCGCAGAGCGGGTGTTGCTCGGCAGCGCCACTGCAATCTGGGTGTTGTCGGGGCGCGTCAGCGTCACCGTTGCAGACGCCGTTCCGGTGATGGTCGAGGGCGCTGCGTCTTGGCTTTCAAAAGCAATGGTGGAGGTCACGGACCCGGCGAAGTCAATGGAAACTGAGTCTAGCGTTCCTAGGCTGGTGTCGAACTTCGGCACCGTGAGGCTGGTGGTGAAGTTTGTGGTCATCAGGCCAGTTGTCAGAGTGCTGGTGCTGGCAGGCGTGGTGCCATAGGACACGGTGGCGGCCTGCGCCGCTGCGCTGGCGACGAGGACAGTTGCCGCGACAAGTGCGGTGCGGAAGAAGGACATGAAAAACTCCTAAAGCGCTATGGGATAGTCGAACCAATTTGTAAGCGACGAAAGTAATGCCGTCTCCGGAATGACCATCCAAGAATCATGCCACGCCATTAACATACTGTAAAGGAAGCGTGTTAATTCAGGATTAATAGGCATTTGTCAATTTCTTTTACGCAGTCAAGCCAGATTGCAGTGGTGGGTGAATATGGGCTTGCCTTTTAACCGCCACATTGGCATTGCCTATTGGAGGTAAGGTGGCCGTATGCTACGGCCGCAATTACACGAAACCTGAGGTTAATGACATTATGGCCGTCAAAGTCTGGAACGGTTCATCGAACATATTCGAGAACGCCGCCGATTGGACGCCGGCCAGCGTCCCAACGACTGGCGATACTGCAACCATAGGCGCCGGCGTCGTCACCGAGACCGGCACCTTCGCGGACTCCCTGACGCTGCTTCTAAACGCCTCATCGAGCAACGGCCCGCGCCTCGCGCTTACAGGCGCCACGCTGCCTGCAACATCGCTTCTTGAGATCAACGGCGCTGGCAGCAGCGCGGCCGTGCAGGTGCAGGGCCAGGTCAGCAACCTCGGCACGATCACCATTGCCAGCTCCGGCAACGGCAGCGCCACGTTCTTGGTCCAAAGTGCCGCCGATGGCTCGCCCACGACGCTTACAAACGCGGGGACGATTGCTGTCAGTGACGGCGTTGCGCAGTTCCTCGACTTCGGTGGCAATACGGCGAAGATGACCAACAACGGCGTCCTGTCGGTCTCGTCCACGGGCGCCACGCCATCCTCGGCCTTTGTCGGCTTGCCGACAGATGGCACAGGCAGCGTCGTGATCGGCAATAACAGCCTGGCGGAGTTCTCGGCATCGGTGGGCGCCGGGCAGACGGTCACGTTCCAGCCCGGCAGCACATCGGGCACCCTGAAGCTGGATTCGGTCGGGACGTTCCAAGGATCCATCAGGGGATTGGTTAGCAGCGACCAGGTCGTGCTCGGCGGGATTGCCGGGCCGAGCGTCTCCTACACCGCGACGTCGGCGACAACCGGCATCGTGCAGATCTCCAGCGACGGTACGCCGGTGACCAGCCTGAATGTCCAGGGCGTGTATTCCACCAGCGACTTCGGCCTGACCACCACCGACCTCGGTAACGGAAACTCCAGCACCGTCCTGACCACGACGGCGACTGCGCCGGCGTTCGCCTATACCGATACCACGACCAGCACATCCGGCGCCGTGACCCCCGATCTCTACTCCGGGCCGGTGAACTACCTGCAGTATCAGTATATCTGGGGCAGCACGGACAACGTCGCGATCAGCGCCACCCGGAACAACGCGTTCCTGCATGGCGGCACCGGCGACGACGCCTTGGCGGTGCAGGGCGGCAACAACGTCCTGGACGGCGGCTCCGGCTCCAACTTCCTGGTCGGCGGCAACGGCGCCGATGGCGGAACCGACACGTTCTTCGTGGACGGGCGCGCGAGCCCCGTCACCAACGCGCAAGGCGCCCCCGTCACCTGGGACACCCTGGTCAACTTCCATCACGGCGATGCCCTGACGATGTTCGGCTTCACCGCCGGGGTTAGCACCTCGCCGCTTTCGGATGGGGAGGGCGCCGCCGGCTACACCGGCGCAACTATCCACTCCGAGCTTGGCGGGGCCGGCACCGGCGTGAACGGATCGGTGACGTTCGCCGGCATCAGCCTGGCCCAGATGCAGGCCAACTTCACCTTCAGCTACGGTACGACCAACGCTGGCGACCACTACATGCAGGTCACCTACACCGGCAACGGCTGACCCGCTGCGGGCCTGGCAACGCCCAATGCCAGGCCCGCAGCATCTACGGATCAAGCGGATTCGTTGAATTAGGCAAATGCTGGTGACGACAATAGATGGGGCAGGTTTGGCGCGGTTGTCCGTGCCAAGCCGCGTCAGTGACGCACCAGCGCCATCACGATCTCGACGGCAATCAGCACCAGGATCAGGAACTCCATCAGCCCGGCGCGGCTGCTGTTCGACTCTTCATACAGGGCGGTATAGGTGTCGCGGATGATCGCCAGCTTGCGGTTCACCGCGGCGCTGACGGTCCGTACCCGGAACAGGTCGAGCGCGCTGGTGTAGATGCGGGCGAGGTAAACGTCCTCCGTCACCTGCAGGGCATTGTCCACCTTTTCCGTCAGCTCCGTCACCTCGGCGACGAGGGTATAAAGCCGCCGGGCCAAGCCGGCGTAGCGGTGCGGTGCCAGGATGTTGACGGTGCGCCGGGTCGTCTGCACCAGGCCGTACATGCGCGGCAGCTCGTCATCCAGCAGCTCGTCGTAGTAGCGCATCTCCAGGAGCTGGGCGTTGGCGACCTCCAGCACGTCGGCCACGTCGCTGTCGCCGCGCGGCTCGTAGATGAAGGCGCGGTCCCAGGTGATCACCACCATGTCGTCGGTATAGTAGCTGTAGGTCTGGCGCAGCAGGTCGCGCCGGGCGCCATCGGACAGGGGACGGCCCTCGCCGGACAGCAGCGGCACCAGGTCGAGGCGGTCGTGCAGGGCGGAGGCGGTCAGGGTCTCGCTGAAGGCGTGGACGGTGCCGATCAGGTAGTCTTCCTCGATGGCTGACGCGGTGGGACGTATCAGGGCCTCCGTCAGCAAGGTGCGGACGCGGGCGAGCAGACCGTCCCATAGCCGCCCGTCGCCGCCGTCGCCGACATGGGCGTCCATGGCATTCAGGAGGGTTGTGTAGTCGGGCCAGGTCATGTCCACGGCGGCGACGCGCAATGCGATGGCGACCACGCCGAAATCGTAGATGCGTATGGTGACCGCAGCCGTGGCGGAGAGGGTGCCCAGTTGCAACGGGATTGCGTCGAAGGAAAGCGCTACCGGCGGGACGCCGAAGGCGACGGCCTTGGCCGGGGTGGCGGAGAGGCGGCTGCGGCTGCTGGCAGTGCCGGCGTAGCGGACCCAGATTTCCTCGACCTGGCGGAGGTCTATGGCATAGGCGATGTCGAATAGGCGTAACGCGGTAATGTGGCCGGAGCGGACGAGGAGGTCAGCCATAGGCCGGGCGGCCCTGCTCCCTCTCCCTCCGGGAGAGGGTTGGGG
>CAXTOB010000114.1:231-9294 GCA_964245505.1 uncultured Acetobacteraceae bacterium | reverse complement strand
GCGGCCTTTCCCTCACCCCGACCCTCTCCCGGAGGGAGAGGGAGAAGGGAGGGTGTTCTCATGCGGTTTTCCGCAACGCCGCGGTCGCCGGCAGCAGCGGGCGTAGGTAGCGTCCGGTGTGGCTGGCTTTGCTGGCGGCGACATCCTCGGGCGTGCCCTCCACCACTAGGCGCCCGCCGCCCTCGCCGCCTTCAGGGCCGAGATCCAGCACCCAATCGGCGGTTTTGATGACTTCCAGGTTGTGCTCGATCACCACCACCGTGTTGCCCTGGTCCACCAGGGCGTGCAGCACCTCCAGCAGCTTGCGCACGTCCTCGAAGTGCAGGCCGGTGGTGGGCTCGTCGAGAATATACAGCGTCCGCCCGGTCGCCCGGCGCGCAAGCTCCTTCGACAGCTTGATCCGCTGCGCCTCGCCGCCGGACAAGGTCGTCGCCTGCTGGCCCAGCTTGATGTAACCCAGGCCAACCTGCTGCAAGATGGTCAGCCGGTCGCGGATGCGGTTCACCACGCCGAAGAACGGCACGGCCTCGTCCACCGTCATGTCCAGCACGTCGGCGACCGACTTGCCACGGAACTTGATTTCCAGCGTTTCCCGGTTGTAGCGCGCGCCCTTGCAGGTGTCGCAGGTGACGAACACGTCGGGCAGGAAATGCATCTCGATCTTCAGCACGCCGTCGCCCTGGCACGCCTCGCACCGCCCGCCCTTGACGTTGAAGGAGAAGCGTCCGGACTTGTAGCCGCGGGCGCGGGACTCCGGCAGCTCGGCAAACCAGTCGCGGATCGGGGCGAACAGGTCGGTGTAGGTGGCCGGGTTGCTGCGCGGGGTGCGTCCGATGGGAGACTGGTCGATGTCGATGATCTTGTCGAGCTGCTCCAGCCCCTCAATGCGCTCGTGCGGCGCCGGGGCTTCGCCGGACCCCATCAGCCGGCGGCTGGCCGCCTTGTAGAGCGTGTCCACGATCAGCGTGCTCTTGCCGCCGCCGGACACGCCCGACACGCAGGTGAAGGTGCCGAGCGGGATGTCGGCGGTGACGGTCTTCAAATTGTTGCCCCGCGCCCCGACGATGCGGATCATTCGGGCGGGATCAACGGGGCGCCGGGCCGGCACCGGGATGCCCCGGCGGCCCGACAGGTAGGCGCCGGTGATGCTGTCCGGGTTGGCCGCGACCTCCGCCGGCGTGCCCTGGGCGATGATGTGGCCGCCACCCAGCCCGGCAGTCGGCCCCATGTCAATCAGGTGGTCGGCGGCGCGGATCGAGTCCTCGTCATGCTCCACCACCAGCACCGTGTTGCCCAGCGCTTTCAAGCGCCGCAGCGTGCCCAGCAGCCGCTCCCCATCCCGCTGGTGCAAGCCGATGCTGGGTTCGTCCAGCACATACAGCACGCCGGTCAGGCCGGAGCCGATCTGGCTGGCGAGCCGGATGCGCTGGCTTTCGCCGCCGGATAGGGTGGTGCTGCCGCGGGATAGGGTCAGGTAGTCCAGGCCGACGTCCACCAGGAAGCGCAGGCGCTCGGTGATCTCCCGCAGGATGCGTCCGGCAATGGCGGCGCGCTGCGGCGTCAGCGTTGCTTCCGCCGCCTGGAACCAGTCCAGCGCCCGGCGGATCGGCAGGTCGGCCGCCTGCGCCAGGTTCTGCCCGGCGATCCGCACGGCCAGCGCTTCCGGCTTCAACCGCGCCCCATGGCAGACGGCGCAGGGCTTTTCCGCCTGGTAGCGGCTCATCTCCTCCCGCACCCAGGCGCTGTCGGTTTCCTGCCAACGGCGCTGCAAGTTGCGCAGCACGCCCTCGAACGCCTTCTTCACGGTGTAGGAGCGCACGCCGTCCTTGTAGGCGAACTCGATTTCATCCTTGCCGGAGCCAGTCAGGATGACGTCGTGCACGGCGGTCGGCAGCTCATGCCAAGGGGTGCGGGTGCTGACGCCCAGGTGCTTGGCGATGCTGCGCAGGGTTTGGTCGTAGTAGGGCGACTGCGCGCCGCTCCAGGGGGCGATGGCGCCCTCGGCCAGGCTGATGCGCTCGTCGGGGACGACCAGGCTGGGGTCGAAGAACTTCTCGGCGCCCAGCCCGTCGCAGGCGGGGCAGGCGCCGTGCGGCGAGTTGAAGGAGAACAGCCGCGGCTCGATCTCCTCGATCGTGAAGCCGCTGACCGGGCAGGCGAAGCGGCTGCTGAACACGGTGCGGTCGCCGGTCTCGGCGTCCTCGGCATAGACCACGCCATCCGCCAGGCCGAGCGCAGTCTCAAAACTGTCGGCCAGCCGGGTCTGGATGCCTTCGCGGACGACGACGCGGTCCACCACCGCCTCGATCTCGTGCTTGGTCTTGCGGTTGAGCGCCGGGACCTCGCCGATCTCATACAGCGTGCCGTCCACCTTGACTCGGGTGAACCCTTTGCGCTGCAGGTCCGCCAATTCCTTGCGGTATTCGCCCTTGCGGTCGCGCACGACCGGCGCCAGCAGCAGCAGGCGGGTGCCCTCCTTCATGGCGGCGACGCGGTCCACCATCTGGCTGACGGTCTGCGCCTCGATGGGTTCGCCGGTCACCGGGGAATAAGGGACGCCGGCGCGAGCCCAGAGCAGGCGCATGTAGTCGTGGATTTCGGTGACGGTGCCGACGGTACTGCGCGGATTGCGGCTGGTGGTCTTCTGCTCGATGGAGATGGCGGGGGACAGGCCCTCGATGCTGTCCACGTCGGGCTTGCCCATCAGTTCCAGGAACTGCCGGGCATAGGCGGACAGGGACTCGACGTAGCGGCGCTGGCCCTCGGCGTAGATGGTGTCGAAGGCGAGGGACGACTTGCCGCTGCCGGACAGCCCGGTGATGACCGTCAGGCTGTCGCGCGGAATGTCCACGTCTATGTTTTTTAGGTTGTGCTCACGTGCGCCGCGCACGCGTATGGAGCCGGCCATGCGGTGCAATCCCCAGCGGACCCTGCCGCTTCACTGGTGTTCTGGTGTTGTTCACATTATATGACATTGGCAAGGCCGGATGGGAACCCCGGCGACTGGTCCGCGGGTCGGTGAGCGGCTATGCTCCGGCGACGAGTCCTTGCGAGTTATAGAGGTGTGCGATGGCGGGTAGCGTCAATAAGGTGATCCTGGTCGGCAACCTGGGCAAGGACCCGGAGGTCCGCAGCTTCCAGAATGGCGGCAAGGTGGTGAATTTCACCCTCGCAACCAGCGAGACGTGGAACGACCGTGCCAGCGGAGAGCGCAAGGAAAAGACCGAGTGGCATAACGTCGTCATCAAGAACGACAAGCTGGGCGAGATCGCCGAGAAGTATCTCAAGAAGGGCAGCAAGGTTTACCTTGAGGGCCGGATGGAGACGCGGAAGTGGCAGGATCAGTCCGGGGTGGACAAGTATACCACCGAGGTTGTCATACCGGCCTTCCGCGGCGAGCTGACGATGCTGAGCGGTCGCGAGGAAGGCGGGATGGGCGGCGGATCTAGTGACCGTGGCAGCTACCAGCCGCGCGAGCGCAGCCCGGCGGCGGCTGGGGCGTCGTCGAAGTCCGGTGGGGGTGGCAGCCCGTCTTGGGATGCTGGCAAGGGCGATCTGGACGACGAGATCCCGTTCTGACGGGGACCAACGGACTGCGTGAAGCGTGAGACAGTTTGTCTCGGTGAGGCTTTCAGTCCGTCCGTTTCGCCAGGGCTTCGCGGATAGACGCCACGTCCGAGGCTGATACTGCCGGAGCGGCGTTGCCCCAAGCGTTGCGGATGTATGTCACGGTGTCTGCAACCTGGGTGTCCGACAGCTTCCACCCCAACGCCGGCATGGCCGGGCCAGTCACGGCGTGGGCGTTCTGCGAGCTTTGCGCCCCTTGCAGCACCACGCGCACCAAGTTCTGCGGGTTGTCTTGCTGAACCGTCGGCGCGCCCTTTAGCGCCGGGAATAGCCGTGGCACCCCGGTGCCGGCCCGGTTGTGGCAGGCCGAGCACTCATCGACGTAGATCGCTGCCCCGGCCTGCATCGCCGGGTCGCTTGCCGGCAGCGCCGGGGCAGGGTCTCCTTGGCCCGGCAGGTCCTTGATGTAAACGGCGATGGCCCGCAGGTCGGGATCGGACAGTCCCACCCCGGACTCCTCCACCATCTCCGCCATCGGGCCGGAAGCTGCTGCAATGGTGTTATGGCCGCTGCGCAGATACTCGGCGATAGCCTCCACGGACCAGGAGCCGATGCCGCGGCGGACGTCGCCAGTGATGTTGGGGGCATACCAACCCTCCAGTTCGTTGCCTTGCAGGAACCGGCCGGTCTTGTCGCCGCCGCTGACGCCCTTGGGCGTGTGACACAGCCCACAATGCTCAAGCCCGTTGACAATGTAGGCGCCGCGGTTCCACTCGGCGGACTTGGCCGCGTTGGGCTCGAACCGGCCAGAGGTGAAGTTGAGCTCGTTCCAGGCGATCAGGCTGGCGCGCACATCGAATGGGAACGGAAGCTGGTTGGACACCACCTTGTTCACCACCGGCTCCAGCGTCGCCAGGTAAGCGCGTATGGCCAGCACGTCGCCGTCGCTCACCTTCGTGTAGTAGGCATAGGGGAAGGCGGGATACAGGTGTTCCCCGGCGCGTCCCCGGCCCTCATGCATCGCGCGTAGGAACTCGGCGTCGGTCCAGGCGCCGATGCCGGTCTCGCGGTCGGGCGTCAGATTGGGGGACAGCATGTTGCCGAACGGCGTTTCGATGGTGCGCCCGCCGGCGAAGGGCTTGCCGCCGGGCGCGCTGTGGCAGGCCACGCAGTCGCCCATGTCCGTCAGGTAGCGCCCACGCTCGATCAGCGAGAAGTCCTGGTCCTGCGCGGCGGCTGGTGCCGCGGCCAGCAGGCCCGCCAGCAGCAGCAGGCGCCGCATCACGCCGGCACCAGCGGGCCGGGCGCCTTCATGTAGCGCGTGCGGATCGCCTCGGCCGCCCAGTATGCCAGGGCGCCTACCGTCCCGGTCGGGTTGTAGCCGCCGTTCTGCGGGAATGCGGAGCCGCCGATGACGAACAGGTTGGGCACGTCCCAGCTTTGCAGGTAGCGGTTGACCACGCTCGTCTTCGGGTCCGCACCCATCACGGCCCCGCCGCAGGTGTGCGAGGTTTGATACTTGCTGATGTCGTAGGTGCCCTTCATCGGCTTCTTCTGCACTTCTTTCGCGCCCATGCGCGTGACGATCTCCGCCATCTTGTCGGTAAGATAGGCCGCCATCTTCCGCTCGTTGTCGTCGAAGTCGAAGGTCAGGCGCATCAGCGGCCGGCCGAAGCGGTCCTTGTAGGTGGGATCGAGATCCAGGTGGTTGGTGCGGTAGCTGTAGCAACTGCCATGCTGGTTGAACTCGTAGCTGCTGAGGTAATTCTCCTTGACCGCCTTCTTCCACTGGGCGCCCCAGTTCGGCGTTCCCTCCGGCACGCGCAGCATGGATTGCAGCGGGCGGCCGTTGGTCATGTTGGCGCCCATGTAGCCGCCGCCGAAGAAGCCCAGCCCGGCATGGTCGAAATTGTCGCCGTTGAAATCGTCAATGCACATGCCGATCGCGCCGGACGACACGAACGGGTTGAAGTTCTGGCCGGGGAACAGCCCGGTCACGGTGGACCAGGTTTGGTAGGAGTAGTTGCGGCCCACCGTACCCTCCCCTGTTGCCGGGTCGTAGGGCTTGCCGATACCGGAGTGCAGCAGGAGCTGCACGTTGAACATCTGGAAGGCGCATAGCAGGACGATCTCGGCCGGCTGCTCCAGCTCCTCGCCCGCGGCGTCCACGTAGGTGACGCCGGTGGCGCGCTTGCCCGATCCGTCCAGGTTGACGTGAATCACCTCGCAGTTGGTGCGGGCCTCGAACCCGTCCGCCCGGACCAGGGCCGGCAGGATGCAGGTTTGCGGACTGCTTTTCGAGTAGTTGCCGCAGCCGAACCATTCGCAGAAGCCGCAGTAGGTGCACGGCCCCATCTCGACGCCATAGGGGTTCGTGTAGGCCTTGGACAGGTTGCCGGAGGGCTGCGGGAACGGTGAGTAGCCCATCTCCGCCGCTGTTTTGGCCCACAGCACGGGACCGTAGGGCTGCGCCTGCGCCGGGGTGGGATAGGGGGCGGAGCGCGGCCCCTCGAAGGGGTTGCCGCCGGGCTGCTTGGCCCCGCCCACGTTGCCGGCGGTGCCGGAGGTGCCGCACACCTGCTCGAACCGGGCATAGTACGGCTCCAGCTCGGCGAAGCTCACGCCCCAGTCCTGAATGGTCATGTGGTCGGGGATGGCGTCGGCGCCGTAGCGTTGCGTCAGGTGGGAGCGCAGCACGAAGTCGCTTTCCAGGAAGCGCCAGGTTTCCGCGTTCCAGTGCGTCCCGCCGCCGCCGACGCCGTTGCCCAGCATGAACGACCCCCAGGTGCGGATCGGCAGCGCGGTTTGCCCGGCCTTGTTGCGGAAGGTCAGCGTGTCCTGCGCCGGACGCAGGAACAGGTCGTGCCGGATGCGGTAGCGCAGCTCGTCTTGGATGTAGGTGGTTGGAAAGTCGGTCGCGGTGTCCCGCCACGGCCCGCGCTCCAGGGCCACGACGCGCAGCCCGGCGGCGGTCAGTTCCTTTGCCAGGATCGAGCCGGTCCAGCCCAGGCCCACGATCACCACGTCCGTCGCCGGCAGCTTGCGCGCCATCGGGGTTCCCCTACGCTTTCCGTTGCCAGTCCGCCCGGCCGCCGATGGACACCGGCGGCAAGGGATAGCGCTCGTTGTGCCGCCCGATCCAGTCGCTGTAGTCGTAGCGGGCGCCGGGGAAGCCGATCATGCGCCAGCCCGCCATGTCGCGGTTGCCGCCATATACCGGGTCGGTCAGGAAGCCCTGCTTTGTGTCGGTCAGCAGCAGCTCGAAGAAGCCGACGCCGTTCACGCCCTCCAGCTTGAGTTCGCCCGTTTCCACCCGGGCGAGGACGGAGTCCTGCGCGGCGGCGTCCAGCTCACGGAAGGCCTTGCCGAGATTGGCGGCGCGGCAGGCGGCATCCAGTGCGGCCAGGCCCTTGCGGTAGCGCTGGGCCGGGGTGTCGGGTGACTGGGCGCCCTGTTCCTTGGTGCCCTCCAGGAAGGGCGGGCGCATATACAGCCCCTCCGACCGGCCATAAGGACCGGCGAGCTGGCGGTCTATATAGATGGCGCAGCCGGCATCCTTGCCGCCGGGAGTGTCCGGGTCGGGCGGGATCAGCCGGTCGGCGATGGCCTCCATCGCCGAGCCCTCCTCTGGGGTGAAGAACGTCCAAGGGCCGGGCTGGACAGGTTTCGGCGGGTCGCCTGCGTTCGGCGCCCAAGGTAGGCGGCCGTCCACGTCGCGCGCCTGCGCCGCCGCGGATGGCGGCTGGTGGGGTCAAGGCTGCCTCCTGGCCGGCGGGCGCCCGCGCCCGCGTTGACTGCGGCGGCACCCTGCCGGGACGTCCGGGACCCGACAAGGGCAGCCCGCTGACGCGGCGTGACAATCTCACCTTTGTGTATGCTGAGGCCGGATGGGGTGCTTTGGCGTCAAAGCACCCCGAATCAGTCCCGCCTGGCATGCCGGCACGGGCGTTGTCCTCCCCGAAGTTCAGGCCCGCTTGCGGCGCCCGAAGCCAGCAAGTGCGGCGACGCCGGTCCCAAGCAACGCCAGCGTGCCCGGCTCCGGCACCGCCGTCGGCACGAATGCGCCGATGGTGAACGTACCCGGCAGGTTGGCGTTCGTGATCAGCGGGGTCGCGATACCGGTAGTCAGGTCAACGATCCCGATCTCCGGCGTCTTGGAGACCTGGGAAGGATCGGTGCCGCCCGGCAGGTTGAAGCCGCCAATGGAGGCGAGTGGCGCGTTCGGGTCCAAGCCCGTCAGGGACACCGCATAGAGCCCAATATTGGCCGTGTCCGTCAGGTAAAGCGTGCCTGACGTGGTGCCCGGGATTACCACGTCGTCCATATTATACACGTTGTTGCCCGACGCATCCGTTACGACGACGTTGGCCACGGTCTGGAGCGCTGTGCCGGGATTGCTGATGATCGAGAATAGTCCGGTGCTGCCTGATCCCGGGCCGTCGCCCTCCGCCGTTTGGATCAGCGAGCCATTGGGCTGCGCGACCAAGCTGTCGGTGTCTGGCAACGTGCCGGTCTGTCCGGCCGTCAGGATGTTGGTCGTCGTGAGCGTACCCGACGGGGTGTTGCCCTGGTCGAGCGTCTGCAGGATCGGATCGGACGCGCTGGCCGGGTTGGTGAAGCTGAGGAAGACCTTGCCGCCGGCAAAGGCGACGTCGTCGTATCCGCGCCCGCTGGTCGGTCCATAGACATAGGGCGGCGAAGCGTAGGAGAGCGGGCCACTGACCGTGTGGGCCACCGGGTTGATCAGCGACAGGGTTGCGTTGCCGTCCTGGTTCTGCAGCGCCCAAACCGCGCCGGTGGTCGGGTTGAACCGCAGGCCGTCAACCAGACCGGCGATCGAGTAGGTGGCCTGGGTCGCGCCGGTAGTCTGGTTATATTGCACGATGGTGCTGCTGCCGCTCGCGCCGGTGGAATCTGCGCCGTTGCCGTACTCGACGAAAATGGAACCATTGCCGACGGCCACGGCATCCGGGCCCGTCCCACCGGCGGCGGCCCCGGTTGCGAACACCGATACGTTTCCGACCGTTGGCACTGCGTGGGCTGCGGACGCGAAAAGACCGGCGGCAACGAGTGTTCCAGGCAAGAGTGCATAGTATCTCATTGGTTTTCTCCCGAGTATTGTTAGGAACTTGCTGACAAGTATCGGTGCTTGCATCGGACATCGAGCGATGAATTGATGACATCCTGGCTCTGCTCGTGCGGGTATGCCGCCGGGCCAAGGGGGGCACTGATCCGTCGTCGCGCATGCAGCTTACCGGACGGCTGCGAGAGCTGCGGCCGGCCGCTTTGCCAGACCTAAGCAAGTGTCTGAAGGTCAGCGGACAGATAAAAGCCTGCGCGGGCTTGTGCGGCCTGGAACCATGCCGAGCCATCTGCGCAATCGGCTGCGCACACCGGCTCCGATCCGGCTTTCGGCAGACGGCGGCAAAGGGCCGGCGACGGATTTTGCGCTGGAGACACTACGAAGCCGCACCGATGCGTGCGTCGGGGCAAGAA
>CAXTOB010000114.1:0-221 GCA_964245505.1 uncultured Acetobacteraceae bacterium | reverse complement strand
CGCGGGACGGATACGCAGGCGGCCGGGGCAGCGTTCCAACCCGCGCGCTGCGCCTTCCCCGCCGTCACTGGGCCGATCAGCCCGCGCCCCTGAACCGCTTTTGATCCGGCGTCGTGCGCCATCCTGAATTGGTTGGGATGGCGGCTTCGACAGAGGGCACAGCAAGCCCTATATGTAAGCTCCCGAATCTGCCTGCGATCCCACATCAAGAAGCCAAGCAT
>CAXTOB010000113.1:4565-15023 GCA_964245505.1 uncultured Acetobacteraceae bacterium | reverse complement strand
GGAGAAATGCGAACACGGTATGGTGCATCGTGGGCACTCCCGAGGTGAAATGGGTTGGCCATGCCGGGCGGACCCGGTGCTGCAACGCTCGATATTGGCGGCCGTTCACGTCCCTGCCCATCCCGTCCTCGATCGTGCTGGGGGTCGCTGCAGGCAGCGGGCGGCACGGCGATACCTTGGCCAATCCTGGTGGGGCGGCCTAGGGCAGTGGACGCCGCAGTTGCTGGGTATCGCCAGACCGCCCGGGCGGCCAGTGGTGCAGCCGGGGCCGTGATAGCACGGCAGCCAATCGGCAGAGTGCACCGGCATGCTGCGGCTTGGGCCATCCCCGGCAAGCAAAGGTGTTCAACCGGGATCTGGAGCCGCGTCCGGAACAGCCGGATGCGGCATGTTGGGATCGCATTGACTGCGGCGGCATTCTAGGCGCACGTTCATCTGTCTCAGTCGAGATGCCTACGGCCACCAATGCCAAACTCAGGAGGCAGCGGGGTTCGTGGCCAGTCAGCCCGCAGCGTTCTTTCTTCGGTTTAGCTGGCGTCTAGACTGCTACGGCCATTTGGAACTCCCAGATGCTGCACACGTAATACTTTTATAAGCGATGCCGGCAGGCATATTGAATGAGATTGCCGCCGGGTCAACATCCCTTCTCGACCATCATGAGATAGTTGGTTAGGAGCAAACGGCAGTTGGCGGATCAAAACGATAATGCTGGTAGCGGACTCGAGCCGGACGCTTCGCAAGTTCCGGATGCCGCGCGGCAAGCTGCGGTTGGCGGTTACGGCGTTGCGGTCCGTCGCACCGGCAAGGCAGTCGAGATCACGCTGACTGCCAATGATGAGTATGCTGGCATCCAGCTCTACGATAGCCTTGTGCAGTCGATAAGCAAGGGACGCCTCCGCCTCGAATTGAGCTTTTCGCTTTCCTGATTTGGCCAGTCCTGGGCGCGAGCGTGGATGCGTGATTGTTCCAGCGTCGCGGCCGGTTGGGCATCGTTACTAGGGCCTGTGACACATAGGGCGCGTGATCTAGTCGCACTGTGCCCCCCTGCGTCCATTCTGAGACCATATCTAAGCAGGCTTGCGCGGCCTGTCACACAGATTGTCTGCGGCCATGCTAGGCGGCGCAAGCCTACTTAGTTCCGCGTCGGTAGGCAAACCTTCAGAGGCTCGCCTAGGTGGAGGTCGAAACAGTGAACGGTGTATGGAAGTCGCCGTTCGTGAACAGGGTTGCTGTGCTTCCGGCGAGTTGAGTGCCGTTCTCGGTCTCTGAGTTGACGTACAGGTTCCGGTCCGTTGCTGCGGTTCCACCGTATGCGTCGTTTATGAACGAGACTGCCAGGTCGTGCACCCCGGCGGTGAAGCTGCCGCTGAACGTAAAGCTCTGGGTTTGACCCAACGCGTACGACGCCGTGACCGATTGTGCCGGGCCCAGTGCCTGCCCATCCACCTTAACGATAAATTGGGCATCGCCCTGGTAGGCATCCTCCGACAGATTAAGCGCCAGCGTGGTGGTCGTGATCGGCGCAGAGGTGACCGAGGTGGACGCCATGGTGACCGACGCCGGCGTGGCGGTGGTTGCCGTGCCGGACGAAGCACTCGATGCGGCAGCCGATGCCCAGGGTGAGGTCGTCACCAGCGTCGGCTCTGTTGCCAGAATGGTGTTGCTGGATACCGTTGCGGCACCAGAAACGACTTGATTGGCAGTCAGGGCGTAGATGCTGTTCCCTGTCACGCTGGCCGGGGCCGATGTATCGTTCCAGACAGCGGACACCGAAGGTGAGTTGAGGTCGTTCAGGATCGTGTTGCCGGTCACGTTCAGCGCTGACGCGGCGTAAACGCCACCCTCTTCGCCGTAGGCGATGATGGCCGGGTTCTGCGAGTCCGGCCCTTGCTGGATGACGTTGCCCTGGATCAGCACGTTGCCGCCGTTGGGGGTGTCGATGCTGTAGCTTGCGGTGCCGGTGGGGCCGTCCTGGATGCGGCTGTTGGTGATCGTGGTGTTCTCGGCCCGGCTCTTGATCTCATGCCCGACCACGGCGTCGTGGATGTAGCTGCTGTCGATGGTCAGGCTGGCGATGTCGCCGATGTAGATGTTGTGGGTGCTGCCGTCGCCGGCGCCGTTGTGGCTGAACTCGCTGTTGCTGATGGTGACGGTGCCGGTGGGGGATGCGCCGCCCAGGATGCCGTCCTGGTTGTCGTGGACGTAGCAGTTGGTCATCACCAGGTTGCCGCCCTGGTAGCGCACGCCGGCGCCGTTGCCGTCCGAGACGGCTGCACCCGACAGCTCCAGATGGTCGAGGGTGCAGTCGGTGTTGGTGGTGATGATGGCCTTGCCGTTCGGCGGCGGGACGGTGGCGACCATGTTCACCATGCCGCCCACGCCTTCGATGGTGATCTTGGTGTTCACGGTGACGAAGTCGTTGACGTAGGTGCCGGCCTGGACCTGCACGGTGTCGCCGTCCTGAGAGGCTGCAACGGCTGCAGAAATGGTCGAAAATTCCTGGCCCGAACCGACCGTAAGTATCGACATGGCATCATTCTCCGATAAATGTAACATCCACTAACAAAGAGCAGAAGCAGTCTCGATTATTCTAGTTTCAGTGTCGAATGGATGTTGCTGGTGCCTGCGCGTTGCTTCTCTCTCTCGGGTTCGTGATTGCAGCTACTGCCGCGATGGTCAAGAGAGGATTGTTTGTTCGATGATTTCACATTTCGAGATCTCACTGGCAAGAACTCACCTAGCATCCTCATCTCCGCAGGCGTGAAAGCAGAGAAGTTGTTACGGACAGAACAGCAAAAGGCATGGCCGCCGTCCTGCGATCAACTTACCTTCCACGTTGTGACGCTCTTCCAAATTCATGGTGCCGAGCCGGGCGACTTTGCCGGGATTTGCCGGGTCGGTGGCGCGGTGGGTCTGCGGCAGCTTGGCTGGACTGACGACGCGCGCTGGCCGTTGCCGCCGCCTGCGTTCATCGGCCGAGGTGACGGAGCGCGCGGCATGGATGCACCGCCGCTTCAATCTGGGCCCGCACGACGGAGGGGCGATCCTCGCGGTTCACGGGGTGACTGTGCCGTGTAGGAACATTCATGAATGTGCGTTGCGCTTGGGCCGGCTATCCCAGCATGTTGAACCGGTACCGGCCAAAACCGGGCGGGAAGCGGGTCGTGGCTGGGGTGTTGAGGGCGTCAGCGAAGCCGGGGGGACTGCCGGAGCGCCCAACCGCGCAACTCGGCGGCCCGGTCTCCGTCCCGTCAAACAATCACTGCAGCGTGGAACGGCGGGCCCGTTCGGCATCATAACGAAACATGACTCGCCGCGCACCGAGTGTGGGCACTACTGCCAAGGCACGACCGGATCAGACCGGCTGACCCAAACGGCCGAGAAGGTGCGTCGAGGATGACTATGTGCCGCCCGAGCAAGCGTTGCGATCCGGCTTCGACTGCTCTTGACGACTTCGCATGGCGCGTCGCATGCGCCGCCGCTGTGCCTCCCGCAGCGAAGGCGCCAGCCAACACGGTTTTTGCTCCGGCCAGCCCCGCTGGCCACGCTTCGGTCCCGGTATGGGCGGCGCCACTGCCCGTTCGCTTGCGGGACTGGGCGGAGTGGCCGCTGCCCGCGCCTTCATTGGGCATGAGCGGTGGCTTGACCAGTGCTGACCAGGGCAGCAATGCCGATTGGCCGCTAGGGGCTTTTTTCCTAGACCTCGATGATCGCGGCATCCGCGTCGATTTGGCCGCACGCTGATGTCCACCCCCCGAGTCTTGTTCGTCAACCACACCAGCACCGGCGCGGGCGCCGAGTTGGTCCTGCTGGACCTGGTGGAGGCCTGGGCGGGCGCCTCGGCCTACCTGTTCGAGGAAGGACCGCTGAACACCGGCATGCGGAGCCGCGGGGTGCAGGTCCAGGTGGCGCGCTGGGGTGGCGGCCTGGCAAGCGTGCGGCGTGACAGCAGCCTGCTGCGGGCCGCGCCGCTTGCGGGCCGGCTGGCGGCGACCACGATGGGGCTGGCATGGGCTGCGCGCCGGCATGACGTGATCTATGCGAACTCGCAGAAGGCGTTCGTGCTTGCGTCAGCCGCGGCGGTCCTGGCCCGGCGTCCGCTGATTTGGCATCTGCACGACATCATCAGCTCCGAGCACTTCGGCGAGGGACAGCGGCGGCTGCAGGTTGGGCTGGCCAACCGCTGCGCGGCGCGGGTGATCGTTCCCTCGGAGGTCGCGGCGGCAGCGTTCACGGCGGCCGGCGGCCGGGAAGGGCTGGTGCACGTGATCCCGAACGGCATTGACCTGGTGCGGGACCCGTTGCCGACGCAGGCGCTGCGCGAACAGCTCGGGCTGCCGCCGGGGCCGCTGATCGGGGCATTCAGCCGCCTGGCGCCGTGGAAGGGCCAGCATGTCGTGCTGCAAGCCCTGGCCCGGCTTCCCGGCGTGCGCTGCATCCTGGCCGGCGACGCCCTGTTCGGTGAGCATGCCTATGCGCGCACCCTGCACGAGATGACCCGTGACCTCGGCATTGCCGACCGCGTGCAGTTCCTGGGTCAGCGGTCCGACGTGCCCCGGCTGATGCAGGCGTGCGACGCGGTGATCCACCCCTCGGTTGATCCGGAGCCGTTCGGCCGCACGCTGATCGAGGCGATGCTGATGCGGGTGCCGTTGATCGCCAGCGACACCGGTGCTCCGTCCGAAATCCTGGAAGGCGGTGCGGCGGGAACGCTGGTGCCACCAGGGGACGTTGCCGCCCTGGCTGCGGCGGTGGGCGCCGTGCTGACGAACCCTCTGGGATTGGCGGCGCAGTTGGATCGTGCGGAATCGCGGGCGCAGTCGCAGTATGGCGTCGTTTCGATGCGCGCTGGGACGGTGGACCTGATTGGGCGCGTCGTCGCCGCATCACGGACCGGGGCTGCCGCGCTCCGGCGTGCGGAGGCCTGATCGGCGGCACGCCTGCCTTACATCCTCAGGCCCTGCTGCGCTCCGGCGTGTGGAGGCCTGAGCCGCCGGGGATAGCCGGGCCTCCAGGTGCTTGGGGGCCGCGCCGTTCTACTACGCCAAGGGTCACAAAGGCGTTGACCAAGGCAGGTTGTTGGTATGGGATGCAGCCAGGCAACACGCTGGCGATGCAGGTTCGCCATCCCTGTGGGAAAGGTAGGGCGGGCCGGGCTTCGCAGGTGTCCTGATCTCCGGCCAGCGATATCGGGGCGCTGGTGATCCCATCGAGCAGGGCTGAGAATGGTTCAGCCGCAGAACCGGGGGCCAATGGCCTGACCACACTGGCGAGGCATTCGCGATGCTTCGCCGCAATGGAGGATGCGGGATGAAGATGACGACCAAGGCCGCCGCTTTGTTCCTGTCCGGCGCTGCTTTCGTAGCGCCTCCGGCCCTGGCGGCGGACACGACGCTCATCATCGAAAGCTGGCGCAATGACGACCTGCAAATTTGGCAGGACAAGATCATCCCCGCCTTCGAGAAGACCCACCCCGGCATCAAGCTCAACTTCCAGCCGACGGCGCCCAAGGAATACAATGCCGCGCTGAACTCCAAGCTCGACGCCGGCACTGCGGGCGACATCATTGCCTGCCGCCCGTTCGACGCCTCGCTGGAGCTGTTCAAGAAGGGGCAGCTAGCCAGCGTCAACGCCATTCCCGGCATGGACAACTTCACTGCGGTGTCCAGGGCCGGATGGTCCACCGACGATGGCCAGACCGCCTACTGCGTGCCGGCCGCGGCGGTGCTGCACGGCTTCATCTACAACCAGGACGCTTTCGCCAAGGTTGGTATCGCCCAGCCGCCCAAGACGGATGCGGAGTTCTTCACCGACCTCGACAAGCTCAAGAAGGACGGCACCTACGTGCCGCTTGCCATGGGCACTCCCGACCAGTGGGAGGCGGCGACGATGGGCTATCAGAACATCGGCCCGAACTACTGGCACGGTGAGGAAGGGCGCAAGGCGCTCATCAACGGCTCGGCAAAGCTGACCGACCCGGCGTTTGTGGCGCCGCTGCAGGAGTTGGCCAAGTGGGGGCCGTATCTCGGCGACGGGTATAAGGCGCAGTCGTATCCGGACAGCCAGAACCTGTTCACCCTGGGCCGGGCGGCGATCTATCCGGCGGGGTCCTGGGAGATCGCGCAGTTCGAAAGCCAGGCGCAGTTCAAGATGGGCGCGTTTCCCCCGCCGGTGCCGAAGGCGGGCGATCCGTGCTATGTGTCCGACCATCCGGATATTGCCTTTGGCATGAACGCGCATGGCAAGAACGCCGATGCGGCCAAGGCATTCCTGGCTTGGGTGGCGTCGCCTGAATTTGCCAAGGTGTATTCGGATTCGCTGCCGGGCTTCTACAGCATGCAGACGCAGACGGTGCCGGTCACGAACCCGCTGGCCCAGCAGTTCCTGGCGTTCCGGCAGGAGTGCAAGTCCACCATGCGCTCGACTTACCAGATGCTGTCGCGCGGCACGCCGAACCTTGAGAACGAGGTTTGGGTGGAGTCGGCCAACGTGATCAACGGCACCGAGACGCCGGAGCAGGCGGCGCAGAAGCTGCAGAAGGGCCTGGATAGCTGGTACAAGCCGGGGAAGTAGCTGCCGGCAGCGCGTCCGCTGCCGGAACGGGGCGGTGTGGGCCGGTGATGGCAGGCCAGGTGATGCCAGGCCGGGGGATGCCCGGTTGTGGGGATGGTAGGCCGGGGGGATGGCAGAGATAGGGCCGCACATGGCCGGGGGTGAGCGGCTTGCAGCCGATGTGCCCCTGCTGCCGGTCGCGGCGGCAAGTGAGGCGGCGCCGGCCCGTGCCCGGCGCTGGCACATCGCGGTGTTCCTGGCGCCGGCCCTGCTGGTCTATACCGCCCTGATGATCGTGCCGCTGGCCGACACGCTGCGGCTCGCGCTGTATCGCAGCGTCGAGCATGCGCCGGTGTTCGTTGGCCTCGACAACTTCCGCGTGCTGCTGGCCGATCCCAGGTGGTCGGAGCATTTCTGGGCGGCGCTGCGCCACAACTTCTACTTCTTCGCCTTCCACATTGTGCTGCAGAACCCGGTTGGGATTGCACTGGCGGCGCTGCTGTCGTTGCCACGGCTGCGCGGGGCCGCGTTCTACCGGACGGCGTTCTTCCTGCCGACCATGCTGTCCTTCGTAGTCGTCGGCTTCACCTGGAAGCTGATCCTCAGCCCGCTTTGGGGCGTGGCGCCGACGCTGCTGGGCGCGGTCGGGCTGCGCGGGTGGTTTCACCCGTGGCTGGGACAGGAGGCGACTGCGCTCACCACGCTCGCCTTGATCTCCGTCTGGCAATACGTGGGCATCCCGATGATGCTGATCTACGCGGCGATGCTGGCCATCCCGCATGAGCTGATCGAGGCCGCGGAGATTGACGGGATCACTGGTTTTTCGCAGTTCTGGAAGGTTAAGCTGCCGCTGATCTGGCCGACGATCGGCATCTGTTCCATCCTGACCTTCGTCGGCAACTTCAACGCCTTCGACCTAATCTACACGGTGAACGGCGCGAATGCCGGGCCGAACTTCGCCACCGACATCCTGGGCACCTTCCTGTTCCGCACCTTCTTCGGCAACCAGCTACAGCTTGGCGATGCCAACATGGGCGCGGCCATCGCGACGATGATGTTCCTGATCATCCTGGCGGGGGTGTCGGCCTACCTGTTCGGCATCCAGTCGCGGATGCGGCGTTACCAACTGTGAGCGGGCCACAGTGAGCGCCCAACCGTGAGCGGGACCTTGCGCCTGGCGCGCGCCCTGCCGCTGCGCAGGGGGGCGGTCCACCTGGTGCTGCTGCTGTATACCGCGCTGTGCCTCGGGCCGGTGCTGCTCGTGGTGATGAACTCGGTCAAGTCGCGGGCGGGCATCTTCGGGGTGCCACTGAGCCTGCCGGGACCTGCGACGTTCGACATGATCGGCTACCGGACGGTGCTGGGGCAGGGCGCGTTCACGCGTTACTTCGGCAATAGCCTGATCGTGACGGTGGGGTCGCTGGCGGCGGTGCTGCTGTTTGGCGCCATGGCGGCCTTTGCGTTGAGTGAGTACCGGTTTCGTGGCAACCGCGTGCTCGGGCTGTTTTTGGCGCTCGGCATCATGGTGCCGATCCGCCTGGGGACGGTGGCGATCCTGAACATCATGGTCGCGGCGGACCTGGTGAACACGCACTTGGCGCTGATTCTGATCTATACGGCGCAGGGCCTGCCGATTGCCGTATTCATCCTCGGCGAGTTCATGCAGGGGGTGTCGAAGGACTTGAAGGACGCCGGGCGGATCGACGGACTGTCGGAATATACGATCTTTTTCCGCCTCGTGCTGCCGCTGGTGCGCCCGGCGGTTGCGACGGTCGCCGTGTTTACTATGATCCCAATTTGGAACGACCTGTGGTTTCCGTTGATCGTGGCGCCGGGCGAGGCGACGCGGACGGTGACGCTGGGCGCGCAGGCGTTCATCGGCCAGTTCGTCACCAATTGGAACGCCGTGCTGGCGGCGCTGACCCTGGCGGTGCTGCCGGTGCTGGTGCTGTATCTGCTGTTCTCCCGGCAGTTGATCCGCGGCATTACCGCGGGGGCGGTGAAGTGACCCGGCTGCGCACCCTGGTCGTCGGGCTGGGCCAGATGGGGCTGAGCCATGCGCTGGCCTATTACCGCAACCCCGGCTTCGAGATCATCGGCCTCGTGAACCGCTCGCCCGTCGCGCTCCCGGAGGAGTTGCAGGGTTATCCCGTCCTGCCGGGTTTCGAGGCCGGGCTGGCGTTGCGGCCCGGGCTTGTGTCGGTGAACACCTATACCGACAGCCATTCCGCCTATGCCATTGCCGCCATGGAGGCCGGCGCCGACGTTTTTGTAGAGAAACCGCTCGCGCCCACCGTCGCGGAGGCCGAGCGCGTCGTGGCCGCGGCCCGGCGTACCGGGCGCAAGTTGGTGGTCGGCTACATCCTGCGCCACCATCCCAGTTGGATCGAGTTCATCCAAAGGGCCCGGCAGCTCGGCCCGCCGTTCGTCATGCGGATGAACCTGAACCAGCAGTCCTCCGGCGCTGCCTGGGCGATCCATAAGCGGCTGATGGACAGCACTAGCCCGGTGGTGGACTGCGGTGTCCATTACCTCGACGTGATGCTGCAGATCACCGACAGCCCGCCGGTGCAGGTCCGCGGCATGGGGGTGCGGCTGTCGCCGGAGATTGCGCCGGACCAGGTGAACTATGGGCACCTGCAGGTGCTGTTCGCCGACGGGTCGGTTGGCTGGTACGAGGCCGGCTGGGGGCCGATGATTTCGGAGACTGCCTACTTCGTGAAGGACGTGATGGGGCCGCGGGGATCGGTCTCGATCGTCATGGACGAAGCTGCTGGGTCGGCGGACGTGGAGACGCATACCAAGACCGCGCGCATCCGCCTGCATCGTGCGGATACCGGGCCGGATGGAGCGTTCCTGGCGGTGGACGAGATGCTGTCCATGGCTGACGAGCCGGGTCACCAGGCGCTGTGCGAGCGGGAGCAGGCGTTCGTGCTTGATGCCATCCGGAATGACCGGGACTTGGGCCGCCATATGGAAGATGCGGTCCGCTCGCTGGCCGTGGTGCTGGCGGCAGAGCGCTCGATGCGTGAGCGCCGCGCGGTGGACCTGTGAGGACCGGCGCATGGGGTCGTTGACGCTTTCGGCGGTGCGCAAGAGTTTCGGCGCGGTTGACGTGCTGAAGGGTGTGGAGCTTGAAGTGGCTGCTGGCGAGTTCGTGGTGTTCGTCGGACCCTCGGGCTGCGGCAAGTCAACGCTGCTGCGGATCATCGCCGGACTGGACGAGCAGACCTCCGGCGACGTGCGGATCGACGGGCGGCTAATGAACGGCGTGCCGCCGGCCAAGCGCGGCATTGCCATGGTGTTTCAAAGCTACGCGCTTTATCCGCATTTGACGGTGGCGCGGAACATGGGCCTGGCGCTGCAGCAGGAGGGTGTGGCGGCGGCGGACATCAAGCGCCGGGTTGCGGTGGCGTCTGGGCTGCTGCGGCTCGATGCCCTGCTGGACCGGCGGCCGGCGGAGCTTTCGGGCGGGCAGCGGCAGCGGGTGGCGATCGGCCGGGCCATCGTGCGGCAGCCTAGCCTGTTCCTGTTTGATGAGCCGCTGTCGAACCTTGACGCCGCGCTGCGTGCGGGTACGCGGGTCGAGATCGCCAAGCTGCACCGGCAGCTCGGGGCGACGATGGTGTATGTCACGCACGACCAGGTCGAGGCGATGACGCTTGCCGACAAGATGGTGGTGATGAACGGCGGCGCGGTGGAGCAGGCTGGGCGTCCGCTGGAGCTGTATGCGCGTCCGGCCAACCTGTTCGTGGCGGGCTTCATCGGCTCGCCGACGATGAACTTTATTGGTGGGGAGGCGGCGGCCCGGGTCGGCGCCGCGACCGTCGGAGTGCGTCCGGAACACCTGGACGTGGCCGGGGAGGCCGGCGTCCCGTTCTTCCAGATGTCCGCCTCGGAGTTCGT
>CAXTOB010000113.1:0-4555 GCA_964245505.1 uncultured Acetobacteraceae bacterium | reverse complement strand
GGGGAGGGCGCCTGGACCGGGGTTGTGTCGCACGCCGAGCACCTTGGGGCCGACACCATGCTTTATGTCGAGGTCCCTGGAGTGGGGATGCTGACGGCGCGGATTCCTGGCGAGGTCAGCCATGATGTCGGCGATAGGGTTGGGCTTACGCCGCGCGATGGCCGGGTTCATCGGTTCGATGGGGATGGGAGGGCGGTTGCGGGCTGATTGGGTGCATGCCGCGAGATCACCAGTGCAGCGTCAGCACTGACGTGACATGTTTGCGCACTGCAACGTTCGGGCCAAAGCTGGCGGCTATACTTATCAAATCAGGAATGATGGGGCACTAACGCACGTTTGGTTCAAGTGGAGACGCCAAATAGACTTTACTGCGCTGTCAGCACTGTTGTGAGGCGTCCTGATCCTGCCGAGTGCGGATCAGAACAGGCAACCTGCGCCTATCACATTAGCAATGACGACCCACTACTCTTGTTTTCGCGAGTGTTTGCCCTGCCCAAATGGAGTTGTTTGGATCGGACATGCCCTAGCGTTGTTGGCTGGCCCTAACTGACCTGACGCGGATGGCCGCGATGGCCGGCAGCACAGGCCGGGTTGGGCCAAAAACAGCAGGTGCGGCTTGGAATGACGGACATACCCGGGCACGGCAGCGAGCGCGCTTCCTGCACATTCAGTTCAATCGTGCCGCCCTGCCCAAACGGCGGTGCGTCCGGCTCGTTGATCCCTCTGCAAGCCTGTGGAGAGCGGCATGAGCGACACCAAGCCAAGCAGGATCGACGTCGGCCGGGTTGAAGGTGGCGGCGTGGTCTTCCCCGAGTGGAAAGGCGAGGCGGACCGGCCTTCCCCGCCGCTCGCGGATTATATGCCGCCGGGCGAACGTGTGGGATTTGCGATTGCGGGGCTCGGGCGCCTCAGCCTCGAACAGATCATGCCGGCGTTCGGCGAGGCCAAGCGGGCGAGGATCACCGCACTCGTCTCGAACACGCCGGATAAGGCCCGGGTCGTCGCGGCGCAGTATGGGGTCCCGCAAAGCAGCGTCTATAGCTATGATGATTGGCACCGGCTGGCTGAGAATGACCAGGTGGCTGCGGTGTATGTCGTGACGCCGAATGCATTGCATCGCGAGCACGTCACCGCCGCGGCAGGTGCCGGCAAGCATGTTCTCTGCGAGAAGCCGATGGCGACCAGCTCGGCCGAGGCTAGGGTGATGGTGGCAGCCTGCGAGGCTGCGGGCGTGAAGCTGATGATCGCCTACCGGTGCCAGTACGAGCCGTATAACCGCCGCGCCATCGAGTTGGTGCGGTCAGGCCAATACGGCACCGTGCGCATCATCGAGGCGTGCAACACCCAGGTGCAAGGTCCGGCCGACCAGTGGCGGATGAAGGGTGCGCTGGCCGGTGGCGGGGCGTTGCCGGACATCGGCCTGTATTGCCTGAACGGCGCGCGCGCTTATACCGGCGAGGAGCCTGCCGAGGTGTTTGCCCGGGTCTGGAATCCGCCTGGCGATGAGCGATTTGCCAGCGTGGAGGACACGATCGCGTTCATGCTGCGGTTTCCATCGGGTGCGATCGCGCAGTGCTCCAGCAGCTACACGGCCCATGAGTCGAAGGATATGCGTGTCCGGCTTGGCGAGGCTTGGCTCGATGTCGCGAATGCCTTCGCCTATCGTGGGCAGTCGCTGCGGATTGCCCGGCGGGTCGGTGACGAGGAGGCTATCGAGAGCCCGGCCATCCCGGCCAAGAACCAGTTCACGCTTGAGATCGACCATTTTGCGGCGTGCGTGCTGACTGGCCGTCAGCCCCGCACTCCCGGTGAGGAGGGCGTTCAGGACCATGTCGTCATGGAGGCCATCTACGAATCGAGCCGCACGGGACAGCCGGTGACCTTGCCGCCGGTCGGGCGCCTCGACGCGTTCCGCGGCCCGGCCCTGCAGGACTGAGGACAACGTCAATGCAAGCATTGTTCTTCGGCTTGGCGTTCCTCGCCGGCCTCAGCAACCCGCTGCAGTCCGCGGCCAACGCGGCGCTCAACAAGGGCCTGGGCCAGCCGCTGATATCGGCGGTGGTGGTCTATGCGGTCGCCGTTGCCGGCCTGCTGGTGTGCACCGGGATCGCCATGGTGTCGGGCGTGTTGCTCCCGGGTTTCGGTCCGCTCCGGACCATACCCTGGTGGGCGTTCGTGGGCGGGTTATGCCAGTTGACGTTCACGCTGGCGGCGGCGGTCAGCACGCAGAAGATGGGCTCGGCGGCGTTCACCGTGACGGTGCTGGTGGTCGCCGTGGTGCTCTCGATCGTGCTCGACGCGAACGGGCTGATGGGCTTGTCAATGCGAGAGGCAAGCTGGCCTCGCCTGCTTGGTGCAGCAATGGCCATCGCGGGTGTCGCCCTGGTGTCGTTCTTCTAACCGGAGCGCTGGCTGCACCGTTGCGCGGTGGCCGTGCTGCCTGCCGGGACCAGCATCTTGTCGGCGCCGAGTATGTCGGCATCTACACGATGCTTCATTTCGAGGTGCCTGAGGTTGGGATACTGCCGACTCGGATTCCGGTGGTGGCTGGCCATGATGCTGGCGACAGGGTTGGACTGCGCGGCGGAATGGGCCGGTTCACCGATTCGATGGTAATGTGGGCGCGGCTGTAGGTTAACCGGGTGCATGGAGCGAGGCCAGCAGCGTTCTTGACCGACTCTACCGGCCCATGGCGGACCTACGCAGCCTTCCGGTGGCGTTCGGCGTAGTAGCGGGGCAGCGTTGATGCATCTCGCATAACCGGACGTCGGAGGTTGCCAATGGTGGATGCTGTTGACTCAGTTGGTGTTTGGCACCCATTCGGGCCGTTCTCGATGGTCGTGGTTCAGGGTGATGGTCAGATTGTCCACTTGAAGGGCCAAGTCTCCCTCGATCTCAAAGGGCAGATTGTCGGCGTCGGAGACATGCGTGCTCAAGTCTCGAAAGTGCTTGAAAATATTCGAAGCGTACTCGTGAGCATGGGCGGCGATATGAGTGATGTCGCCTCTCTTGTTCACTATGCTACCGATATCGAGCAATTCATGAGCACGGGCGACATACGCAGGCAGTTCTTTGCCGCGCCGTTCCCGGTGACAACGACTATTCAAGTTGAGCGGCTATACCACCCCGATCTGCTGGTCGAGATAACTGCAATTGCCGAGATACCGCGCGAGCGTTTTCACCGCCCTTCGAGCTGAGCCAAAGGTCTGCCTTCCACCACGGCCGCTCATTTATTAGGGAATTGGGCGGACTGGCTGAATCCTGGAAGCTCATGCGGGCTGCGCAGCCTGGCTGCCCCTGTGGCCCGCGCTGCCCAGCCGGGTCGCCCGGTCCGGGTTCAACGCACCATCCGGAATCCGGCCCTGCGCCAGCGCCGCCACCTGCCGGACCGTGTCGAACGCCTGATGCTCCGCAGCCTCCGGCGTCAGCCCGGCGATATGCGGCGTCGCGATCACGTCGGGGCGGCCCGACAGCATGAGGGATGGCTTCTGGTCCTGTGCCCGGCCCACATCCAACGCGGCGCCGCCCAGATGACCCGCGTCCAGCGCGTCCCGCAGCGCCGCCTCGTCCACCAGCCCGCCGCGGGACAGGTTGATAAAGTAGGCGCCGCGCTTCATGCGGGCAAAGGCGGCGGCGTTCATCAGGTTCTCGGTCTCGGCGGTGGCCAGCGCCAGGCAGACCACGAAGTCGGAGCGGGTCAGCAGCTCTTCCAATGCGACCTGCCGCAGCCCCGGGCCGTCCACCGTGACATAGGGATCGGCCACCAGCACCTGCATGTCGAGCGCCACGGCCAACGGCGCCAGCCGCCGGCCAATCGCGCCATAGCCGATGATCCCTAGCGTCGCGCCCGCCAACTGCCGGCCCATCCGCGGCACCGGGTCCAGGCCGGCGCGATAGTCCACCACGGCGCGCGACACGTTGCGGCCCAGGTCCACCATGAAGCCCAACGCCAGCTCCGCCACTGCCGGCACGAAGCCCGGCGTCGCCCGCGTCACCAGCACGCCGTGCCGTGATGCGGCCTCCACGTCGATCGTGCTGACATCCACCGCGACCCGGCATACCGCCTTCAGGCTGGGTAGGGCGGCGAACACCTCCGCCGGCAGCGGCACCTGGCGGTCGGCGACGATCACGTCTGCCCCGGCCGCGGCGTTCACCAGGGCGTCCGTGCTGTCCAGCACCCGGCCATGCGGGTTCAGCCGCACCTCGCCATGGCTGCGGAGGCCAGCTAGGGCGCGGTCCCCATAGTAGTTTGCGAGCATGTGCGGCGTATGGGTCAACAGGATCTGGAGCATGGCGGCAGACTGGCAGGAATGCCGGTTGAACGCACGCCCTGCCAGGTTGTCGGTGTGTCGCTGTCACTGCGGCGCTGATCGGCGCTGCAGTACTATTTGGCGTTCGCACCGGCTAGTGCCCTATCATTCCTGATTTGATAAGTACAGCCACCGGCTTTGGCCCGAGCGTTGCAGTGCGTAAACACGTCTCATCAGTGCTGACGCTGCACTAGTGCTTTGTCAGCGTTGATTTGACGTTTTTACGGGCGATTTTCTGTCAAGGA
>CAXTOB010000112.1:0-15128 GCA_964245505.1 uncultured Acetobacteraceae bacterium | reverse complement strand
AACCCTCTCCCGGAGGGAGAGGGAGCAGGAAGCTTAACCCATTGCTGCCAGAGCCGCAGTGATCCGGCGCGCGAAGGCGGCCGGGTCCGTCGGCATGTCGCCGTCCTGCACGCGGGCCAGGTCCAGTAGGGTGTGCGCGGCCTCCGTCACGTCACCGTCCGCATCGGCGCGGGCAGCGAGCGAGCGGATCAGCGGATGGCGCGGGTTCACCTCCAGCACCGCGCCGCCGAAGCCCGACTTGCCATGGCGGCGCATCAGACGCTGCATCTGCAGGTCAGGGCCGTAGCCGCCCGCCGCCAGCACCACGGCGCTGTCCACCAGCCGGTCGGTCGCACGGACTTCCTTGACTGCATCGCCCAGCGCAGCCTGCAAGGCGGGCAGCAGCTTGGCGACATCTGCCGCGTCCCCTTCTGGCTGAGCCGTCGCTTCGATCTTCGACAGGTCGGCGATGCCGGCGGTTACGCTGCGCAGCGGCTTGCCGTCCCAGTCGTGCAGCCGCTCCGGCCAGAAGCTATCCACCGGGTCAGTCAGCAACAGCACCTCGACACCTCTGGCGCCGAAGCCCTCCAACTGAGGTGACTTCGCCATCGCCTCGGCATCGTCGCCGGTCAGGAAGTAGATCGCCTCCTGGCCCGGCCTCATGCGGGACACGTAGGCGTCCAGGCCCACCAGCCCCTCCTGCGTGGAGGACCGCACCCGCATCAGCCCGGCGATCTCCTTGCGGTGCTCGCTGTCTTCCCAGACCCCCTCCTTCAGCACGGGGCCGAAGTTCTCCCACAGCTTGGCAAAGTCGGCCTCGTCCTTGGCACGCGACTTCAACTCGCTCATCACGCGCCCGGTGACGGCCTTGCGGATGCGGGCCAGCACCGGGGTCGCCTGCAGCATCTCGCGGCTGACGTTCAGAGGCAGGTCCTCGGTGTCCACCACGCCCTGCACGAAGCGCAGCCAAGGCGGCAGCAACCCGGCCTCATCGGTGATGAACATGCGGCGGACGTGCAGGCGCACCCGGCTTTCCCGCGGGCCTTCCACGGCGTCGAACGGCTTCATCCCCGGCACGAACAGCAGGGCCGAAAACTCCAGCGCGCCCTCCGCACGCCAGTGCAGGGTAGCCCAGGGGTCGTCGAAGATGTTGCCGAGGTGGCGGTAGAAGTCCTTGTACTGCTCCTCAGTCACTTCCGACTTGGACTTGCGCCATAGGGCGGTGCCCTCGTTGGCGGGCTTGTCCTCGCCCTCCTCGGCAATGGTGATGGGGACGGTGATGTGGTCGGCCCACTTCTTGACGATGGTTTGCAGCCGGACCGGCTCCAGGAACTCGTCGGCATCCCCCTTCATATGCAGGGTGATCGTGGTGCCGGGCCGGTCGCGCTCGGCGGGGGACAGGGTGTAGGCGCCGGCACCCTCGCTGGCCCAGGTCCATGCCTCATCCGACCCTGCGCGGCGGCTGGTCGCTTCCACCCGGTCGGCCACCATGAACGCGCTATAGAAGCCGACGCCAAACTGGCCGATCAGCTCGACCTTCTCATCCGGCTTCGCCTTGGCCGCCTCGGCGCCGAACACGCGGGTGCCGGACCGGGCGATGGTGCCGAGGTTCTCGGCCAGCTCGTGCTTGCTCATGCCGATGCCGTCATCGGCGATGGTGATGGTGCGGGCGGCCTTGTCAGGAATGATGCGGACCTTTGCGTCGCCGGGCTGGGCTAGGGCCGGGTCGGTCAGCGCCTCGAACCGGCGGCGGTCGGTAGCATCGGCGGCGTTGGCGACCAGCTCGCGCAGGAATATCTCGCGCTCGGAGTACAGGGAGTGGACGACGAGGTCGAGCAGGCGTCCAACCTCGGCGCTGAACTCATGACGTTCAGGAGTGGGGTGCTTGGGGATGGGGGCGGTCTGATCGGCAGGTGCGTCGCTCATATAGGCAGGCTCCGGGTTGGAAATGGCGGCAGCGATATGCAGGCCGGGTCCAGCAGATTCAATGCCCGCCGATCCGTTCCGAGACCGCATCTGGGCGTTCGCATTGCCGGAACTGCGGCCGCAAGCGTCCTACTGTTGGGCCATACGAGTAAACCCGTCGGGACTCCAGTCCTCACTGCCGATCCCGTGATGGACGCAGAACAGGCCGTCCGGATCGTAGCGCCGCTTCACCTCCAGCAGCCCGGGGTAGTTCCGGCCCCAGCACGCCTCTTGCCACGCCGCCTGGAAGAAGTCGCATTCCGCCACGTAGGCGCCGCCACCGGGCGCCACCCGCCGTAGCTCCGCCATGGCCTTGCCGATCTGGGCGGCATCCCGGCGTGCCGCGGCGGCATCCGGCTCGTGCCCGGCCAGGCCAGGAAAGCCCGGCGGACCCTCGCTTGCGATGATCGCCAAGGCAAAGGCGTCCAGCACTGCCGGGTTCATCGCGGTGTCCGCCACTGCCGCCCGTGCCGCCGGGGCGCTGCCGGACAGGCCCTTCTGGAAATGCAGCTCCACGGTCCACTGCCGGCTGGCTGCGAATAGCGCCCCGGCCAGCTCGTCTTGCCGGCTTGGCTGAAGCAGCACGTCGGGCAGCCAGAGCGACTCGAAGCCATAGAGCACGTGCCCGGCTTCGGCGCGGTTTGCCGTCCAGAAGATGTTGCCAGCTGGGGCGCCAGGGCGGTCGTCGGCCAGCACCGTGCCGGGATGCAGCATCAGGAACGCAGGGTCCCATGCCTTGCGCGAGGGAAAGGCAACGATCTCGGGAGGCCTGAGGAATCGGAACTCGTCCGGCGCCTCCGCCAGCCAGGCCAGGAACGGTTGCCAAATAGTCTCTGCCTCCGCCTGGTCCAAACCTTGGGATACCATGTTCACCTGCATCCGGTTGCTACGGCGCAGGGTGACGATCTCGCCCCAATGAGGATTGTTGAGGCTTTCGGCATAGAACCTCGTAAAACGCCCCATCAGCCGGCGGTATGCATCGTCGGATGCAGCCTGGACCGTCATGCCCACGACGCCGAAAAATGCCGGGAGGTCGTGCGTCCGGAGGGTTACGCGCGTGACCACGCCCAGGCTGCCGCCGCCGCCGCCCTTCAGCGCCCAGAACAGGTCCGCGTTGGTGCAAGCGTTGACGACGCGCACGGCCCCGTCAGCAGTCACGACCTCGGCCTCGAGCAGGCTGGCCGCGGCTGTGCCGTAAGCCCTGGAGAAGGAGCCGAACCCGCCGCCCAGCACCAGCCCAGCCACTCCGACCGTTCCGCACCCGCCGCCTTGTACGAAGCGGCCGCCCCGCGTGGTCACGGTATCATAGGCGTGCATCCAAATCACTCCAGCGCCTAGGGTCACAGCCGGTCCGGATGTATCGCTGCACCCACTCGGAACGAAGGCGTCATGCAAGATGGCCTGGTTCATCGCCCGGGTCCAAACCATCAATGAGTCTGGGGCGCTGGATGTGCCGAGGTAGCTGTGCCCGCCGCCTCTCACCACCAGGCGGAGCTGATGCTCGCGGGCAAAATTGACCGCTGCGGCAACGTCCTGCGCATTGGAGGCAGCCACCACATAGACACTCGGCTGCGCTGTCCAGGCACCGACCCAGCCGCAGGTTTGGGTTAGCCTAGGGTCGTCGCCGATGAAGTAGGGGTTCTTAAGTTCGCGGAACAGGTCGCGGCAGGCCAGACCATCAGACTCACGATGGCAGTCTTCCAAAGCTGGGCCGGGATGCAGCAGCCGACCGCCCACCTGTTCGTTCAGCCGTGCCCAAGTCTTGGGGTCAGGCCATCCCGACTCGCCAGGCCGTACCCGGCCGAGTCGCGCCAGTTGGCTCTTCGGCTGGGCAGATGCGGGACTGGCTGACCCGGCATATAGTCCGGTTGTCAGCGGCACGCCTGCAATGCCCTTCAGGAAGCATCGCCTATCCATAGAGAGCAGCCTACCGCAACCGGAACGACTGGCCCAGAAACTTCGCTTCCAACCATGACGGACTACGATCGTATTACCCTGGACTTTTCATGCTGCGAGGCGAATGTGACACCCGCCATACCGGCGCGCCTAGCCATGTCAGCGACTGACCAGATCGCCCATTCCGGTTGCCGCTGGCTCGGCCGTTCGCGCAGATGACGGCGTCGTTCGAACAGCCTAGCGAGCTACGCCAGTGCCGACCATCCAAAGTTGCCGTATGGCTACCGGTTCGGAGTCCAGGAGGGCAAACGGCTCAGCTTAACAGCACTGGCGTTCCGTCCCACCCTGATCTCAAGCCATCCCGGGGGCAGGCTGGTCATCAGCCGCCTTGGTTGTCTGCGCCGCTTCCACGGCCTGACACTCCGGCCCGGGACGGCGCGTCCGACCCCGGCTCCACCGTGCGCGACATCGCTGCGATCTCGTCGTCATCCTGCGGCGCCATGTCCGTCCGGCTCCGGAACTGGGCGCCGCCACGCTCCTGCAGCACGGCGATGACGGCATCCGGATCCGCCTTGTCCGCCTCGGCAAACAGCCGGTCGGCCTCATCCTCGTCGCCACGGGCCTGCGCCGCCAGTGCCTGCTCCGCCAACGCCCTCGCTGCGCCGTGCTTGCCGGCGATCCCGTCGCCCTGCCTCAAACCGTCATCCATGCTGCTACTCCTTTTCTTATTCGGCAGGCGCCGCTGCGTGGGACGTGCGTCCCAGCAAGCCCTGCACCACGAACACCATCAGCCCGGCGACCGTCAGGCACCCCGCCAGGAACAACATCGGCGTCAGGTCGTTCCCTGTGCGGTCCTTGATGAGCGGCACCACGTTCTGAGCCACGAACCCGCCCAGGTTGCCCGTCGCATTGATGACCGCCAGACCCGCCGCCGCACTGCTGCCGCGCAGGAAGCTGCTTGGTAGCGTCCAGAAAATCGGCTGCGCGGAAAAAATGCACGCCGCCGCAACGCACAGCAGCGCGAAGCGCAACGCGTTGTCCCCGCCGGTGCTGCCGGACACCATCACGCTGCCCACAAGGCAGACCGCACCCAGTGCGACCGGCAGTACGATATGCCAGGTCTTATCCCCCGTGCGTTCGCTGTGCCGGGGCAGCCACCACAGGGCTACGCCAGTCACCAGCCAGGGCAGCACATTGATGAAGCCGTTCACGGTGTTGCTGACCCCAAATCCCTTGACCACCGTGGGCAGCCAGTAGCTGAGGCCATAGGCCGCAAGTGGAAAGCCCACGAAGGTGAACGCCAGCAGCAGCACACGTCCATCGGTTAGCGCCGTCAACGGGTTGGCATGGGCGACCTTGCCGCCGGCCTGGTCCTCCCGCGCGATCGTGTCGCGTAGCCAAGTGCGCTGCGCCGGGTTTAGAAAACTTGCCGTTTCCGGCCCGTCCGGCAGCAGGAACCAGGTGGCGACACCCATCAGCACCGCTGGCACTCCGGTCGCCAGGAACACCCATTGCCAGCCGTGGAGGCCGAGGGTGCCGTCTAGGTCTAGCAGGCTGCCGCAGATCGGCGCCCCGACAGCGTTGGCGATGACGGAGGCGATCATGAACCAGCCCACCATGCGCCCCCGGTGCCCGAATGGCACCCATACCGTCAACAGATACAGGACCCCAGGGAAGAACCCGGCCTCACACGCGCCTAGCAGGAAACGCAGGATGTAGAACATCACCGGCCCCGTCGTGTAGGCCAACGCCGTCGTTACCAGGCCCCAGGTCACCATGATGCGTGCAAACCAGCGGCGGGCGCCGACTTTGCCCAAGGCCAGGTTGCTCGGCACCTCGAACAGGAAGTAACCGATGAAGAACAGGGAGGCGCCGAGGCCGTATGCGGCTTCGGTCATGCCCAGGCTGTCCAGCATCTGCAGCTTGGCAAAGCTGACGTTCTGCCGGTCAACGTAGGCGATGAGATACATCAGGCCGAGCAGGGGCATCATCCGGCGGAGGAACAGGCCGATCGTCTGGCTCTCGATTGTGGAGGCAGATGGCATGGGGGTGGACGTCGTGCCGGACATGGTAAGGTGTTCCCTGCTCCTGGCTTCACGCCCAGGTCATCCGATGGCAACGCCCTGCCGGCAGTACGGGTTTCGGAAGGGGGTGGCGGCGGGAATGAACCCCCTGGCCCCTGCACCGTTAAGGCACGAACGCCAAGGGAGGAACCCTCAAAATGGCCGCAGTCCGACAGCTAGACCCGCACGACCCCATGCCGGATGGTGGGCGCCGGGTCATCGTAATGCACCGCCTCGATGAGGACGACCCGCGCCATACCCATACCGAGATCCTTCTGACCGGCGCACCCGGGCGTGGCGAGTCCGTGCGTCCGATGCGCCCGGACGGCACGCCGATGCCGCTGGACGAAGCTATCGAGGCGGCGAAACGTGTTGCCGACAGCGAGGGATTGCCGGACGTCTATGTCGTGGACCGCACGGCAGGGCCACGGGAGAAGGAAGTGCTGGAGGCCGGCGGCGACCACTCGGTGAACATGGACGGGCTGTCTGACGATGATCCGGAAGACGGTGTGCGCGGGACTGATATGCGTGATGCGGACCGCTCGCGCGGACAGCAAGTCTAATGTCACAGCACCGCCCGGGGCCTGCCCAATTCCCGCCACACCCCGCGCCCACTTGTATCTGCAAGCAGTCGGGCTCCTTATGAGATCACGCCCCTGTGAACAAGGTTGGGTTGCCAGCACTAAAACGGACTGTCTTATCTTGAGCGGTTCGGAGCCTATGTGTCCATTTCCTTCCGCATGCCGCGGCCTTTGTGCGGCTTTTAACGAACGAGAGAAATCCTGATGCCGGATACCGGTCTGGACGTGTCCACCACTGGACGACGTGTGGGTGTGCTTGTGGTGGGCCTTGGCGGCGCCGTCGCCACCACGGCAGCAGCAGGGATCGAGATGCTGCGCGCCGGGTCGAACGACATGGCGGGGCTTCCGTTGGCAGGCGTCGGCGCGGCAGGGATCGCAGCCTACCGCAACCTGCACTTCGCCGGATGGGACCTGCATGGCGAGGATCTAAGCAGCGCCGTGCGCGAGCATCGCGTGCTGGATCGCGACCAGGCCGACATGGTCAATCCGGCCCTGTCCGGCATGAAGCCGTGGCCCGCGGTTGGCAGCGTTGATTTCTGCAAAAATGTGGACGGCGCCAACAAGGTCGCCGCCGGGTCGCATCGCGAGGCGGTGGACCGCATTCGTGACGACATCCGCCGCTATCGCGAAAACTCGGGTGTCGAGAACCTGGTGATGATCAACCTCGCCTCCGTCGAGCGCTGGCCCGACCAGGGCGCCGCTGCGCTGCACACGGTCGAGGGGTTCGAAAAGGGCCTGGACAGCAGCGACCCGGCGATCAGCCCGGCCATGCTTTATGCCTATGCCTCCATCGTTGAGGGCGTGCCTTACGGCAACTTCACCCCAAGTCTTGCCGCCGACGTGCCGGCGTTGACCGCGTTGGCCACCCGGCGCAACGTCCCGGTCGCCGGCAAGGACGGCAAGACTGGCCAGACCTTCATCAAGACCGTACTGGCTCCGGCCTTCCGCAGCCGCAGCCTGTATGTCGAGGGCTGGTTCAGCACCAACATCCTGGGCAACCGCGACGGCCTGGCGCTGAACAACAAGGACAGCTTGCAGAGCAAGCTGAACACCAAGGGGTCCGTGCTGGATGATATCCTTGGCTACCCGGTTGAGGACCATCTCGTGGACATCCGGTACTACAAGCCTCGCGGCGACAACAAGGAAGCTTGGGATAATATCGATCTCGTCGGCTTTCTTGGCCAGAAAATGCAAATCAAGGTTAATTTCCTATGCCGCGACAGCATTCTGGCCGCGCCATTGGTGATTGAGATCGCCCGTGTCCTGGACCTGGCGCGCCAGCGCGGCGAGGGCGGCATCCAGGAGCAGCTTGGCTTGTTCTTCAAGGCGCCGATGACGCCGGCCGGCAAGCGGGAGGAGCACAGCTTCCCGGTGCAGGAACGAGTTTTGCTGGACTGGCTCGCGCATTAAAAGTCAGCCGCTTCTTGGATTGACGCCGTTGTCCGCCATCCACCCGTCCCTGCGAGCGGTTTATAGCGCAGGAAACCAGGAACCGCTGGCATCATGCCAGCGGTTTTACGTTGCCGTGTAGTTGTATTCTTCGCAGTGACAATGTTCTAGGGGTCAAAGCGGGTGACTGTTGTTACCAGTATAGTGCGGAACGTTGCCTCCCAGCAGGCCGGATTTGCCAACCTCGTCCCGCTTGCGGTTGAGTTGTGCGACCTGAAGCGTGTCCGGGATGCGTCAAGCCCGGACAGCTTGGCCAGCCGTATGTTCCGGCGTGGCTGGGCGGCGCTGTTGGCAGGGCAAGACCCGGATGAAGTGGCAATGCAAACCACAGGCGATGCTCTCGCCGCGGCTCGCTTGGGGGGTGTAAACCGGGAGGTTCTGATCTCTGCCAGGGTCGAGGACTCTGCCGCAACTCTGATTTTGGAGCGTTCCTTCGACGAGGTGGCTGGACCGGTGGACGCCGGCCTGTGCCGCCTGCTGCGCCCGCAGCTCGGCCAAGCCTACCGATCCGGTCCGGCGCCTGCCTTCGCTGAGGCGTTGATCCGCCAGCCCCGTGCCGGCGCGACCTGCCCCGGGAAGCCGCGCATCGTGCTGGAACCGCCTGAGGGGCACGGCGATCACTGCCTCGTCGTCGCAGTGCTGGCCGCAGTGCTGTCGCCCCGATATGGGGCTGATCCCGCCGTGGCATTCCTCGCCGGCATGGCGCATCACCTCCATAACGCGGCTTTGCCGGACAGCGGTTTTGCTGGTGAGATTCTGCTGGGCGAACATCTGACGCCGATCCTGCAGCATCTGTTCGCACGGGAGTTGGCGACCTTGCCGGAGCCGTTGCGCGGCACGATGGCTGCGGCGCTAGCTCATATTCCGGACGCCTCCACTTCCGTCGGGCAAGCCTTTCATGCTGCCGATGTGATGGACCGTGTGCTGCAGATGCGGCACTACGACCAGGTTGCGCGCTTCACGGTAGATCAGGCGCTGGACGACATGGACCTGGTGCATGCCGGGCCGACCCAGGCGTTTCACCGGGCAGTTTTGCAAGACGCCGGTCTGCCGTGACAACCGCCCTGGAGTTGCACAGCCCAGTTACGGGCCGGCCCTTGCTGGCAGATGGTTCGCACTCCCTTGCGGCGGATGGTGAGCGGTGGCCGGTGCTGGAGGGCATCCCATTCTTAAGGGCAGATCGCCGCGCCCTGGCCGACGCAGCCTTGGCGGCACTGGATGCTGGCGATGCGGAATCAGCATTGGTGCTGCTGCTTGGCGACCAGGACAACTGGGCCCGCACTCCACCGCCATCTGAGTATGCGCGCCGGGCCGTGGTGCGTGATGCCGGCACGTTGACATTCCGGGAGGCGATGGACCGGCTGGCTTTCGGCGCTGTCGGCACTTACTTCGCGCACCGATGGTCCGATCCGACCTTCTTGTCTGGCCTGGCACTGGCGGAGGCTCACTGGGATACCCCGGCCCGGGTGTTCGAACTGGCATGCGGCGCCGGGCACTACTTGCGGGAGTTTGCCCGTGCGGCCCCGTTCGTAGGCGGCGCAGACATCGTGTTCGCCAAGCTTTGGCTGGCCAGACGCTACGTTGCACCTACGGCGCACTTGGTCTGCTTCGACGCGGCTGCGCCCTGGCCTCTGGCGGACGGTGCGGCGGACCTGGTGTTCTGCCACGACGCCTTTTACTTCCTGCCGAAGAAGCCGCACGTCGCGGCGGAGATGCTTCGTGTGGCCGGTGCCGGACGCGTGCTGGTTGGGCACGCGCATAATGCGCTAGTGGACAATTTGTCGTCCGGCGATCCCCTGGCGCCAGCAGAGTATGCCGCGCTGTTCGGCGCGCCGCTGTTGTATGACGACCGTGAACTGACGGCGGCCCTGGTCGAGGGCAGGGCGCCAGTGCCGGGCGCCGCGGCCGCCATTGCCGGTGCGCCAGCCGTAGCGATGGCGGCCGGGGTAGGGGCGCCACGCCCGGTGCTCGGCGGCCTGGCCGTCCCGCCCCCTGGTGCGAAGCTGCGCCGCAACCCGCTATATGCCAGTGCTACGATCCGTTGGCCGTCCGAGCGTTACGAGCGTGAGTATGGTCCGCTTGTGACCTATCCGATGCACGCGGAGGGTCCGGAGTATGCCGTGGCCGGCACTGACCCGGCGACCGACCACCTGGCCCGGACCCGCGAGCTGTTGGACTTGCCCGCATCATGGTAGCGGCAAAGCTCGGCTGGGGCATCGCCGGTTGCGGCTGGGTGGCACGGGACTTTGTCGGCCCGGCAATGCAGGTGTCCGCCAACGGACGAGTGGCCGCGCTGTACGACCCCGACCCTGCGTCGTTGCAGCGTGCGGCGGCCCTGTTTGGTGCCCAGCCCCATGCCGGCCTGGATGCTTTCCTGGCGACCCCTGGGCTCGGCGCGGTTTATGTCGCTGCCCCCAACCACGCCCACCGCTCCCTGGTGGAGGCTGCGGCCCGCGCCGGCCTGCCGGTGCTGTGCGAGAAGCCAATGGCGACCACCCAGGCCGACGCGCAGGCAATGGTGGACGCCTGCGCCGTTGCTGGGGTGCTGTATGCGACCGCCTTCGACCAGCGGTTCCATGCGGCCCACCGTCTCTTGGCCAGGATGGTGGCAACGGGACGGCTAGGCACGGTGACGGCCATACGAATCGTTTATGCCTGCTGGCTTGCCGCGGATTGGACGGGGGACGGCAACTCCGGCGATAACTGGCGCATAGACCCGCGCCGGGCAGGCGGGGGCGCGCTGATGGACCTGGCGCCGCACGGACTGGACTTGTCGAGCTATCTGCTGAACGAGCGGCTGACCGAAGTCGCTGCCATCGGACAAGCCCGCGTCCATCGCTACGGAGTGGAGGATGGAGCGCTGCTGATGGCGCGTTCGGCCTCTGGCGTAATGGTGCAGATGCATGTCGCCTACAACTGTCCGGAAACCCTGCCGCGCCGCCGGCTGGAGGTCGTAGGTACCGCCGGTCAGGTGATCGCGCGCGACACGATGGGGCAGACTCCCGGCGGAACGCTTGAGTTCATAGACGCCGCCACCGGCGTCACCGAGCCGGTGTCGGTGCCCGGCGCCGACCGGTCACCGTTCCTAAACCAGGTCGAGGCCTTTGCCAGCGCTGTGCTGGGCGGCACCTCCTTTCCGTTCACTGGCACGCACGACTTGCATACCATGGACTTGGTGCTGCGCGCCCAGGCCCAAGCCAAGCCGCCAAGGCTGCACGATGCCGCATAACGCTGCCGTCTCCCTCTCCCTCCGGGAAAGGGCTGGGGTAAGGGAAGTCAAGCAGCACGAGCCTTTCCCCGCCGCAGCCCGGACGCTCTCACGATCGAGGCCCGCGCTTGCTGTTTCCCTCACCCCAACCCTCTCCCGGAGGGAGAGGGAGCAGGCAGCACACTGATGGATATGACCTTTCCCCAGCATCACCTGCCGCCCAACCTTCCTGATGCGGCAGCGGCCTACGTCGCTTCCATGCCGCCGGGCCGGGTTGAGCTGTTCGCCCTATCGCCCCTGGACCGTACCGGCGTCGCGTGCTGGAACGCCATTTTCCTGAACGCGGACGGCACGCGCTGGCACGGCGTCGTACCGCATGGCGTCGGCTATGGCGTGGATGACGACGGCGCCATCATCGGCACGACCGGGGAACTGGCGGAAGCCGTCCATTCCGCCGTGCAGATACACCGCATGGAGCGGCGCACCGCCAGCTACCATGTGCTGCGGACCGAATTCGGCCCGCGCGGCGTTGCCGACCCCCTGACCCTATGCCTGCCCGCCGGCAGCACGGTGGATGGCGACACCACCCTGGAATGGGTCCCCGCCCACCGCTGGCCCGGCGGCGAGACGATTTGGCTGCCGATTGACATTGCCGCCTGTTCTGTCGGTGATCTGTCGCCAGGCTACGAGCCGTTCACGACACCGATTACTAACGGGCTGGGTGCCGGGCCGACGTTGGATTTCGCCATTGGCCATGGCCTGCTGGAGTTGCTGCAGCGTGACGGCAACGGCCTGGGCTTCCGGGCGATGGACCGCGGCATAGCGCTGGACCTGGGCGACGGCCCCAAGGATCCACGCACCCGCGCGTTGCTGGAACGCCTTCGTGGCCTTGGCATCGACGTGATTCCGAAGTTCGCCACCACGGAGTTCGGCACCGCCAACGTATATTGCGTCGGCGCGGAGGGCGACGGCATGCCTGCCGCCTACCCGATTATGGTGACGGCCTGCGGCGAGGCCGCGTCGCTGGACCGCGAGCACGCGCTGCGTAAGGCGGTGTTCGAGTTCGCCGCCGCCCGGGTCCGCAAGGTGTTCAGCCACGCTCCGCTAGCGGCCATCGCCGGGATCACTCCGCCGGACTACCTCGACCGCTTCCGCGCCCTGCATACCCTGGGTGGCGAGGAGGGGCGCAGCCTGGTCGCGATGAAGGAGTGGCTGCGCCTGGACCAGCCCTCACTCAAGGTGTTGCTGGCCGACACCGTGCTGTCCCGGCGCAGTACCCAGCGCTTTGACGAACTGCCGACCTGGGATGGCCCGCTGTCCGGCACCGGGCTGGTGCAGGAACTGCATCGGCGGTTTGCCGCGGCCGGCATGGAGATCCTGTATATCGACTTCTCCCCGCCCGGCGCGAAGGACGTGCACGTGGTCAAGGCCGTCGTCCCCGGCCTTGAAGTCGAGACCATGAGCTATCACCGCATCGGCGAGCGCGGCGTGCGCAAGCTCATGGAGCGTGGCAGCAAGCTGGCCGGCCTTGGCGTCCCGCCCCCTGGCGCCGCGCCGGTACGCCTGACGCCAGAGGCCGAAACGCGTCTGGGCGGCCCGGTCTGGCTGGATGTGGCTGCCGTGGACCGGATCGTCGGCGCGCTGTATCCGCTTTACCGTGAGCCGGAGGTGCACAGCGCGCCGTTGTCCATGGAACACCCGTGACTCTGCGCTTCGCCTACAACACTAACGGCGCGGCCAACCACCGGCTTGACGATGCGTTGGGCTTGATTGCAGACGCCGGGTATGACGGCGTGGCATTGACGCTGGACATCCACCACCTCGACCCCTTCGCGCCCGACTTTCCCGAGGCACGGCGTCGCCTAGCGGCTCGGCTGCGGACCCTGGGCCTGGGCTGCGTCGTGGAAACCGGCGCACGGTTCCTGCTGGACCCCCGCGCCAAGCACGAGCCGACCCTGTTGACCGCCGACCCTGCCGGACGCGCCCGCCGAATCGAGTTCCTGTCCCGTGCGCTGGAAGTCGCGGCTGACACCGGTGCCGATGCGATGTCCTTCTGGGCCGGCGTGCCCAAGCCCGGCGTATCGCGCGACCAGGCCCGCGTTTGGCTGCTGGACGGCGCGGCGCAGGTCGCCCGTCGGGCCGAAGAACTCGGCACAACCGCGGCGTTGGAGCCGGAGCCAGGCATGTTGATCGAGACGGTGGACGATTGGGCCGCCTTGGGAATACCTGGTCTTCGCCTGGCGCTGGACACCGGCCACTGCATCGTCACCGGCGAGCGCGACCCGGCCGAGGCAGTGCGGGAGTTCGCCCCGCATCTCGGCACCGTCACCATCGAGGACATGAAGCGCGGGGTCCACATCCACCTGCCGTTCGGCGAGGGCGACATGGACGTGCCCGGCGTATTGCGCGCGCTGGAGGACGTCGGCTTCACTCGCCTGGTGTGCGTGGAGATGTCCCGCGAAAGCCACCGCGCCGACACGATCATCCCGGCCAGCCTGGCCTACCTGAAAGCAGCAGCGTGAAGCCGGTCACCTTCCGTCTCCCTCTACCTTCGGGAGAGGGTTGGGGTGAGGGAGGCCGCAAACACCGTGCGTGGCTCAACCGTGACCCGGCCGCGCATTACCTGAGTTCGGCGCTTGCTGTTTCCCTCACCCCAACCCTTTCCCGGAGGGAGAGGGAGCAGGGGCGGTCCGTGCCGGGTACCGCAGGGCGTCGGTCATGAGGGTATGCCTCATCAGCCGCCGCTTTTTCCCGGCGATCTCCGGCATGTCCGTCTATGCGCTCAACCTGTTGCGCGAACTGGTCGCCGCCGGGCATGACGTCACCATGTTCAGCCAATACCGCGGCGACGCATTCGGCCGCCAAGTGTATGGCGGCGGCCCCCCGCCCCCGGTGTCCGGCGTGCGCGTTATCGGCATGGAGCAGTTGGGCGAGCAGGAGTGCGGCGATTTCGAGCGGGATGTGGCCGCGATGGTGGCGGCGGTCGTGGCCGAGCACCAGCGCCAGCCCTTCGACGTGCTGCATGCCCAATATGGCTACCCCTGCGGCTGGATGGCGCTGGAGGCCTCGCGTATCCTGGATCTGCCGACGGTCGTCTCCATCCAGGGCGGCGACGGCCACTGGGTCGGAAGCTGCTGCGAAACGCACCGGCTGGCGATGACCCGCGTGCTGGATCATGCCAACAAGGTGCTGATCGGCTGCGACTCTTTCCGGGAGGAGGTTGTGCAGCGCCTTGGCACCAACCCCGCCCGCTTCACGATCGTACCCGGCGCCGTGGACGTATCCCGCTTCACCCCCGGCCCTGCCTTTGCCGGCGACCGGCCGCCGGTGCTGCTGTATCACGGACGGGTGGACGCCCGAAAAGGCGTGTTGGACCTGCTGGATGCGGCCAAGCAGTTGGTCGAGAGCGGCGACCGCTTCCGCTTATTGATCTCCGGCATCGGGCCGACCTATGACGAAACTGCGGCCAGCATTCCGCTGATGGGCTTGCAGGACTGTGTGGAGATGACGGGATACGTGGACTACGATGACGTGCCGGCCATTTACCGGCGCGCCGAGGTATTCGTGTCGCCCACCTATGCCGAGGGATTCAGCAACACCATCCTGGAAGCGATGGCGAGCCGCCTGGCCATCGTGTCCTGCCGCAGCGTCGGCGTTGTGGACTGCATCCGCGACGGGGAGAACGGGCTGCTGACCGAGCCGGGCGACCGGGCCGGCTTGGCGGACGCTCTGCGCCGGGTGCTGCGGGATGCAGCGCTGCGGCATCGGCTGGCGGATGCGGCACTGGCGGAATGCCGGGAAGTTTACTCCTGGAGCAAGGTCGGACGGCAGATTATGGATGTTTACGCCGAAGTGGCCGGCCAGGCGCCGGACCTGGCCTGGTCGCCAGAGTTGCCGATCCTCCCCTGCCGCTTCCGCGCCGATCCGCATCTGCTGTGAAGCTGCACCTCTTCTCCCTCTCCCTCCGGGAGAGGGCCGGGGTGAAGG
>CAXTOB010000111.1:12973-15311 GCA_964245505.1 uncultured Acetobacteraceae bacterium | reverse complement strand
CCCCCGAAGGACCCCGCCATGATCCGCACCGGCGCCCAATATCGCGACAGCATCCGCGACGGCCGCGAGGTTTACGTGAACGGCGAGCGGGTGCGGGATGTCACCACCCATCCGATGTTCAAGCCGCTCGTGGACATACGCGCCGACATCTACGACATGGCGCATGACCCGGCGACGCGGGACATCATGACGTGCGTGGAGGGCGGGCAGCGCAACGCAATCGGCAACAAGCTGCCGCGGGTGCAGGGGGACTGGTGGGACAAGCGCCGGGCCACCGACACGGTGCTGGAGCGGATCGGCGGCGTCGTCACCCGCGTCGGCGACGAGACGGTGGGCGAGATGTGGTCCCTGTTCGACGGCCGCGACGTGCTGAACGAGGTGGACCCGCAATTCGCCAGGAACATCGAGGCGCATATCGAGAGCGTGCTGGTGCACGACCCGTTCCATGTCTCGGCCAATACAGACCCAAAGGGCGACCGGTCCCGCGCTCCGCAGGACCAGGACCCGGACATGCTGCTGCATGTCGTGCGGGAAACCGACGCCGGCATCGTCGTGCGCGGCGCCAAGTACGAGACCGCCGCGGCCTACGCCAACCAGGCGTTCACCAAGCCGACCATCGCCAACTGGGGCGACAGCGCGCTGTCAGACTATGCGGTGGGGTTCATCTGCAACCTTGGCTCGCCGGGCATGAAGTTCATCTGCCGGACCGGGTTCGCGGGGCGGGCCAGCGCGGAGGACTACCCGCTGTCGAACCGGTTCGATGAAGTGGATACGCTGGTGATCTTCGACGACGTGCTGGTGCCGTGGGAGAACGTGCTGTTCTACCGCCATACCAAGGCGGCGACATTCATCCGGGCGACGCTGCACCGGTATTCGGCATTTGCCTTCGTGCAGCGCAACCTGAAGCTGGCGGACATGATGATCGGCGCGGCGCTGTTCAACGTGCGGCAGACCGGGCTCGACAAGCAGCAGGCGGTGCAGGAGAAGCTGTCGCAGTTGGCGGTGTATCGCGAGGGGATCAACGCGCACCTGACGGCGTCCATCGCGCTCGCTGAGCCTAGCCCGGGCGGGCTGCTGATGCCGAACCAGTCGCTGCTATATACCGGGCGGGTGCTGGCGTGCTCGCAACTGCATCACATGATGCACCTGGCGCGGGAGTTGTGCGGCGGGCAGATCTGCGTGACGCCGGACAAGGCGGCGTTCGATGCGCCGGAAACCAAGCCTTGGCTGGACAAGTTCTATAGTGTCAACGACGGCTGGGTGGCGGAGGACCGGCGGAAGCTGTTGGCGTTCGCGCGGGATCTGCTGAACTCGGATTATGCCGGGCACCGGTTGACGTTCCAGTTGTTCGCGCAGTCCGCGCCGTTCGCGCATCTGGCGGCGGTGTATCGCAACTTCGGTTGGGATGGGCCGCTGGCCTTTGTGAAGCATGCGGCGGGGCTGTCGGAACAGGTGCCGGGCGGTGCGGCAGGCGCCTCTGGGGATAGCGCGGTGCGGCAGTGGTTCAGCCAGGGGCCGGGATACCGGCAGGCGGCCGAGTAGCGGCGAGATGGCCCACCAGCGCATCCGTCCGTTCAACACGCGCGACACTTATCCCGAGCAGCGGCTGGACAACGACTTGGCGCAGGCGGTGGTGGCGCGGGGGCGGATCGTGTTCCTGCGGGGACAGTGCCCGCAGGACCTGGACTCGGCGGAGAGCGTCGGCGTCGGCGACCCGGCGGAACAGGCGCACCGAGTGATGCGGAACATCCGCCAACTGGTGCAGGAGGCCGGGGGTGAGATGCAGCACCTGGTCAAGCTGGTGGTTTACCTGACCGACGTGCGGCACCGGGAGCCGGTCTATCGCGTGATGGGCGAGTATATCCAGGGCGTGCATCCCGTCTGCACCGGGCTGGTGGTGGTGGCGCTGGCACGGGCGGAGTGGCTGGTGGAGATCGACGCGACGGCGGTGATCCCGGATGGGGACGGGGTGTGATGAGGCGGCTGGCGTGACCTTCTCGATCGCCGCACGTTGCGCCGGCACGGGCATGTTCGGCATTGCTGTTTCCTCCTCCAGTCCAGCCGTTGCCGCCCGGTGCGCCCACGCGCGGGCCGGGGTGGGCGTGGTGGCGACGCAGAACATCACGGACCCCCGGCTGGGACCGGCGGGACTTGATCTGCTGGCTTCGGGGATGGCGGCGGCGGATGCCTTGGAGCGGCTGCGCGCTGGTGCCGCGCACGCCGAGTTCCGGCAGGTCACGCTGGTGGACCGCAATGGAGGTTCGGCGTTCTTCTCCGGCAGCCGGACGTTGGGCCGGCATGGCGCGGCGGAGGCGCCCGGTGCGGTCGCGGCCGGCAA
>CAXTOB010000111.1:0-12963 GCA_964245505.1 uncultured Acetobacteraceae bacterium | reverse complement strand
ATGGAGGCGTTCGCGGATGCGGGCGGAGCCGGGCTTGGGGACCGGCTGATGGCAGCGATGCGCGCCGGGCTGGACGCGGGCGGGGAGGAGGGGCCGGTGCACTCCGCCGGGCTGCTGCTGGTGCGGGATGTGCCTTGGCCGGTGGCCGATCTGCGGGTGGACTGGACTGAGGCGGACCCAGTGGCGGCGCTGGCCGGGCTGTGGACGCTGTGGCAGCCGCAAATGGACGCCTATGTCGCCCGCGCGCTTAGTCCGGCTGACGCGCCGGGGTTCGGGGTGCCGGGCGCCGCTTGAACGATGCAAGGGGGTTTGCCGATGCCGGACCAGGAGCTGAACACCATCCCTGCCCGCCGGGGCGCCGCGGCCAGGGTGCGCCGGGGGCAGACGGTGCGGGTCGTCAATACGCATGGCGACCAGGTCGTGGACACCTGGGCGTTCAACGCCGCGGACATGGCCGAGCACCTGTCGATGGAGCACACACGGCCCGGCATCCTGAAGGTGATCCCCCGGGTGGGGGACGCGTTGCTGACCAACCGGCGGCGGCCGATCCTGACGGTGGTGGACGACACTTCGGGCGGGGTGCACGACATGCTGATGGCGGCGTGCGACCGCTGGCGCTATGAGGGGCTGGGCTGCACGGAATACCATGATAACTGCACGGACAACCTGCATGCGGCGCTGCAGGTGCTGGGCTGCGACGTTGCGGAGACGCCTAGCCCGCTGAACCTGTTCATGAACATCCCTGTGCAGGCCGACGGAACGCTCTCGTTCGACGCTCCGGTGTCGGTGCGGGGTGGACATGTGCGGCTGCGGGCGGAGATGGACTTGGTGATCGCGTTCTCGGCTTGCCCACAGGACATCTTGCCGATCAATGGGGTGGGCCATGCGCCGACGGAGGCGCATTTCGGCGTGGACTAGGGATGGTCGCGCGTCCGTGGGCTGGTTTGCTTTCTTACCTGAACGCATCGGCAGCCGTGGACACTCGTTGCAGTGCTGGCCCAATTCCACAAGCGCCCATGTTGCCCAATGGCCGCGGGGCAGCTTATGGTCCGGGTCCCTAAGCAAGAACAAGGAAACGCCATGTCCCGCCTGCCGATCTTTGCCGCTGTTGCAGCAACGCTGCTGTCCGTCCAGGCTGCGCAAGCCCTCGAGGTGAGCCAGACCGTCACCACGTCGGCGCCGCCTGCCAAGGTCATGGCCCTTATCGGGAAGTTCGACAACATTGCCGCTTGGCTGCCGGGCGTGGAGAGCAGCCCGGCGGATAAGGGGAATGCCGCCGGGTCGGTCCGGGTGATCACGCTCAAGGCGCCAGGTAGCCCGACTGTGACGGAGCGGCTGACGACCAGCACAAACACGGGATACAGCTACACCATTTCGAAGGTGGACCCGAAGGTGCTGCCGGTTTCGGAGTATTCGTCCACGCTTAACGTCGCGCCGGACGGCACCGGGTCGGCGGTCACCTGGCAGGGGACATTCAAGCCGGCGGGCGGCGCAGACGATGCGACGGCGGAGAAGGCGATCACTGGGCTTTACCGGGCAGGGTTGGATAACATCAAGGCCCTGACGGAGAAGTAGCAGGGCCGCCGCGGCAGGCCACGCAGCCTGCCGCGGATCTTACCGCCCGAAACGCTCCACCAACTCTCGCGTCCGTGCCGCTTCCGTCTGCTTCATCGCCTGCCAGGCCAGGCGCTGGCAGTCGTCCACTGTCGTGCCACGTACGGCCTGCTTCACCCGCGGCACGGCGGACGCGTTGGTGCTAAAGCAACGTAGGCCCAGGCCGATCAGCAGCGGCGTTAGCGCCGGGTTGGCCGCCATCTCGCCACACACGGACACCGGGATGCCGCGGGTGGCTGCGCCCTCCGCCACCATGCCGATCAGGCGCAGCATGGCGGGGTGCAGCGGGTCGTAAAGCTCGGCTACGTCAGATTCGCCGCGGTCCACCGCGAGCGCGTACATGCACAGGTCGTTGGTGCCGATGGCAAAGAACTCCGCTTCCGTCGCCAGCGCCGTGGCGCACAGGGCAGCGCCGGGAGTTTCCACCATGATGCCGAGGGGAGGCAGCGCCTTGGGCAACCGCTGCCCGGCGGCACGCAGGCGGGCAGCGACGCGTAAGAGGACCTCGCGGGAGGCGCGCACCTCCGCAACTGTGCTCACCATCGGCAGCAGGATGCGGACGGTCCCATAGGCAGCGGCGCGCAGGATGGCGGCGAGTTGGGTTTCGAACAGCGCGGGCTGACGCAGCAGCAGGCGGATGCCGCGCAGGCCAAGGGCCGGGTTGGCGTCCACCACTTCCGGCACGACGCCGGCGTTGGTCAGGGCCTCGACCTCCTTTTCGCCGCCCCAGTCCAGGACGCGGATGGTGACGGGGTCGCCGGACATGGCCTCGACGATGCTGCGGTAGGTGTCGGTCTGCTCGTCCTCGGTGGGAACGGTGTCGCGGTTCATGAACAGGAACTCGCTGCGCAGCAGGCCGATGCCGGTGGCGCCGGAGTTGGCGACCATCGGCAGCTCGACGGGCAGCTCCAGGTTGGCGTGCAGCGTGACGTCCTCGCCATCCAGGGTCACGGCGGGCAGGCGGCGCAGGCGGCCCAGGCGCTGTCGGTCACGGGCGAAGCTGACGACGGCGCGGCGGGCATTGGCGAGGGTGGAGGGCAGCGGGTTCAAGGTCACGGTGCCGACCACGCCGTCCACGATGGCCACGTCCCCGGCGCGCAGCCCGGCCATCAGCCCCGGCGCCCCAAGTACGGCGGGAACGCCGAGCGCACGCAGCAGGATGGCGGTATGGCCGTCCGTGCCGCCCTCTTCCGTGGCTACGGCAGCAATACGGGCGGGGTCTATCAGCGCGGCGTCGGAGGGGCGCAGGCTTTCGGCAATCAGGATTGCGCCCTGGACGGCGCCGGCGAAGCTGCGGAACGGGGCGCGGGTCAGATTGCGGACCAAGCGGCGCCCGACCTCCCGGACTTCATCCGCCTTGCGCCGCGCGCTGCCGTCATCGGAGGACGCACTGGACGGGGCGCTGCCCCCGAGAGTGTCTGATGATCTGCCAGCCGAAGTGTCCGGCGACCCGCCAGCTAGGGCAATGAAGGCGTTGGCGAAGGCGTTCGCCTCTTCCATGACGGCGGTCTCTGCCGACACCAAGCGGTCGCCGACGCGGGTACGTATGCCGCGGACCAGGCGGGAAGGGCCGAGCATCTGCAGGTAGGCATCGAGCAGGGGGGCGATCTCGCCCTGGCCTTCCTCCGGCAGTACGGACAGGCGTCCGCGCAGCTTCAGGAGCTGCTTGCGGGATTGCAGGATTGCGGCTTCCAGCCGGGCCAGCTCGGCTGGGGCGTCAGCGGCCTGGATGCGGTGGCGGGTGACCTGGGGCGGCGCCTCGGTCGTCCGGAATACCGGGCCGATGGCAACCCCGGCGCAGGCTGGGATGCCGAACAGGCGGCGCTCGCTGCAGGGTTTGTTCGCCAGGGCCGGGCTGGCGGCCGGCATTGCGCCATCGCCGTTCTCGCCGGCTGGGTCGTGGTCCGCGTCTGGGCTGGCGTCAGTCGCGCTCATTGAATCCGGCCTCGACCAGGCTGGCCAGGGCATCTAACGCCTCCTTGGCGTCCCAGCCATCTGCCTGCAGCTCCAACTGCGATCCCTGGCCGGCGCCGAGCATCATCAGCCCCATGATGGAGCGCGCCGACACGGATTGGCCGTCGCGCAACACCTCGACGGAGGCGCCATAGCGTTCGGCCAGTGTTACGAATTTGGCGGCTGCGCGTGCGTGAAGGCCGCGCATGTTCACGACCGTCACCGTCCGGGACAGCATAGTGGGGCTGGGTCCAGGGGCGGCGCCGTCCATCTCAGTCACCCACAGTTGCCGTTCTTGCGGCAGCTCGGCATGACGGTTGATGCGGAGGCGATATACTTGCGCCCGGCCGTTTGAGCGCAGTCCACGCACTCCCCCAGGTTCTGGCTGGACCGGACCTTCGCAAGCTTCACCAGCATCGGCAGGTTGACGCCGGAGATCACCTCCACACCCGGCCGGGTCATCATGGAGATCGCGAGGTTGCTGGGCGTGCCGCCGAACATGTCCGTCAGCAGTACGACGCCGTCCCCTGTGTCCACTCGGTCAATGCTGTTGTGGATGTCGGTGCGTCGGCCTTCCATATCGTCCTCCGGCCCGATGCAGACGGTGGCAACGTTCCGTTGCGTGCCCACGACATGCTCCATCGCCAACCGTAACTCGTCGGCGAGGCGCCCGTGGGTCACCAGCACTAGGCCAATCATGATGTCCGTCCAGGCTCCTATGCCGGCACTTGAGTAATATTGACGTCCGGGCCTGCAAACGGTCCGGGTATCATGCCGGCATCCATGGCGCCGGCAATGCCCTTGCGGGCCAGTTCACGATGGGTGGCAGTCACCTGCCAGCCGGACGCCGCGCCCGCGTCGTGGCCACGGAGTTCGGCTGCCAGCCGTTCGACGATCCGGACCGACCGGTGGCGCCCGCCGGTGCAGCCGACGGCAATGGTGGCATATCGCTTGCCTTCCTGGACGAAGCGCGGCAGCACCAAGTCCAGCAGTCCTATGATACCATTATAAAAGCCGAAAAAGTCTGGGTCCGCCTCCACGTAAGCGGCGACATCGGCATCCAGCCCTGTTCCCGGACGCAATATGGGATCGTAATGAGGATTACGCAGGAATCTCGCGTCGAACACCATGTCGGCCTCGCGTGGCAGACCCGCGGGAAACGCGAAGGATATCAGGGATACCACTAGGCGGGCCTCTGAGGCGCCTGCGTCTGGGTCGGGCTTGAAGCGTTGCTCGATCAAGCGCCGGAGTTCGGCCAGCGGCAGTTCCGAGGTGTCAAGCAGTAGGTCGGCGGCGTCGCGCAACGGCCGGGTCAGTGCCGCCTCCGCCGCAATGCCATCCACGACGCGGCCCTGTGGGGCGAGGGGATGGCGTCGCCGGGTTTCGGTGTAGCGGCGGAGCAGGGCAGTTTCGTCGGCGGTGGCATAGACGAGTTCCGGCAGCAGGCCGGGCTTTTCGCGCAGGTCGGCCAACGTCGCCAGCACCAGCCCAGCATCGAAGCCGCGGCTGCGGGCGTCTAGGCCCACGGCCAGCGGGCGCTCGGCGCGGCTGGCCAGGTCGGGCACCATCGTAAGCGGTGGGTTATCTACGGCCTCATAACCCACGTCTTCCAGGGCACGGAGGATGCTGGCCTTGCCAGCACCCGACAGGCCACTGACGAGGACGACACGCAGGCCGGGGTGCAAGGCGGTCAAGCGAACACGCCGGCGACCTGGGCGATACGCCCGATTGCGCAGTCCAGCGCCATGCCGACCCGCATAGCGGCCGAGGGCTGCGCCGGGTCCACCATCACCATTGGCAGGCCGGTCTGCGGGTGGTGTGCCGGGTCAGGCAGGCGGTCGCCAGTGCCCATTCCGATTGCCAGGGCTAGGCGGACGGGGGCGGTATAGGGCAGGCGCAGGATGCCCAAGCCACGGACTTCCAACAAACCAGCAAGGGCGCCTGGGGGACGGGCATGGTTGTCCGACACCTCCACCTGATCGTCGGCGACGAGGGTAAAATGGTGGTGGAGGAGGCGCAGCAGCAGGTCGGATTTCCCCGACCCCGGCGGCCCCAAAATCAGTACGCCATGCCCGTCCCGGGCGGCGCAGCTGGCGTGGATGTGCATAAGAACCGTCTTGTGGCGCGGTTCTGCATCAAAGGGAAGCATCTTGTGATCGTGGAATCGTATTGATTTGGTTTCACGTGAAACAAAGGATAGCGCTCCGGCTTCTGCTCCGTCCGGGGGTGGGTCGAGGCAAGGGAGTTGCCGCACAGCGGGAAGCGGACTGTGTCGTCCGCACACGGCCGCGTTCCGTCGAAGAGCGGGCTTGTCCAGCCCTTCATCCCGACCCTACCTGGGCCAGACGCCGCCGTTCTTTACCAGGTGCAATCTGCTGAGCCCTACGCCCGCGGCAGGCGCACGACGAACCGGGCGCCCAGCACCTGTCCAGCATCGTCACGGCGGTTCTCAGCGGCGATGCTGCCTTTCAGCCCTTCCACGATCTGCCGGCTGATGGACAAGCCTAGGCCGGAGTGCTGGCCGAACTCCTCGCCGGCCGGACGCTCGGAATAGAAGCGGTCGAACACATGCTCAAGCTTGGCGGCCGGGATGCCCGGCCCTTCGTCCTCCACCGCAACTTCCACCATCGCCCCGGCTTCCCGCGCGCGCAGCAGGATGCGGCCCTCCCGTGGCGAGAAGCTGCGGGCGTTGCCGATCAGGTTGCGGAGAACCTGCACCAGCCGGCGTTCCACGGCCTGCACCAGCAACGGCGCGTCTGGCACGTCCAGCACCAGCACCGGCTCGCCGTCCCCGCGCGTCGCGTCATGGATCTCGGTCAGGATGCGGAGGATTTGGACGACGTCCAGCGGCTCCGTCGCGGCGCGGGACAGCTCGGCGTCAACACGGCTGGCGTCGCTGATGTCGCTGATGAGACGGTCCAGCCGCACCACGTCGTCCGAGATGATGGCGAGCAACTGCGCCCGGCGGCCCGGGTCCTCGATGCGCGGCAGGGTCTCAATGGCGCTGCGTATGCTGCTTAGGGGGTTCTTGATCTCGTGCGCCACATCGGCGGCGAAGCGTTCGGTGGCGTCCATGCGCGCCCATAGCGCCGCAGCGCTCTCGGCGAAGGCGTGGGCCAGCTCGCCAACCTCGTCGTCCCGGCGCAGCAGCGGCGGCGGCACCGTGCTGGCACGGCCGCGGCCCTCGCGCATCTGGTGCGCGGCGCCGGCCAGGCGGAGGATTGGGCGGGCGATGGTCAGCGATAGATACCAGGACAGCGCGACCGTGAGCACCAGCGCCAATGCAAACAGGGCAAGAATACTCATACGGACCGTGAGCAGGCTTTCGTCCACCTCGCGCGCTTCGCGGGTCAGCAGCACGATGCCTACGGTGTGGCGGTTCCGCAGCACCGGCTCCGCCACGGTGACCAGCAGCCGGTCATCGGCGGTCCTGCGGATGTAGGGCGGCATTTCGCGCCCGGTGCTGGAGCTGGTCATGCGCAGCTCCTCCTTGACGTCGGGCTGCCAATCCACGCCGGCCGCCGGGCTGACCTCGACCAGGGGACCCTGGGTCTTGTGCGGCAACAGGGACATCAGCTTGTCGTAAACCGTGCCGACCGTGTCCAGCACCGGGCTGCGTATGACGGCTGGTGGCAGCGGCTCGGTAATGACAGCGCCGCCGGCGCCGTCCCGGACGCGGCTGTCGGCGATCAGGCGGCCATCGGGTGCGAACAAGCGGGCTTGGGCGTTGGGGGTCGGTTCCGTCAGGCGGCGCAGCAGCGGGCGGGCCTGGTCCGGCTGCAGTACGGGGTTGTCCGGGTCCGGCTCACGCACGGCACTCTCGCCCAGGGCGCCGGCATAGATACGCGCCTGCTCCCGCAAGGCCTGCACGTCGGCTTCCAGCAGGCCGGCCTGGTATTGGTCCAGGTAAAGCAGTGCCGCCACCAGTAGCGCCAGCGGCAAGGCATTGACGAGCAGGATGCGCTGCAGCAGCGGCGATACCCAGCGGCGCCGGGGACGGCGGGCTGCGGGCCGCGCAAGGGCTGCGGGAAGGACGCCGCTGTCGGGCACTACTGCTCCTTATACTTGTAGCCGATGCCATACAGCGTCTCGATCTGATCGAAGCTGTCCTCCATGGCGCGGAACTTCTTGCGGACGCGCTTGATGTGGCTGTCTATCGTGCGGTCATCCACGTAGATGTTCTCACCATAGGCGGCATCTATGAGCTGGTCGCGGGACTTCACCATGCCGGGCCGGGCAGCGAGCGCCTTGACCAGCAGGAACTCGGTCACCGTGAGCTGGATGTCTTTCTCGCGCCAGGTGCATTGGTGCTTGGTCTCGTCCAGCACCAGGTCGCCGCGGACCATGACGCCGCCCGGCGCCGCGCCGGCGCCCTCGGCGCGGGAGGCCTCCTTGCGGCGCAGCAGGGCGCGGATGCGCTCGATCAGCAGGCGCTGGCTGAATGGCTTGGTGATGTAGTCGTCGGCGCCCAGGCGCAGGCCCATCAGCTCATCGACCTCCTCGTCCTTGGAGGTCAGGAAGATCACCGGCAACTGGCTGCGGGCGCGCAGCCGCTGCAGCAGCTCCATCCCGTCCATGCGTGGCATCTTGATGTCCAGCACCGCCAGGTCCACCGGCTTGGCGATCAGGCCTTGCAGGGCGCTCTCGCCGTCGGTGTAGGTTCGGACAGTGAATCCCTCCGCCTCCAGCGTCATCTGCACGGAGGTCAGGATGTTCCGGTCGTCATCAACCAGGGCGATGGTGTGTTTCATGGGATTGGCCTTGTGCTCACCCGGCAGCCCTGGCCGACCGGGATCGGGATGCTATGTGCATCATGATTATGGCGGAATGCAGGAGTATAACAAATGAGCGATGCCCGCACTGGCGACACCCCAACCGCGACGCCCGTCCAGGACGCCCGCGCCCTGCTGCGCGCCGCCCGTGCAGGGACACTGGCGACCAGCGCCGCCGGCCAGCCCTTCGCGTCGCTCGTCACGCCGGCCGCGGCCCCGGATGGGTCGGTGCTGATGCTGCTATCCGGCTTGTCCGAGCACACGCGGCACCTGCGTGACGAGCCACGCTGCGCCGTCATGGTCGCGGGTCCACCGGCGGGGTTGAACCCGCAAACCGCGCCTCGCCTGACAGTCACTGGCACCGCCACACACGAGCCTGACCCGGCGATGAAGGCGCGTTGGGTCGCGCTGCATCCGTATGCCGCGTTCTATGCCGGGTTCGCCGACTTTCAGGTGTATCGGCTGCGGCCCGTGGCGGGGCAGTTCATCGGCGGTTTCGCCAGCGCGACCCGGATGCGGCAGGCGGACCTGCAATGGGACCCTGACGCCGTTGCCGCCATCGCCGCGGCGGAGGCGGACGTGATCGGGCATTGCAACGCGGACCACGCGGATGCGCTGGACGCCATCGCGGGAGCCGCCGGGGCTGATGGGGCGGGCTGGCTGATGGCTGCGTGCGACGTGGATGGGTGCGACCTGGTGCGGGATGAGAGTACTTTGCGCATTCCTTGGTCGGCTTCGGTACAGGACGCTGGCGGGATTCGGGCTCAGCTCGTGCGTCTCGCAGATGCAGCACGGAAAAGGGCGGTGGCTGGCCTGGACGGAGGGCATCCCGTCGCATAGGAAGAACCCAGCTTATTCAATCCGACCCCGCACCAAGGCAGGGCCGTGCAGGGAGCACGTCAGTGAACTACCAGCCCAATTCCACCGAGGCGCAGGTCACAATGGGCCAGTCCAGCGCATCCGATCCCTTGGCCGGCAGCGGCGTGCGGGCGACGGGTCCAGTCCATGCCAACCTGACCGCGGCGGAGCTTGTGACCCACGCCCTGCGCCGGGGCGAGGGCCGCCTGTCGGCCGAGGGTGCGCTGATCGTCAAGACCGGCGTCCATACCGGGCGGTCGGTGCAGGACAAGTTCTCGGTGGATGACCCGAGCATTACCGACGACGTTTGGTGGCGGCCCGGTAACCGCAAGCTGGACTCGGCGCACTTCCAGGTGCTGAAGGGCCGGGTGCAGGCCTACCTGCAGGGGCGCGAGCTGTTCACCCAGGACCTGTATGCCGGCGCCGACCCGGAGTATCGCATCCGCGTCCGCCTGGTCAGCAGCGAAGCGTGGCAGACCCTGTTCGCCCGCAACATGTTCATCCGTCCGAAGACGGAGGAACTGGCATCCTTCGAGCCGGACTACGTCATCCTGCACGCCCCGCAGTTCCAGGCCGATCCGGCGATTGACGGCGTGCGCAGCGGCACCGCCATTGCCGCCTCGTTCACCGAGCGCATGATCGTCATTGCTGGCAGCGAGTATGGCGGTGAGATCAAGAAGAGCATCTTCGGGGTTATGAACTGGAAGCTGCCGGCGGAGGGCGTGCTGCCGATGCACTGCTCCGCCAACGTCGGGCGCACGAAAGACGGCAGCCCTGGCGACGTCGCCCTGTTCTTCGGCCTGTCCGGCACCGGCAAGACCACGCTGTCCAGCGACCCCAACCGGCCGCTGATCGGCGATGACGAGCACGGCTGGGGGCCGAACGGCGTCTTCAACTTCGAGGGCGGCTGCTATGCCAAGGTCATCCACCTAAGCAGGGAAGCCGAGCCGGAAATCTATGCCGCTACCCACCGCTTCGGCACCGTGCTGGAGAACGTGGTGGCGGACGCGCAGGGCGTGCTGGACCTGACGGATGGGTCGCTGACGGAGAACACCCGGTCCTGCTATCCCATCGAGTTCATACCCAACTGCGACCTGTCGGGCCGGGCCGGGCAGCCGCGCAACGTGGTGATGCTGACGGCGGACGCCTTCGGGGTGCTGCCGCCGATCAGCAAGCTCAGCCCGGCGCAGGCGATGTATCACTTCATGTCCGGCTATACCGCCAAGGTGGCGGGTACCGAGAAGGGGATGGGGCGTGAGCCGCAGGCGACGTTCTCGACCTGCTTCGGGGCGCCGTTCATCCCGCGGCACCCCGAGGTGTATGGCCGGATGCTGGCGGACCTGATCGCCAAGCACGGTGCGGATTGCTGGCTGGTCAACACCGGCTGGACCGGTGGCGCCTATGGCGTCGGCAGCCGCATGAGCATCAAGCACACCCGTGCGCTGCTGGCCGCCGTGCTGGATGGCAGCTTGCAGGGCGCGCGCTATGTGCAGGACCCGCATTTCGGGCTGATGATGCCGCAGGATGTGCCGGGCATTCCGAACGAGGTGCTGGATCCGCGGCAGTCCTGGGCGGACAAGGCTGCCTATGACGAGGCCGCGCGTAAGCTGGTGGGCTTGTTCGAGGCAAACTTTGCCACGTTCCAGGGCAAGGTGGGCGACGAGGTGAAAGCGGCGGCGATCCGCGCCGCGGCGTAGGATCTGGGCCGACGCTTGGCGGCTTGGGCTTGTAGGGCGGGACAGCTGCAGCTGGGTCCCCGCCCTACCACGGTGCCGGTGCTGCAGGGTTGCAGGCTGTTGCCGCGACCTGCCGGGGGAAGCTGAAGAATTTTGAGGACATGAAGGCTATCGCTCCTCGCGATGAGGGGAGTGTTGGGATCATGGTGTTGACCGCGATCTACCGGGTCGGCGCATTAAACCTGCACCATGCCGTCCCTCTAGTGATGCTGACGCGCGATGGGTGGATCGTCCCGGTTGCCTCCGCCGCCGCCCGCGTTAGCTAGGGGAGATCGCAATAGGGTCTGCAGTGACCTGATCCTGCAGTAAGTCTTTGATCGCAATCGAAAAAGCTAGGCTGACTTGCTTCTAGTCTAAACATAGACCGGTCTAGTCGGCGGATTTGTCCAAGGCCATCCTGTTGTTTTCCGGCAGTGACGCTGCCTTCGTCACCGGACAGGCGTTGAACGTGTCCAGCGGTTTGACGATGGCGGGCTGAGGAGACGCACCATGCAGTACGAGGATATCGAGTTTTCGATCACGGATGGTGCCGCGCGCATTGCCATTAACCGGCCCAAAGTGATGAACGCCTTCCGTGGCCGCACCTGCGAGGAGCTGATCCACGCCTTCAACGCCGCGGGCTGGGACAAGGCGGTCGGCGTCATCGTGCTGACCGGCACCGGCGACCGCGCCTTCTGCACCGGCGGCGACCAGTCGGCGCACGATGGCAAGTATGACGGGCGCGGCATGATCGGCCTGCCGGTCGAGGAGCTGCAATCTATAATTCGCGAGGTGCCGAAGCCGGTGATCGCCCGGGTGCAGGGCTACGCCATCGGTGGCGGGAACGTGCTGGCGACCGTGTGCGACCTGACGATCGCCTCGGAGAAGGCGGTGTTCGGCCAGGTCGGCCCCAAGGTGGGCTCGGTGGACCCAGGGTTCGGCACCGCCTACCTGGCGCGCGTCGTGGGTGAGAAGAAGGCGCGGGAGATCTGGTATCTGTGCCGGCGCTACTCCGCGGCGGAGGCGCTGGCGATGGGCCTGGTGAATGCCGTGGTGCCGCATGACGAGCTGGACGCGGAGGTCGCTCGCTGGTGCGCCGAGATCATGGCGCGCAGCCCGACGGCCATCGCCATCGCCAAGCGGTCGTTCAACGCCGACAGCGACAACATCCGCGGCATCGGCGGCATGGGGATGCAGGCGCTGTCCATGTACTACGCGACCGAGGAGAGCCAGGAGGGCGTGCGCGCCTTCAACGAGAAGCGCGCGCCTGATTTCCGGAAGTTCCGGAAATGAGCATTTTCCTGACCGGCTCCATGATGGAAAACCAGGCCACGACCCAGCAGATGGCGCGGCGGTTCACGAGTGAGCGCCTAGAGCGGGTTTGGTGCAGATAGAGCACCAAGCCCGCTCTAGGCATTGTTTTTGCGAGTATTTGTTCAGTCAAACGAAGCCGTTTGATCCTAACATGCTTCTAGTGCCCTATCATTCCTGATTTGATAAGTATAGCCGCCAGCTTTGGCCCGAGCGTTGCAGTGGGTAACCATGTCACATCAGTTCTGACGCTGCACTAGCTTCATGGCGTGGAAGCGGGATGGACGGCTTGATGGCGGACTGGTGCGGGCAATAAGTGCGTTCGGCCTGCCGCCACTCGCAGGCCGAAAGGATCGGGGGCATTGCAACCTGGCGGCCTCCGATCCGTCCTGCAATGCCAGCAGCGCCATCGGCAAGAACCTACACGCGTTGCAGCGAGGCCGCGCGACCTTCCCTTCCCTGCCGCGTTAGGCCGCCACGCCAGCGAAGGAGGCATCGTGCCCGACACACCGGCCACCATTCAGACAGACCAGGACGATTATGTGCCCCATGAGCGTGAGGCAAGTGCCGCGCTGCTGCTCGGCGCGCTGGGCATCGTGTATGGCGATATCGGCACCAGCCCGATCTACACCCTGCGCGAAAGCTTTAAGGCCGCCGGGGTCGGCGAGATGACCGACCCGGCCGTGGCCCAGGCGGCGGCACTGGGCGTGCTGTCCATGGTAATCTGGACCGTGCTCATC
>CAXTOB010000110.1:0-15408 GCA_964245505.1 uncultured Acetobacteraceae bacterium | reverse complement strand
CGCCGGCTGGGATGGCGACCTGGTGGCGCACCGGCGCCGGGGCGGACGGGTGCTGGGGGTATGCGGCGGCTACCAGATGCTCGGCACGCGGATCGAGGACCCGGGCGGGATCGAAGGGCCGGCGGGCGCGGTGCCGGGCCTGGCATTACTGGACGTGGCTACGGTGCTGACCGGGGAAAAGCGCCTGTCGGACGCCGCCGGAACCGCCTACGCCGATGGTGTGCCGTTCCGCGGCTACGAGATGCACACCGGATGCACGTCCGGCCCGGCGACGTCGGCGCCGCTGCTGCGCCATGCGGACGGACGGCCCGCTGGGGCGTGCAGCGGGGATGGGCTGGTGCAGGGCACCTACGTGCACGGCCTGTTCACGGACGATGCCCAACGCGGCGCGTGGCTGCGCCGCCTGGGCGCCGATCCCGCCGGGCACAGCCATGAGGCGTCGGTCGAGGCGGCGCTGGACGCCCTGGCCGCGCACCTGGAAACGTATGTGGACGTGGACCGCCTGCTCAGCCTCGCACGCTGACGGCGGCCCACAGCAGCAGGACGGCGCCAATCTGCATCGCACAGGCCGTGCGATACAGCGCCAGGGCGCGGCGCAGGTCGTCGAGGGTCGCCTCCGCCTGGCCATCGCCCATCCAGGCGTCGGCGACAGTCACCGTGCCGTAGGTGCGCGGCCCGGCCAGCCGCAAGCCGAGCGCCCCGGCCATCGCCGCCTCCGGCCAGCCGGCGTTGGGGGAACGGTGCTGGCGTGCGTCGCGCCTGACCGCTCGCAACGCCGCACCTGGCGATGCGCCGCGATGCACCGCAGCGGCCAGCACGAGCCAGAGGACGGAAAGGCGGGACGCCGGCAGGTTCACCAGGTCGTCCAGCCGCGCCGCTGCCCAGCCGAAGGCGCGGTGGCGTGGCGTCAGGTGCCCGACCATGCTGTCGGCGGTGTTGACCGCCTTGTAGGCCGTCATGCCCGGCAGGCCAGCCACCAGGCCCCACACGGCTGGCGCGACGACGCCGTCGGAGAAGTTTTCGGCCAGGCTTTCGATGGCGGCGCGGAGCACGGCGGGCTCGTCCAGCGTGTCGGGGTTGCGGCCGACAATGTGGGCGACGGCGCGACGTCCGGCAGGCAGTCCACCATCGCGCAGCGCATCCCCGACCGCGGCGACGTAGGCATATAGACTGCGCTGGGCCGGCAACGTGGCGGCAAGGAGGACGAGCAGCGGCCAGGGTAGGAGACCCTGCAGCGCCCATGCCGGTCCGGCGCTGGCGGCAAGCAGGATGGCGACGGCCAGCGCCCCGCGGCTGCGCCGGTCGGCCGGTGGCAGGCCGTCCTGGTTCAGGGTGCGGTCCAGCCAGCCGATCAGCGCGCCGGCCCAGACCACGGGATGGCGTATGGCGCGGAACAGCGGGCCGGGGTATCCGGCTGCGGCCTCCAGCAGCAGCGCCGCCGCGACCAGGCCGGGGAACGAGATGGAGTCAGGCATCGCCGCAAGGTTACACCATCACGGACCCGGGGACGCTCCCGGGATCGAGCATGGCGGACGCCTGCTCGCGGCGCGGCGGCGGTTCCCGGATGCGCCGCAACCGTTCCTGGATTTGTCCACCGGCATAAACCCGGTGCCCTACCCGGTGCCGCCGCTGCCCCCCGAAGCGTTCACCCGGCTGCCAGAGCCGGAGGCGCTGGACGCGCTGCAAGCGGCAGCCGCGGTGGCCTATGGCGTGGCTGACCCGGCAATGGTGGTGGCCGCGCCGGGGACGCAGGCGCTCATCAGCCTGCTGCCGCTGCTGCTACCGCAGCGGAGGGTTACGGTGCTAGGGCCAACCTACGCCGAGCACGCGGCGGCCTGGCACAACGCCGGCGCCGAGGTGCGCCTGCTCCCTCTCCCTCCAGGAGAGGGTTGGGGTGAGGGGGTCTTGGCTGCGGAGCGGGGTGCTGAAGGTGCTGCATGGACGCGGTCATCTATGGGACAGCACGGCGCCTCAAGACCCCCTCACCCCAACCCTCTCCCGGAGGGAGAGGGAGAAGGCGTCGTCCTCTGCAATCCCAACAACCCTGACGGCCGGCGCATCGCCAGCCGGGACCTCCTGGACCTTGTTGGACGGCATCCGCTACTCGTCGTGGACGAGGCGTTTGCCGATTTCGAGCTGCAGGACAGCCTGGCGCCGCACTTCCCGTTGCCTGGCGTCGTCGTGCTGCGCTCATTTGGAAAGGCTTACGGACTGGCCGGCCTGCGGCTTGGCTTTGCGCTCGCCGAGCCGGCGTTGGCCGGGCGCATCCGGGCGACCCTTGGGCCTTGGGCCGTCAGTGGCCCGGCGCTGCACATTGGCGCCGCCGCCCTGGCGGACACGGCCTGGCGGGACCATGCCGGACAGCGGCTGTTCGCGGATGCCGCGGCATTGGACGGCTTGCTGCGCCGCTCCGGAATGGCCGTCGTCGGCGGCACCGTGCTGTTCCGCCTTGCGGATACGCAGGACGCCGCGGAGTGGGCCAGCCGGCTGGGCCGGGCCGGCATCCTGGTCCGCAACTTTGCCGATGCACCGACGCGGCTGCGGTTCGGCCTGCCCGGCGCCGCTGCCGATTGGGACCGGCTAGCGTCGGCCTTGGGCGTCCCGCGTTAACCGCCACCGGCGCCGACGCTGGCCCGGATGTCAAAGTCAAAAAGGTAATGCCAAAGCAACAGGCAGTTTCAGCTCGGGGACAGGTCTTTCAGAGGTCGCCCCGCCGTCACGGCGGCATTTATATTCCCGGGCACCAGAGATGCCAGGGGTCGTGCTGTTGAAGGACTTGCCCCCTTCCAGCACGGTGGGCGGTTGTTTTCAGTCTTGGCAGAGAGGCGGCGCTACGCTCGCGTAGCTGTCCGACGGGCGCGGGTGCGGCAGATAGCGGCCGCCGGGCCAATCTCGGCCCGGCGGCTTGCGAGAGACTACGTTTTAGACGTGCTTAAAGCGCCGGAATAGGCCGGCACCAGCAAGGCCGACGCCGAGGATGGCCAGCGACATCGGCTCCGGCACGGAGGCGACGACGGCATCGGCCGTCAGCCCGCCTTCGACGCGAAGCCCGGTCGGACCGCCATCGTTCCGCACGAGGAAGTCGATCGTGTTGACCCCGCTTGTGAAGCCGCTGGTGACCGAGAAGCTGTTGAAAGCATCGAAGCCGGCGACCGTCTGGCCCGTGGAATTACCGTTGATCACGATGTCAACGCCGGCGTTGTCGGCCGCCCACCGGCCGTTCAGAGCGGCAGTGGTGGCGTCGAACCCGGTCAGGTCGAATGTCGTCTGGTAGTCGTAAATACCGACAGGGCCGTTCAGCGCGCTGTCCGTGTTCGGGCCGATCCAGGCGGAGAAGGTATCGTCGCCAATCCACGGCGGGATCGGGAAGCCGTTGGCCGAAGTCGCCACGCGTACGGTGGGAGTGCTGCCGTCCGGCGTCGAGAAGATTACGTAGTGGGTTTCGGCGGCGCCATTCGTCAGCACCGTCTGCGTGTTGTCTACGCCGGTGTTGTAGAAGGTGCCAACTTGAACGGCCTGGGCCTGGGCGCCGTTAGTGGTCAGAAATGCCAGCGTCGCCACGGCGGCCGCTGTCAGGATGAGACGCGCAGTCATGTCTTGGTTCCAATCTCGTGCAAGTTGACTGAGAGTAGTCGAACACTCCTCTGCAACGTCTGTGCCATACAACGAAATCAGTTACTTGCTGAGGATTGCCAAGCTGACTGTAAAAGAACCGTTACATTTCAACAATGTTTGTTTTTGTTGCGGCTCATAACTAGACATAACAGCTTTATACTTGTGTTTTACAGTACGAAGCTCAAGGCGCGCCTGGAGGCGGGAACCGACGATGGCGCACCTTGTACGGGCCAACTTCCTTGATCCCAGATGCCTGATCTCAGGAAATGCGTGTAGTAGCTTGGACCTGTCTGGCGGGCTGGCGCGGGTGGGGCCTGACGCCGGAAGAAGCGGGCCAGTCCGTGCCGGCAGTGGCACGGCGGTTCGCGTGGGCTGCCTGGTAGCGGACGGCTAGGTGCATGCCCACTGGCAACACGGGCGGCACAAGGCAGTCTGCATCGGCAACCGTCGCAAACCGCCGAACTGCGTCGCCCAGCGGCGACGGGGAGCGCTCCGGCTCCCCGCCCTACATGGAACAGAAACGTGGCCTATCAGTACTTCTTTAGAACGTAAGTCCCCGGCGCATCCTCCATCGGCGGATGCGCGTTGCTGCCCAACGGCGGCAGCGCCGCCATCTCGCCGGACCGCTCCGCCAGCCAGGCCGTCCAGTCCGACCACCAGCTCCCATTGTGCTTCTTCGTTGCAGCACGCCAGGCCTCCGCCGTCGGGAACCGCTCACCGGGCTCCGTTGTCCAGTAGATGCCCTTGCCGCCCGGCGGATTGATGATCCCCGCGATGTGGCCGCTGCTGGCCAGCACGTAGCGCACGTCGCCGCCTAGCAACTGCGTGATCCGCCAGGCCGCGTCCCACGGCACGATGTGGTCCTTCTCCGCCCCTACGGCGAAGGCGTCGAGCGTCACCTTGCCGAGGTCCAGATGCTCGCCCTTCAGCTCGATCTTCCCCGGGTGGATCAAGTTGTTCTCGTTATAGGTGTTCCGCAAATACCAGCTATGGGCCGCCCGCGTCATGCGGGTGCCGTCGCTGTTCCAATACAGCAGGTCGAAGGCCGGCGGCTTCTGGCCCATCAGGTAGTTGTTGACGACGTTGGACCAGATCAGGTCGTTGGAGCGCAGCAGGTTGAACATGTTGGACATGCTGCGGCTATCGAGGTAGCCGCGCTGCATCATCTGCTGCTCGACCAGGTCAACCGCCGGGTCGTCCATGAACACTGCGGTGTCGCCGACGCGGGTGAAGTCCTGCAGCGACACCATGAAGGTGGCGGAGTTGAAGCGGGTGTCGCCCTTGTTGGCGAGGTAGGCCAGGGTCATCGCCAGCAACGTGCCGCCGATGCAGTAGCCCATGACGTTGACGGTCTCGCTACCTGTGATCTCGCGGACCACATCGCTGGCCTCCAGCGGGCCGAGGTCCATGTAGTCCTCGATGGTGGTGCCGTCCATGCTCTCGTCCGGGTTGCGCCAGGACACCATGAACACGGTAAAGCCCTCGCGGACCAGGTGCGCGACCATGCTGTTCCTGGGCTGCAGGTCGAGGATGTAATACTTGTTGATCCAAGGCGGCAGGATCAGCAGCGGGATCGCATGCACCTGTTCCGTGCTGGGCGAATACTGGATCAGCTCGATCAGCTTGTTGCGGTGCACGACCTTGCCGGGCGACATCGCCAGGTTGCGGCCGGGCGCGAAGGCGGTCTCATCCACCATGCTCAGCCGCCCCTCCTTCAGGTCGGCCATCAGGTTCTGCAATCCCGTTGCGACGCTTGCGCCGCCGGTTTCCATGGCCCGGCGCAGGGCGACGGGGTTGCTGACCAGCATCAGCGCGGGGCTCATGGCGTCCACGAACTGACGCAGGTGGAACTGCAGGCGCAGGCGCTCGGCAGGTTCCATGTCGTCTGCCTCGCCCTGGTGCAACAGCCAGTCGGAGGCCAGCAGGTAGGCGTCCTTCAGCGTGCGGAAGGCGGGGTTGGTATGCCAATCGGGCGCGGCGAAGCGCTTGTCGGCGTCCTTGGGCACGGCAGTCGCCGGGGCGCCGCCGGCCATCCAGGCACGCGTCGCCTCGGTCCAGGCGTCGGCAGCGGCGCGCAGGATGGAAGCGTTCATCTCCACGGCGGCCTTGGCGAGGGTGCCGGGATTGCGCAGCGCCCGCAGCCAAACCGTCCTGAGCGACGCCGACACGGCGGCCCAGTCCACGGGGACCACGTCCCGCAGCGGGTTGGCGTTCCACATCTGGTCGATCTGCCGCAGGGTGGCGTCATCCGCGACCGCCTTGCGTATCTGGGCCAGGTTGTCGGACATCACGTTGCCCGCCATGGCGTCCCAGTTGCCGGCCATCGGCCCCATCATGGCCTGGGTCTGGCTTGACGCTTTCTCCATCCAACTGGACCACAGCCCGAGCACTGCGTCGGGCGACAGGGCGGGGGTGATGCCGGTGTCCGGGACGGGGGTTTTCGTGGCGTCGCTCATAGGGCGTTCTCCTGGTAGCGCTCGCTGGCGCAATGCGTCGGCTGATACGTCGTCCGGCCGGGCGTAGCCGCGTCCAGCCTTGTCGTTCGAGGACCGCGACGGCTTAGCGATCCCCGGCGCCGGTGGCACTTGGCGCCGGCCCCTAGGTTGCCACGCCGCGAGCGGTTCGCGCTGACGAGCCGGCGGACACCGGCGCGCTTGGCGTCAGGCGGCGCGGGCCTGCAGGTCCGGATGGATCGCGAACCCGGCCTGCGTCTTGGTGCGTATCTCATCCACCGTGACGCCGGGCGCCAGGTCCGCAAGGACCAGGCCGCCGCCGTTGGGCAGCACGTCGAATACACAGAGATCGGTGACGATCAGGTTGACCACGCCCTTGCCGGTCAGCGGCAGGTTGCACTGCCTGAGGATCTTCGGCTCGCCCTTGGCGGTGTGCTCCATCAGCACGACGACGCGCGGCACGCCGGCCACCAGGTCCATGGCGCCGCCCATGCCCTTGACCATCTTGCCGGGCACCATCCAGTTCGCGAGGTCGCCGTTCTCCGCCACTTGCAGGCCACCCAAAATGGAGATGGCGATGTGCCCGCCGCGCACCATCGCGAACGATGCGGCGCTGTCGAAGAAGGATGTGGTCGGCAGCTTGGTGACGGTCTGCTTGCCGGCGTTGATGAGGTCCGCGTCCTCCTCTCCCTCATAGGGGAAGGCGCCGATGCCCAGCATCCCGTTCTCGCTATGGAGCTGTACGTTGATGCCGGCGGGGATGAAGTTGGCGACCAGGGTCGGGATGCCGATCCCTAGGTTCACATACATGCCGTCGCGCAGCTCTCGTGCCGCGCGGGCGGCCATCTCGTCACGGGTCCAGGCCATCTTTATGCCTCCTGCAGGTGCTTGCGGGTGGTGCGCTGCTCGATGCGCTTCTCGGCGCCGGGCACGTGGACGAGGCGCTGCACGAAGATGCCCGGCGTCACGATGTGGTCGCCGTCCAACTCGCCGGCGGGCACCAGCTCCTCGACCTGCGCCACCGTCAGGTGGGCGGCGGTCGCCATCACCGGGTTGAAGTTGCGCGCCGTCATCCGGTAAACCAGGTTGCCCTCGGTGTCGCCGCGCCAGGCGTGGACGATGGCGAGGTCGGCGAACAGGCCCCGCTCCATGATGTAGGCCTTGCCGTCGAAGTCCTGCTCCGGCTTGCCCTCGGCGATGGCGGTGCCGACGCCGGTGCGGGTGAAGAACGCCGGGATGCCCGCGCCGCCGGCACGGATGCGCTCGGCCAGGGTGCCCTGCGGGTTGAACTCGATCTCCAGCTCGCTTGCGAGATACTGACGCATGAACTCCTTGTTCTCGCCGACATAGGAGGAGATCATCTTGCGGACCTGACGGGTTTCCAGTAGCAGGCCCAGCCCGGCGCCATCCACGCCGGCGTTGTTGCTGATGATGGTCAGGTCCTTGACGCCGCTGTCGCGGATGGCGGCGATCAGCACGCCAGGGATGCCGCATAGGCCGAAGCCGCCGGACATGATGGTCATGCCATCCCGCAGCACGCCTGCGAGTGCTGCTGCTGCGTCGGGATATACTTTTTTGACTGCCATGCCATTCTCCTTCTCGTCGGTGAGGTAAGGGAACGCCAAGCGTTTGGCCTGCGCAAGCTGCCGCACCGGCCGTTTTTCCCCCCTCGGTGGACCTTGCCCGCCTGGGCGGCCCGTTCTTGATGGTTAGTCCCGTCTGATAGCACGGCCCATAGCGCCGCGCATCGGCCACGGCAAGCGCCGAGAGCGCACCATGCTCACGCTGTTTCCGCCTCCTTGCCACCATTCACCGGGGTGAGCATCTGGAGGACGGCGTCCACAAGCATCGCCCTATGACGTGCACGCACGGCCGGGTCCAACAGGTCGCAGCCGAACAGCACCCCGAAGCTGTGCCGGTTCGACACCCTGAAGAAGCAAACGGCGCTGATCAGCATGTGGACGTCGGTCGGCTCGGCATCGGGCCGGAACACGCCGTCCCGCTTGCCGCGGTCCAGCACCTCGGCCAGCGTTGCGATCACCGGGCTGTTCACCGCCTGTATCGTTTGGGACGCTGCGATGTGCTTGCCGTTGTGGATGTTCTCGATGGACACCAGGCGGATGAACTCCGGGTGCGCTTCCTCGTAATCGAATGTGGACTCTATCAGCCGGCGTATCGCCTCCAAGGGCGGCAGGCGGTCCAGGCCAAGCCCCTGCTCGACCCGGCGGATGTCGGCGTACGCCGCTTCCAGCACGGCCAGATACAGCCCCTCCTTGCTGCCGAAGTAGTAGTAGATCATGCGCTTTACGGTGTTGGTCCGGGCGGCGATGGCGTCCACGCGGGCGCCGCTCAGGCCGTGGGCCGCGAACTCGTCCCGCGCGGCCGCCAGGATGGCTTGCCGGGTCCGTTCGGGATCGGGCCGCCGCTTGGGATCGGCGGATGCAGTGCTGTCGCTAGCCATTCCACAACCTCCAATGCCGGACGCAGATAACGGCGGGCATGTCTAGGCTCGATAGCGATTGACATGGATTAACCGGTTAGTCCATAGAGCCGATCCATTACGGCGGGTTCAGGCGGGATCACACCGCCATCGCGGAACACTGCCTTGGGGAAGCGCACGGGATGGGACACGCTGACTGCATTCTGGCCGGACCCGGCTCAAGCTGCTTGGACGCCGGCCCTGCGGGACTGGCGCCATGAGCAGGCCGTCCTTCCTCGCCGGCCTGATCGGGTCCGGTATCGGCGCGTCGCGTACCCCGCCGATGCATGAGCGTGAGGGCGACGAGCAGGGCCTCCGCTATACCTATCAGAACATCAATCTCGACCGGCTTGGGCTTGGCGCAGACGCCTTGCCGGACCTGCTGCTGGCGGCGGAGCGGATGGGTTTTGCCGGACTGAACATCACCCATCCCTGCAAGCAGGCGGTGGTGCCGCTGCTGGACGAGTTGTCGCCGGACGCGCAGGCGTTGGGCGCCGTGAACACCGTGGTGCTGCGCGACGGCCGGCGCCGGGGGGAGAATACGGATTGGTGGGGCTTTGCCGAAGCGTTCCGCCGCAACATGGCGGATGCCCCACGGGATCGCGTGGTGCAGCTTGGCGCGGGCGGTGCCGGGGCTGCGGTGGCGCATGCGCTGCTGACGCTCGGCGTGGGACGTTTGGTCATCAGCGACGTGGACGCGGGCCGCGCCGCCACCCTTGCTGACAGCCTGTGCGCCCGGTTCGGCGCGAACCGTGCGGCGGCTTGCACGGACCTGCCGGCGGCAATGGCGGCGGCGGACGGGCTGGTGCATTGCACGCCTACCGGCATGGCCGCTCATCCCGGCCTGCCCCTGCCGGCGGCCCTGCTGCGCCGGGAGCTATGGGTTGCGGACATCGTTTACTTCCCGCTGGAAACCGAGTTGCTGCGGACCGCCCGTGCCCTGGGCTGCCGCACGCTGGACGGCGGCAGCATGGCGGTGTTCCAGGCCGTGGAAGCTTTTCGTCTCATCACCGGCGTCACGCCCGACCCGGAACGCATGTTGCGTCACTTCGCCGAGTTGGGACACGCCGCCGGGGCCTGACCACGAAGCGTCACGCGAACGGCCTAACGAACGGCCCGGTGCAGCCCTGGCCGTCCCAGATGGCCAGGACTACGCTTGAAAACCCGCCAACCAGGGACCGAGTACATGCCTCAAACGTTCAGCACCCTGCGCAAGTGCATCGCAACCGTGTGCCTGAGCGGAACGCTGGCCGAAAAGCTGGAGGCTGCCGCAGCTGCTGGGTTCGACGGCGTGGAAATTTTTGAGGCGGACCTGCTGGCCTTCGGCGGCTCCCCGGCCGACGTGCGCAGCATCTGCGAGGGGCTGGGCCTGGCGGTCAGCCTGTATCAGCCGTTCCGCGACTTCGAGGCGATGCCCGACCCGCAGCGTGCCCGCAACCTGGACCGGGCCGAGCGTAAGTTCGACGTGATGCAGACGCTGGGCGCCGACATGCTGCTGGTGTGCAGCAACACGCAGCCTGCCGCCCTGGACGACGACGCCCGGGCCGCGGCGGACCTGGCGGAGATGGCCGAGCGCGCCAGCCGCCGCGGCCTGCGCATCGGCTACGAGGCGCTGGCGTGGGGACGGCACGTGAACCGCTGGGGCCATGCCTGGCGCATCGTGCAGCAGGCGGCCCACCCGGCGCTGGGCTTGATCGTGGACAGCTTCCATACCCTGGCCCTGGGCGACGACCCCGCGGGATTGGCCAAGGTGCCGGGCGACCGCATCTTCTTTGTGCAGCTGGCCGACGCCCCGCGCCTGTCCATGGACGTGCTGAGCTGGAGCCGGCATTTCCGCAATTTTCCCGGCCAGGGCGACTTGGACGTTACCAGCTTCGTGCGCGCCGTGCTGGCATCAGGGTATGCCGGGCCATTGTCCCTAGAGGTGTTCAACGACGAGTTTCGCGCGGCGCCCGCCCGCATCAACGCACGCGACGGCTTACGCTCCCTCGTGTTGGCCGAGGCGGAAGCGGGTGGCGGCACCGGGCTGCCACCTGCCCCGACGCTGGACGGCATCGAATTCCTAGAATTCGCTGTGGATGAGGCCGCGCGGGTGGACCTGGCCTCAGTCCTCGGCAGCCTGGGCTTCCGCCACGCCGGGCGCCACCGGTCCAAGGACGTGGACCTATACCGGCAGGGCCGCATCAACTTCGTGCTGAACGCCGAGCAGGACAGCACCGCAGCCGAGCACTTCCAGCAGCACGGCGCCAGCGTTTGCGCCATGGCGCTGCGTGTGGATGACGCGGCGTCCGCCCTGGCCCGGGCGGAGGCGCTGCTGTGCCCGGAGTGGCAGGGATCCATCGGACCCGGCGAGCAGCGCATCCCCGCCGTGCGGGCGCCCGATGGCACCCTGGTCCACCTGGTGCAGCATGAGCCCGGCAGCCGCCCGTCCTGGGAAAGCGACTTCGACCTGGCGTCTGGAGACGACGGGCCGGTGGGCCTGCTGGACATAGACCATATGGTGCAGGCGCTGCCGGCCGGGCGCATGGACGGCTTCGTGCTGTTTTGGCGCGGGGTGTTCGGCCTGGCGCCGCAGCCGCTGCTGGAAACGGCAGACCCATACGGCCTGGTGCGCAGCCGCGCCCTGGTCAGCACCGGCGGCGCCGTGCGCCTGATCCTGAACGCATCCGAAAGCGACGGCACCGCGACTGGCCGCTTCGTGCTGTCCACCGCCGGGGCGGGCATTCACCATGTCGCCCTGTCCACCGCAAACCTCCGGCGCAGCGCAGTGGAGTTGGAGGCGCATGGGGCCTTCCTGCTGCCGATGACGGACAACTACTACGACGACCTCCTCGCCCGCTGGAACCTGGACGATGCAGCCATGAAGCAGTTGCAGGACCATGGGCTGATGTATGACAGCGACGGCGCAGGCGAGTTCTGGCACCTTTACACCGACGCGTTCCATGAGCGGTTCTTTTTCGAGGTCGTGCAGCGCGGCGGCGGCTATGCCGGCTTCGGCGCCGCGAACGCCCCGGTGCGCGCCGCCGCCCAGGCGCGTCAACACCCCGCCGACGCCGCTTTCCTGTGATTGCCATCGAGGAGGGACGACCATGACAGACGAGTTCATCCAGCGCGACCGCAGCCAGCACCCGCCGGCCTTCACGCCGGACTACAAGAGTACCGTGCTGCGCTCGCCGCGCCGGGCGATGTTCTCCCTGCAGAACTCGCTGTCCGAGGTCACGGGGCCGCGATTCGGCCAGGATGCGTTGGGGCCATTGGACCATGACCTGATCCGCAACTACGCGCAGGGCGGCGAGCCCATCGGCGAGCGCACGGTGGTGCATGGCTGGGTGCGGGACGAGAACGGGCGCGGCGTGCCGAACACGCTCGTGGAAGTGTGGCAGGCCAATGCCGGCGGGCGCTACCGGCATGTGAACGACACCTACCTGGCGCCGATCGACCCCAATTTCGGCGGCTGCGGACGGATGATCACCGACGCCGATGGGCACTATGCCTTCCGCACGGTGAAGCCCGGCGCCTACCCGTTCCGCAACTTCGTCAACTCGTGGCGGCCGGCGCACATCCACTTCTCGCTGTTCGGCTCGGGCTTCGCGCAGCGGCTGATCACCCAGATGTACTTCGAAGGCGACCCGTTGATTCCGCGCGACCAGATCCTCTCCACCATCCCGGACGAGGCGGCGCGGAAGCGGCTGGTGGCGGCGCTGGACTTCGATGCAGCCGTGCCGCTGGACAGCCTGGCCTACCGGTTCGACATCGTGCTGCGCGGGCAGCGATCCACCGTGTTCGAGAACAAGCTGCAAGGGAACTGAGGGGCATGGTCGCCTTTATCGAGCCAGTCGGCACGACCCGGCTGCGCGAAACGCCGAGCCAAACGGCCGGACCTTACGTCCACATCGGGCTGATCCCGTCGCAGGCGGGGTTGGACATCTTCGGCCAGGACTTGGGACGCGTGCTGGCCGGGCCGGGTGCGGCCGGGGAGCGGATCCTGATCGAGGGGCGGATCTTCGACGGCGCCGGCGCCCCCTGCAACGACGTGCTGGTGGAGATTTGGCAGGCCAACGCCGCCGGGCGCTACGACCACCCGGCGGACCAGCAGGACCGGCCGTTGGACCCGGCCTTCCACGGCTGGGGGCGGACCGGGACGGACTTCCGCACGGGGGTTTGGAGTTTCGAGACGGTGAAGCCCGGCGCGGTGTCCGGGCGGCACGGTCGGCCGATGGCGCCGCATGTCAGCCTGTGGCTGGCGTCGCGCGGCATGAACATCGGGCTGTCCACCCGCATGTACTTCCCGGACGAGGCCGAGGCGAACGCCGCCGACCCGGTGCTGGGCATCGTCGGCCACCCCCGGCGCGACACGCTGGTGGCCCGGCAGGAGGAGCGGGATGGGAGGCTGGCCTATGTGTTCGACATCTATCTGCAAGGCGACCGGGAAACCGTGTTCTTCGATATCTAGGGCAGCGTCAGCACTGATGCGACATGTTTACGGACTGCAACGCTCGGGCCAAAGCTGGCGGCTATACTTATCAAATCAGGAATGATGGGGCACTAGAGCATGTTCCGTTCAACTAGAAATGCCAGACCTGCTCCAACCTTGCGTATTCGCGAGCGTTTGTCCGGCCCATGTGAAGCTGTTTGGGCCGGACATGCCGTATGCATGCATACGCAGCCCGTCACACAGGCGGCCTGCGGCTGTGCCAGGCCGTGCAACCCTGCTTAGGAGACGCTCAACAGTTATCGCTGCGGCTTGGTGAGACGAACCCAGAAGCAACAGCACGTTCGATGCCATTACTGTAGAGCGTTAATTGCTGCGCGCCGCCTTACCTTCTCATTCGTGCGCAAGCCTTCAGAGGTTTGCAGAGGGACCTACGATGAAGCCAGTCACCATTGCCGTCGCCATCACCGGCTCCGTCCCGCGCAAGGCGGACAACCCGGCGGTTCCCGTGACCGTGGCCGAGCAGGTCGAGAGCACGCACGAGGCGTTTGAGGCCGGGGCCACCCTGGTCCACATCCACGTCCGCAACCCCGACGAAACGCCGTCGTCCGATCCCGAGCTGTTCCGTCAGGTGCAGGAAGGGGTGATGAAGCACTGCCCCGGCATGATCGTGCAGTTCTCGACGGGCGGACGCGGGCGGGACCAGGCGGCGCGGGGCAACGCCCTGCAGCACCGGCCGGACATGGCGTCGCTGTCCACCGGATCGGTCAATTTCCCGACCATCGTTTATGAGAATGCGCCGGCGCTGGTGGTGGATCTCGCGACACGCATGAAGGAGCACGGTGTGCTGCCGGAGATCGAGGTGTTCGACCTCAGCCACCTGCACGGGGCGCGCCGGCTGGTGGACGCCGGGCTGATGAACGAGGCGCCGCACGTGCAGTTCGTGATGGGCGTGAAGAACGCGATGCCGGCAGAGGAGCACCTGCTCGACATCCTGCTGACCGAAAGCCGGCGGTTGCTGCCGCGCGCCACCTGGACCGCGGCGGGGATCGGCGCGAACCAGGCGCGGGTTATGGACTGGGCGCTGGCCCGGGGCGCCGACGCAGTGCGGACGGGGCTGGAGGACAACGTGCGCGCCAGCAAGGACCGCCTGGCGTCCAGCAATGCCGAGCTGGTCCGCATGGCCGCCGAGACCGTCCAGCGGCATGGCCGTACCGTGGCGACCCCGGCGGAGGCACGGGCGGCGCTGGGGCTGCGGCCCGCGGCATGACGTTTTCGCCGGTGGACTCGGCCCTGCTGGGAGCGCTGTTCACGACGGCGGACATGGCGGCCTGCTTCTCGGACACCGCGCGCCTGGCTGCCATGATCGAGGCGGAGGCGGCGCTGGCGCGGGCGGAGGCCGGGTTGGGGCTGGCGCCGGAAGGGCTGGCGGCGGCGGTCTCGGCGGTGGATGCGGGGACGCTGGACGTGGCGGCGCTTGGCGCCGAGACGGCGGTGTCCGGGGTGCCGACGATTCCGTTCATCGCCGCGATGCAGCCTCGGCTGCCGCCGGACCTGGCGCGGTCGTTCCACAAGGGCGCCACTACGCAGGATATCCTGGACACTGCGCTGGTGCTGCAAATGCGCCGGGCGCTGGCGTTGCTGACGGCGGAGCTGGACGCGGTGCTGGCCGGGTTGTCGGCGATGGCGGAGGCGCACCGGGACACGCCCTGCGTCGGACGGACCTACGGGCAGCATGCAGCGCCGATCACCTTCGGCTACAAGGCCGCAGTCTGGCTGACCGGCGTCGCGGATGCCGCGGCGGCGCTGCCGGCGCTGCGTGCGAGGGTGCTGGCGGCATCGCTCGGCGGTCCCGTTGGCACCCTGGCCTCCCTCGGCAAGGATGGCCCGGCGGTGCAGGAAGCGTTTGCCCGCGAGCTAGGGTTGGCCAGCACGCCGCTGGCCTGGCATGCGCTACGCGGGCGCATGGCGGAGGCGGGCGCTTGGCTGCTGCATGTGCTGGGTGCACTGGCGAAGATGGCGACGGATGTGGCGAGCCTGGCCTCGACGGATGTGGGCGAGGTGGCGGAACCCTATGTGCCCGGGCGCGGTGGGTCGTCTGCGATGCCGCACAAGCGCAATCCGGTGTCCTCCACCGTCATCTTGGCGGCCCATGCCGCGGCCCCCGGCCATCTCGTGACGCTGTTCGGCGGCATGGCCGCAGCGCATGAGCGTCCGGCCGGGGCGTGGCACGCGGAGTGGCATGCGCTGCCGCCACTGTTCGGCCTGGCGGCGGGGGCGCTGCGGGAAGCGCGGGCGTTGGCGGAGGACTTGCAGGTGGACGCCGCGCGCATGCCGGCGAATATCGGGTTGACCCGTGGCTTGCTGTTCGCGGATGCGGCGCCGGCCCGTCTGGCTCCTCGGCTTGGGCGGACCGCGGCGCATGAGTT
>CAXTOB010000109.1:0-15432 GCA_964245505.1 uncultured Acetobacteraceae bacterium | reverse complement strand
TCTACGATCACCGCCTGCACGTTGATCGCAACGCCGATCGCGCCGAACCCGGCGCCGAAGGCGAGCAGCGTGGCGGCGAGCGGGAGCGCGCTCGCCGCAGTTGCAAGGAACGGCAGCGACGCGGCCATGATCAAGCCGGCGGACCAGATCACGCGTCGGCAGCCGAACTGCGCCGTGAGGGCGCCAGATAGGGGCATTGTGACGATGGAGCCCACCCCCAGGCAGAGCAGGAGAAGCCCCAGGGCGCCCTCACCGACGCCGAGGCGGTCCTGGGCGTAGGGCACGAGGGGCGCCCAGGCTGCCATCCCCAAACCGGCGAGGAAGAACGCCACCCGCGTCGAGCGCTGCTGGAGTTCGCCGGGCTGGGGTCGTCCTGCTCGGGAGATTGCGTCCATTCCATGCCTTTCCGGAAGGAGTGGGCGTAGAGGTAGCCGCTCGGGCGCCGCAGTTCCAAGTCGGTCCAAGACTTCGAATGGACCGGGTGCAGATCTTCCGCATAGCCTCGGAGCCCTTTGGCCGGATTAGACCATTTGCCCCCGCTGCCGAGAGCTCGTCTCCTGAAACTCCTGAAAAGTCTCATCTATTCGGAAGGAGGTTTCAAGAGGCGGTTCCACGAGGTCGAGACGCCCGTCGTGCCGGATGTGTCCAGACGTGCGCTATTTTCCCCCACAAACGGCCGTTTACAGTAAGGCAGTGAAACTAATCCGGCTTCGAAAGCTGGGTGTTGGCTCTAAGTAGACAGTGTGCCGTCATTGCAGCGTTGGTGGTGTTGCGAGCGTGGTGGACATGGGCTGGTCGGCTCGTCTCCGGCATTATGCTGTGAATCAGCACCGGAGCGGGACCCCACCTCGATTCGGTGGCAAGTAACTGGTTAAATAAGAAATCTTGCATTGTAAGGAGGTCGTGATCGGCACCGATCGGAACCCCACCCCGGACAAGTCTATGCCAACTAAATCCGTAACTTGCTTACGTTTTGTAAGGGGTCTCGCTCCGGTGCTGATCCACACGGGAGAGCCAAAATCCCGGGGCCACCTCATAAAGATGTCCGCACAGCGGCACGCAGGTTGCTTACTCGCATTGTGACGGCAAGTCATGCTGGGCGTCGTCATGCGTTTGGAGCGGTGACTATGCCAAAATCTGCGGAATACACCCATGATGACAAGGCTGTCTCGGCCAGGGTGGTGTCGCCGAACCGCCGATGGCGGCCTAAACCGCCGCCAGTGCGATCAGCCGGGCGCCGAACGCCAGGGCAAGCAGGCCGGGGCTGGAAACCGCCGTTCGTCGCATGCATTCGGTAATTCTCAAAAGGAACGTCGCATCGTGATTCCCAATCGCACCACCTGCCGCACCGCGCTTGCCACAAGCCTGCTCACTACCATGCTCACCCTGCCTGTCTCGCAGGCGAATGCCGCCGCGGGCGACATCGTGTTCGCCAGGGCGCAGGATGCCGACAGCCTCGATACTGCGCGGGTCTCCACCACGATCTCGTTCCAGGTCATGACGCAGATTTACGCGACGTTACTAAACCTTGACGACAAGGGCCACGTCGTTGGCGGCTTGGCCAGCAGCTACACCGCAAGCCCCGACAACCAGATCTTCACCTTCAAGATGCGGCCGAGCATTAAGTGCCATGACGGAAGCATGTTCGACGTGCAGGCAGCCAAGTGGAACATAGACCGCGCGATTGATCCTAAGACCGGCAGCCCGAACGCTTCCTCCTATGGCAACATCGTCAACACTGCGGTCGAGGGCGACACGCTTACGGTGAAGCTCGGCAGTCCCTATTCCCCGTTGCCGACCTTCCTGGCGAGCGCGCAGGCACTCATGATGTGCCCGAGTACGATTCAAGGCAGCGACGTAAAGCCGATCGGCACCGGGCCGTGGAAGTTCTCCGAATGGGTCCGCAACGACCGTCTCGTGCTGACGCGCAACCCCGACTACGTGAACGACAACCCGCTGGTCGCCAATCCAGGCCCCCCTTACGAGCGACGGCTGATCTTTCGCGTGGTCCCGGAAGGCCCGGCACGCATGGCCGCACTCAACACCGGCGAGGTCACCTTCGCCGAGCCGTCATTGCAGGACGCCGGCGACCTTGCCAAAGACAAGCACTTCACCGTCTATTCCGGCTCGGGGCGTACCGGCCAGTTGGCCTATGTCGGCTTTACCGCGAAGATACCCCCGCTGAACGACCCGCGCGTGCGCCGGGCAATCGGCTATGCGCTCGATCGCGACGCGATGGTCGATATTGGCTTCAACGGTTTGGTGCAAGCCTCGCCCTGCCCCGTCGCTCCAGGGTTGCTCGGCTACAACCCGAAAAAATGCGCTGAGTGGGCAACGTCCTACGACCCTGACAGGGTCAAGGCGCTGCTGAAGGAGGCGGGATACGGTCCCGGCCACCCGCTTGACCTCGTCTTGTCAGTCGCGCCGTTGCAGGGCTGGGACGAAGCCGACGTGGTCATGCAGCAGGAACTGAAGGAAGTCGGCGTCAACGTGAAGATCGAGCAGCGGCAGTTTGCCACTTGGGTTGACTACATGTCGGGCAAGAACCGTGAGACCACTGGCACTCCGGCGATCTGGACCATGGGCATGTCCGGCCCTGATCCCGACTACCTGGTGTTCCTGTGGCAGCCGCCGGGCTACGCCGGCCAGGGCGTCGATGATCCCGCGCTGCAGAAGATGCTGGTCGAGCAGCGCGCGCTGTCGGGCGAAGAGCGTGCGGCGAAAGTAGAGGAAATCCAGAAATTCCTGCTGACAAACGCCTACGAGGTGCCACTGTTCTCGCCGGGCTGGTTCTGGTTGGTGGCATCCAAGAGCAACGTTACAGGCTTCAAGCAGGGCTACACCGTCATGCCCATTTTCAACGACGTGAAGCTGCCGTCCTGATGGTGCGACGCCGGGCGACGGGCGGCCAATGACCCGCTTCGTGCTCCGCAGGCTGTTCGCGGCCTTGATGACGCTGGTCATATCGAGCTTCCTGGTCTGCATGCTGATCCACCTGATCCCCGGCGATCCTGTGATCATGATGATGGCGCAGAACTCCTCGCCGTCGCCGGAGCAGATCGCTGCCATGCGACACGTGCTGGGGCTCGATCTGCCGATCTGGCTGCAGTACTTCCACTATATGGGCCGCCTGCTGCATGGTGACCTCGGGCGCTCGATCTTCGGGAGCGAGCCGGTGGCGACCTTGCTGCTCGACCGGCTGCCAAACACTTTCGCGCTCGCTTTTGCGGGGCTTGCTATCGCGATCGGCTTCGGCATGCCGCTCGGCTTCCTGGCCGCCTATCGGGAGGGAAGCTGGGCCGACAGCGTGCTGATGCTGTTCGCCGTGGCCGGCGTGTCAATCCCGAACTTCTGGTTCGGTTTGATCCTGGTGCTGACCTTCTCGATGACACTCGGATGGCTGCCGGTCGCCGGCGAGGATTGGAAGAGCATGATCCTGCCCGCGGCCACGCTGGGTGTGACCTACATGGCAATCATCGCACGCATGACGCGATCCTCAATGATCGAGGTCTTCAATGAGGACTTTATCCGCACGGCACGCGCCAAGGGGTTGCCGGAGACGCTGGTCATGTACCGCCATGCGCTGAAGCCCGCGATGATCAGCGTGGTGACCATCATCGGCGTGGTGTTCGGCTATCTGATGGGAGGCGCGGTGGTCGTGGAGAACGTGTTTAGCTGGAACGGGCTTGGCCGGCTCGCGATCCAGGCAATCAACTATCGTGACTATCCCCTGATCCAGGGCTTCATTCTGCTGTTTGCCACCATCATCGTCCTCATGTCGGTGCTGCTCGACCTTGCTTATGCGTGGCTTGATCCACGGATCTCCGTCACGTGAGTGGGCCGACCGCCTCGGTGAATGCCGCTCCGGCTGCGTCCGACTCGAGCGCGCACGCCCAGTCTGACGCCGCTGCCCTGCGGCGCCGGGGTGTCAAGGCATGGCGTCGCGCGCTGCGCACCCGCTCGGTAATGATTGGCGGCACCGTGATCCTGGCAGTGGTATTGTTGGCATTATTCGCGCCGGTAGTCGCACCGTTCAGCCCCGATCAGATCGGCGTAGGCCGCCGGCTATCTCCGCCCAGTGTGGCGCACCTGCTGGGCACCGACGAGTTCGGCCGCGACATCCTGAGCCGCGTGATGTTCGGCGCCCGGTTCACCCTCTACATCGGTGTCGTCGCAGTTGGTATCGGCCTCGCTTGCGGGGTCGTGATCGGCGCGGTTGCCGCCTATGCCGGCGGCTGGCTCGGCGGCTTGCTGATGCGAGCCGTGGACCTGCTCTACACCTTTCCTGACGTTCTGATCGCGCTTGGCCTGGTTGCCTTTCTTGGTCCCAACCTTACCAACGCCATGATCGCGGTCGGCGTCAGCGCCATCCCATATTACGCCCGCGTGACCTTCGGCGTGGTGCTGTCGGAGCGGCAGAAACCCTACGTCGATTCGGCGCAGGTTGTGGGGGCGAGCCACGCGCGGGTAATCGTCCAGCATCTGCTGCCCAACGTGCTGCCGCCGATGATCGTAGTGGCTTCGCTCGGCTTCTCGGCAGCGGTGCTGTCTGCTGCGGCGCTCAGCTTCCTCGGCTTGGGCGCCCAGCCGCCATCGCCGGAATGGGGCTTGATGCTGTCTACCGGACGCAACTACATCACCCGCGCGCCCTGGCTGGTGATCGGGCCGGGAATCGCGATCTTCGTGACCGTCATGGCGTTCAACGTGTTCGGCGACGGCGTTCGCGACCTGCTCGATCCCCGCGAGCGCCAGAGGACGCTCTGAGCATGGACGGCTTGTCGCCGGAGGGTGCCGCCGTGCTCGCGTTGCGTGGCCTGACAGTCGGCTTCGGCAAAGGCGCTGGCCGGATCTCGGCCTTGCAGGACGTTTCATTCGACCTGCTGCGCGGCGAGACGCTCGCCCTAGTCGGCGAGTCCGGCAGCGGCAAGTCACTGACAGCATTGTCGATCATGGGCCTGCTGCCGCCAGGCGCCAACGTCACCGCCGGGCAGGTGCTGCTGGGTGGCGACGACCTGGTGCACAAGACCCGTGACGAGTTGGTGCATATGCGCGGCCGCCGCATCGCCATGGTGTTCCAGGAGCCGATGACCTCGCTCAACCCCGTGCTGACCATCGGCCGGCAGCTCACCGAGGGCATGCAGTTCCACCTCGGCTTCAACCGAGCTGAAGCCGAGGCTCGCGTCGTGGAGTTGCTGGGCCTGGTCGGCCTGACCACTCCGCGCATGCGGCTGCGGCAATATCCGCATCAACTGTCTGGCGGCATGCGCCAGCACGTCATGATCGCCATGGCGCTGGCCTGCGAGCCTGACCTCATCATTGCCGACGAGCCGACCACCGCGCTCGACGTCAGCATCCAGGCGCAGATCATCGACCTGATGCTGGATATCAAGGCCCGGCTCGGCACCGCGGTCCTGCTGATCACGCACGATCTGGGGGTGGTGGCTGAAATGGCCGATCGGATCGCGGTGCTCTATGCCGGTCACGTGGTCGAGGTGGCCGGGGCGGGCGAGTTGTTTGACGCGCCCCGCCACCCCTACACAGAGGGCCTGTTGGCCGCCGTGCCCCGGCTTGATCTCCTGGTGGCGGACACGCCGACACGTGCGCGGCTGGCCGAGCTGCCCGGCAGCGTCCCGGCGATTACCGAACGGCCATTCGGCTGCCCGTTCACGCCGCGTTGTCCGCTTGCGACCAAGCGTTGCGCCGATGCCATGCCGCCGATGACGCGCCTTTCGTCCAGTCACGCCATCTCCTGCTGGGAGCGGGCGGCATGACCGCCTCCTTTGCCGTGGTCGCGCCGGCGACCCCGGCTGCCTTGATCGTGGACGGGCTGCGCAAGGAGTATCCGAGCCGCCGCAGCCTGTTTGCTCGACAAACGCCGCCGGTGAGGGCAGTCGATGATGTGAGTTTCGAGATCGTGCAGGGCGAGACGCTGGGCCTGGTGGGCGAGAGCGGCTGCGGCAAGTCAACCCTGGCCAGGCTGATCATGCGCATGATCACTCCAACCGCTGGTTCGGTCCTGGTGGACGGGCGAGCGGTGGCGACGCTGCTGCCGCGCGAGGTGCTGGCCTATCGCCGGAAGGTGCAGATGATCTTCCAGGACCCGTATTCGTCGCTCAATCCGCGCATCCGCGCCCGTGACCTGATCGCCGAGCCGCTGCGCATCCATAGGCTGGCCCAGGGGAGCGCGATACAGGGTCGGGTCGCCCCCCAGGCCCACCAACAACGGCAAGGGGCGGGCGGCCAGCTCGCTCGACGGGTTCCCGCACGAGTTCTCCGGTGGCCAGCGCCAGCGCATTGCTATCGCCCGCGCGCTGGCGGTCTCGCCGCAGATCCTGGTGGCCGACGAGCCAGTCTCGGCGTTGGACGTCTCGGTGCGCGCCCAGGTGCTGAACCTGCTGGCCGATCTGCAGGCGCAGCGGTCGTTGTCCTACCTGTTCATCTCGCATGATATTGGCACGGTCGCCTATCTCAGCCACCGCGTCGCAGTCATGTATCTCGGCGCCATCGTCGAGATCGGCCCGGCCAAGGCGTTGCTGCGCCGACCGCGCCATCCTTACACCCGTCTGCTGTTGGAGGCGGTGCCGGTTACGCATCCGCGGCAGCGGACACGGCGTCGAGAGGTGCTGCGTGGCGAGGTGCCGGGCGCCAGCGCCGCCGGTCGCGGCTGTCGCTTCGCCCCACGCTGTCCGATGGCAGCCCCGCGCTGCCTGACCGAGGAGCCGCTGCCCCGGAAGCTGGAAGCAGACCGGCTGGTGGCCTGCCATTTTGCCCAGCACACGCCGGAACTGCCACAAGGAGGACCCATCCCTTGACCGAGTTCACCCTCAGCTTCGGCCCGCATCGGCTGGCTGGTTATCGCACCGGGTCCGGTACGCCACTGCTGCTGGTGCATGGTGGCCCGGGCGTTCCCTGCGGCTATGTGTATCACGCGCATTCGCACTACGCGGCTGAGGGATTCGAGGTGGTGAGCTGGGACCAGCTCGGCTGCGGCGGATCGGACCGGCCCGATGAGCCCTCGCTTTGGACCGTCGCCCGCTTTGTAGACGAGGTCGAGGAGGTGCGCCGCCAGCTCGGTTGGGACCGGTTCATCCTGATGGGCAACTCCTGGGGCGGCATGTTGGGCATCGAGTATTGCCTGCGCCACCTGGACCGGGTGCGCGCCCTGGTCATCGGCAACAGCGCCGCCAGTATGCCGCGGCTGATCCAAGGGTTTGACCGGGTGAAGGCCGCGCTCGGATCGGATACTGTGCGGATGATGGCATTGCGGGAGGCGGAAGGGACAACCGAGCACCCGGAGTACATAGCCGCGCGCACCCTGTTGATGCATCGCCACATGTGCCGGTGCGAGCACTGGCCGCAGCCGCTGCTGGACGCAATGGCGCCGGAGGGCATCGGCGAGGGTCCGTTCAAGGCTATGTTCGGTCCGCACTTCTTCAACTGCTCCGGCTCCCTGCGCGACTGGGACCGGATGGCGGACTTGCATCGCATCACTGTGCCCACGCTGGTCACGACCAGCGAGTGGGACTACTTGCTGCCTGAGTATGCCCGCCTGACGCACGAGCATCTGCCGCGCTCAGAGCTGGTGATCCTCCGCGACTCCGGCCATTTGCCGTTCTGGGATGCGGCGGAGCGTTATCATCCAGCGGTCCTGGCGTTCCTGACCCACCATGCACGGCATACGGCTTGACCATGGGGAGTATCAAAAACCTGCGGAGCCTGCTTGCCCGTCGCGGACTGATCAGCCTGTCTGGGCTTGACTTTGGCCATTTCCGGTTAGGCGGCGATCCCGTTGGTGAATTCACTTGACCCATCAGGACGCGCGTCGACAAGCTGAGGAGACCCGTCCTCAATGCTGGTGAAGCAGGGTCCACAAGGCTAGCGGCACCGTGAACAAACGGCCAATTCTGAATTCGCCAATGGTATCCTCCTACCGCACCTCTAAGGTGTGCAAGCGCCAGACGGCTTGAAGGCTGGCCTCCGGGCAGGCTTCGCCTCCGGTCAGTTCGGCCGCAGCCGCGCCGCCAAATCACGCTGCTTCCGCTCGCCACGCCGGGTGGCGTATGTGGCCCAGAGTGCGGCCGGCAGCCAACCAATGATACTTGCCTGCAGGGCGTAGCAGATCAGCCCAGAAACCTGACGGCCCATTGAGATAAAGGCCGGCCCAGGCAGCAGGACTGCGACAGATAGGCGGCGACGTGCGCTCTGCCGTCCAACTCCCTTCGACCGTTCTGGCGATGGATCTGCCTGGATTGGGGCCACCCTCGGTGCCACGTGGTCTGTTTGCTGAACGTCAGCAGCCATACGCGGATCGTGGCTGCGCATTCTCTTGAGGCTGGACAGAGATTTGCTCCGCTTCTGCACAGGGAGGCGCGTCATGGCAGAACGACGCTTTCGGTTCTTCCTCACTGCCATATGCCGCCACTCCTCGCTGCGTCGTGTGTGCGCCAGACCGCCACCCATTGACCAAGGTGGTCGCCCGCTTGCGCCGTCTCTTCTACGCTGCGTTTTCCCGCTTGGCACTGGAGCGACCATCATGCACACCTACCTCGTCGCGTTCGCCCTCGCAGTTAGTTTGGTCCGCACCGCGCACGCCCAGTCAGTGACCTGCGGCGACGCCACCGTGCTGACCGGCCCAAATGCGCAGCGCATGTGCGTCGCGCACGGAGGCTTGCAGCAAGCTGACGCAGTGGGCAGGGGCAACCCGTTCGCGCCGGGCTCGCCGACCGACCGGGTGCAGCCGACACGCTCTGCATCTCGCAACTCAAGCCAACAAGCTGCCCCGGCCCCCGGTGGCGGTCCCGGCCAGGTGTGGGTCAACGGCAGCTCGAAGGTCTATCACTGCCAGGGCGACCGTTACTACGGCAAGACGAAACGCGGCCAGTACATGACTGAGGCGGCGGCGAAAGCGACCGGCGCGCATGGTGTTGGCGGGAAGGCGTGCTCCTGATTTTGCTTTGGCGCATGGTGAAGACCATCGGCGCTGCCCTGACGTCTGGCGGCCGCAATGACGCGTACGGGAACACGTAGCTGCCCCGCCGACTGGCGCGGCATCTCCTTCCCCGCGGATTAGTTTGGTATCTGGCGGCTTCTGGCAAACTTCGGGCCGGCGATCCAATCGCCGGGTGGGCTTACGTCACGCCTCAAGAACCGGACGGCGTTCGTACTTCGGAGGCCGAGGGGCTAACGGTTGGGCGTGACGGGAATCAGATGATTCCCGACACCCCCGCAACCAGGTCCCAAGTGGTGTCAGTTTCCAAAGCCGACTGCAGTAATGTGCCAAAGCCATCTGCAGCGCCTGCTTCTGCGCCGGGAGGGGTGCATAACAGAGTTCACGCGCCGCGGAATTTCAGTTCGCCAATTCGGGCTACGATCGCCTTCAGGATCGGCGACACGTTTGCTTCGCTGTAACCCAGCGATAGATCGATCACCGGCGCCACCCCGGCCAATGGCTTGCTGATGACGGTCGCGGGCAACAGGTTGCGCGCGTAGAGCGGCATCAACGTGATGCCGCCCGTCGAGGCGACCAGTGTCATCGCCATCGATAGATTGTCGACATAGTGGCTGGGCGTGAGGTCGATACCCAATTTCGCGCCATAGGCATCGGTGACCGCCCGCAAGGCTGGTGATTTGTCGTAGGAAACGCCGATCAGCGGCAGGCCGGCGATATCGTCCGGCGCGATGGCATCCTTGCGGGCCAGGGCGTGATTGGTAGGGATCAGGGCGATCAGCGGCTCGTCGATCAGCCGGGTGAACACAACGCCGGGTGCATTCTTTTCATGCCGCATGAAGGCAAGATCGATCTTGCCACGGGTCAGGCCATCGGCAAGATCCACCGATGCGAGGCTGAGGATGATGATCTCGGTCGTGGGCAACGCGTCCCGCATGATGTGCATGACCGCTGACAGCCAGTCAAACTCGTAGCCGGTGAGAAATCCGATGACGAAGCTTGCCTTAGCGGGCGCTGCCGCGCGGCGGGTTGCCTCGGTCGCTGCTTCCACCTGCAACAGAATGCCTCGGGCGTGATCGAGGAACACCCGCCCTGCGGCGGTCAGTTCGATGCCCTTCACCCCGCGGGTCATCAAGGCGCATCCAAGTTCGGCTTCAAGGTCGCGCATCTGCCGGCTGAGCGACGGCTGGGCAGTGTGCAGGCGCTGCTCCGCGGCGACCGTCAGGCTGCCCTCCTCGGCGACGGCCACGAAATATCGAAGGTGACGCAGGTCCATTCCCCATGCCTTACAGGTATGGAGACCCACAAACAAAGTCTTTTTCACGCTTCATCGTAACCCCTACTTCAGGCCTCACGGAAGCGGACAGAGCCGATAGCGTCACGGAGCCATCACCGAGCCGGTGATTGAGGCCAGACACAGTAGGCATGTCTAGACCCGCCATTTGAAAGGAAGTCACGATGAATACGCCAGTTGTTCTGATTACCGGTGCCCTCACCGGCATCGCCCGCGCCACCGCCCTCGCCTATGCCCGCAAGGGCGCCAAGGTCGTCGTCGCTGGCCGCAAGCCCGAGGCTGGCGCTGTCCTGGTGGCGGAGCTTGTCGCGGCAGGCGGCGAAGCGGAATTCGTGCGCGCTGATGTCCGTCACGAGGACGACGTCCGCGCAATGGTAGACGCCACGGTTGCCCGTTTCGGTCGCCTCGACATCGCGGTGAACGCCGCCGGCACCGAAGGCCAACCCGGCGCTGCCGTTGATCAGACGCCGGAGAGCTATGCGGCGACGTTCGACACCAACGTTCTGGGCACGATCCTGAGCATGAAGCACGAGCTGCGCATCATGCAGGCTCAGGGCAGCGGCAGCATCGTCAACATCTCCTCGACCTTCGGCCATGAAGGCGGCGCTGGCGCATCGATCTATGCGGCGAGCAAGCACGCGGTCGAGGGGCTGACCAAGTCGGTGGCGCTCGAGGTCGGCACCATGGGCATCCGCGTCAACGCCGTGGCGCCTGGTCCGATCCAGACCGGCATGCTCGACCGCTTCACGGGCAGCGCGGACGTGAAGGCCTATCTCGCCACGCTCAACGCCCAGAAGCGCATCGGCGAGCCGGACGAGATCGCGCAGGCGATTCTGTACATCGCGTCGAGCCAAGCAAGCTTCGTCACCGGTCACATCCTGACCGTCGACGGCGGCAAATCGGCCGGCTGATCGCAGGGGCCGGGCGAAAGCCCGGCTTCCAGCGCGCCTGATCTGAACATTCAGAAGGTAATCGCCATGTCAACCGATCGGTTGAAGCTCTACGAATCCACCAGTTCGCCCAATTCCCGGCGCGTCCGCATTTTCCTCGCGGAGAAGGGAATCTGCGTGACCCGCGTCCCCGTCGATCTCGGCGCTAAGGAACAGTTCTCCGAGGCCTATGCCCGCATTAATCCGCGCCGCGTCATGCCGACACTCGTCCTCGACGACGGAACGGCGATCGGCGAAGTCCCCGCGATCCTCCGCTACCTGGAAGAAACGCACCCAAACACGCCCCTGCTCGGGTCGTCGGCCAAGGAGAAGGCCCTGGTGACGATGTGGGAGCGCCGGATGGAGCTGGAGGGGTTTGCCGCGGTTATGGAGACCGTCCGCAACAACGCCTCTGGACTGAAAGACCGTGCGATTGCTGGACCCCACGGTTATGAGCAAATCCCTGGCCTGGTGGAGCGCGGTCGCAAGCGCATCGCCGACTTCTATGCCGATCTCGAAGTGCGGCTGGCCGAAGAGCCGTTCGTCGCCGGCGAGCGGTTCAGCGTCGCTGACATCACCGCGGTCGTCGCTGTCGAATTCGCAACCAGGGCGCTGGACCTTCCGGTGCCAGGCGCCAATGCAGCGACGCAGCGTTGGTACGCCGCCATCGCTGCACGTCCAAGCCGCGCTGCCTGAGCCCCACACGGGCACCGCGCTGCGGGCGCTCCAACCCACGAAACACGAATGGAACTTGAACATGAGCGCCTATGTCGTCGTCGAACTGACCGTCAAGGACGCCACAGCCAAGGATCGCTACTCGGCCGCAGCCGGTCCGATCCTGAAGCAATTCGGTGGAGAGTTCATTGCGGGCGGCGCTTGGGATGTGCTGACCGGTGAACCGGCTTTCACCAACGGTGCGATCATCCGCTTCCCCGACCGGAATACCGCTGTCGCCTGGTATAATTCTTTCGATTATCAAGCGACCTTTGCCGATCGCGCGCTGGGAATCGATTGCCGGTTCCAACTCATCGGTTGAGCCGCGCAGACCGGGAAAAGCTTCTGCAACAGGCGTCCGTTGCGGCCGGCCACTTGTTCCTTTCTGAATGGATCTTCAGCATGACAAAGACAACGCCTGAACAGAACAAGGCGCTTGTTCTTAAGGCCTTCGATACGCTGTTCAACAAACGTGACTACACGGTCGCCGCCGCCTTCTGGTCTGACACCTACATTCAGCATAGTGCGCATATCAAACCGGGGCGTGAGGGTTTGTTCAACCTCGTCCGGAGTGCGCCGGAGACGCTGCACTACGATCACGGCCTCATCGTTGCCGAAGGCGACTACGTGATTCTCCATGGTCGGTTTTCCGGAAATGGTCGCCCCGCGGCGTGGGTCGCGGCCGACATCGTGCGCATCGAAGATGGCCGGTTAGTCGAACATTGGGACGTGCTGCAGGACGAGGCGACACAAACCGGGTCGAAGAGCGGGCTGCCGATGTTCGGTAACACTTTTCCGGCCTAGCGCCAGACCAACACGTTCGCAAGCGGTCGCGAAAGCGGCTGCTGTCAAGCCGCGCTTGATTACCCGCGCGCAGTTTACCCGGGTCGGTCACGTCAGGTGATCCGCGCCAAGGGCGCACAAGGAGATATTCCATGTCCACCATGTCTAAGAGCGACCAGAGCATGGCTGTCGTCGATGCCTATTATCAAGCTGGCGTCGAAAACCGCCTGACCGACTTCGCTCCGTTTCTCCATCCCGACTTTCACGTCACCGCCCCCAGCTACCTGCCATGGGGTGGCAAGCATCCGGGTGCCGCGTTCTTCCGCGACGAGGTTCTGCCGAGCTTGCCAAACGTGCTCGACTTCAGCCGCTTCAGCTATGAGGTCTTCTTTGCCGCTGACGAGAAAGTCGTCGCACTGATCAACATCGGCCTCACCGGGTCGGACGAGATGATCAAGATTTCCGAGCATTGGACGGTCGAGAACGGCAAGGCGACGTCGATCTGGGTCGCCTATTTCGAACCTCAGGCCCTGCTGGACAAGCTTGGCATCCCCCACGGCCTGAAAAGCTGACATCCGTTCCCGTTCACCCCTCAGAAGGAGCAAGGTCATGAGTCCGTATACGCATCACACGGCGCCAACGGAATACGTCACGGCAAACGGAATCACCTTCGCCTATCGCCGCTTCGGCAAGCCTGACACCGTCCCGATCGTCCTTAACCAGCATTTCACCGGCACCATGGACTATTGCGATCCGATCATCACCGACGGCTTGGCGAGAGACCGCGAAGTCATTCTGTTCAATAATGCCGGAATTTCTAGCAGCTCGGGCGAGGTGCCGACCACGATCGATGAGATGGGTGCAAACGCTATCGCTTTCATCCGCGCACTTGGCCTCAACAAAGTCGACGTGCTCGGCTTTTCCATCGGCGGCACCGTCGCCCAGGAGATCACGCTGCAAGCCCCGGATCTCGTCCGCAAGCTGATCCTCGTGGGCACCGGCACTCGTGGAGGCGCCGGCATGGAAACGTTGACCTCGGAAGCACAGGCCATTTTCGGAAAGCATTATGATCTGCCCGAGAACCTATGGCTGAGCGTGCATTTCACACCGTCCGATACCAGCCAGGCCGCCGGTCGTCGCTTCCTCTCGCGCATGCTCGCCCGCGTGGATGGGCGCGATCCCGAGGTCGACGAGAAAGTCGCACCGGCTCAGATCGCGGCGTTGGGTAAGTGGGGCGTCCAAGCAGCCAATTCGTCAGACTATCTCAAGTCAATCAGGCAACCGACGCTCGTCGTCAACGGCCAAAACGACGTGATCATCTACACGGTGAACTCGTTTACCCTGCAGCAAAATATCCCGGACGCCTAACTGATCCTCTACCCCGATGCGAACCATGGCTCAATGTATCAATACCCTGAGCTGTTCCTGGAGCATGTTGCGCTGTTCCTCAACCAATAGGCTTCTCCAGCAAAGCTGTCCTGTCGACGGATGCAAATTCGCAGGATGAATCTCCCACCTTGCCATTCTCAAGGACGACAAGCATGACAACCAAGCGAATCCTCATACCGGGACCAGACCATCCGATCACCATCGAGCCGACGACAGGCCGCGTCGTGGTGACGGTTGGGAGCCGCACGATCGCCGATACCCAGTCGGCGTTGACGCTGCATGAGGCTACGTATCCGGCCGTCCAATATATTCCCTGCTCTGACGTCGATTTTTCGTTGCTTATCCGCACTGAGGCGGCAAGCTACTGCCCCTACAAGGGAGATGCGGCCTATTTCAGCATAATCGTGGGGGAAGATCGGCGCCCCGATGCGATCTGGACTTACGAAGCCGCCTATCCGGCTGTGGCTGAGATCAAGGATCACTTAGCGTTCTACCCCGACCGCGTAGACTCGATCGTTATCAAGCACAATGGTTAGGCTGCCCCGTTCGTTTCCACGACGGCCGGAGACTTTTCCGGCATTCGACCATCGGCACCGGCCAGTATGATGCCTTATCTCTGAAACGGTCGGCATTTTGCGTTCGGGGATGCGCCATCTGGAGCATTCCTTGCTCGCGAGTGGAGGATCAAGCTGCCGGTTGCGGCGGCTTGGTCGCGGGCGGCGCCCCTTTCCGTCTCCGGCCGAGCAGCTTTTTGCCGTCGATTCTTAGCTGGCCTGTTGGGTCCATGTGGCGATAGAGCGTCTGTCGGCTGACACCGAGTTCGGTGCAGAGTTCGCCAATCTTTGTGCCGGGCTGGCCTATGGCTGCCTGGGCAAGGCGGAGCTTAGCAGTCGTCATCTTGAATGGGCGGCCGCCATTCCGGCCTCGTGCTCGGGCGGACGCCAGACCTGCCTTTGTGCGCTCGACAATCAATTCGCATTCGAACTCTGCGGTATGCGGAGCTCCGCATACCGGCCATTGGACTAAACCATCCAAGCTGAGTGCTTGAACGGAGTGCCATGGCCGGATTGGGACGTTCGGTCCGAAGCGGCCTGCACTCGCATCCTCACCCTCTGGCGGCCTCGATTGAGCGACGATGGAGCGGCGGCCTGTCGCGCGCTTCATCTCGCAAAGGAGCCGTCCATGACACCACTCCGCCAACGCATGTCCGACGACATGCAGGTCCGCAACCTCGCGCCGCACACGCAGCGGGCGTATCTGCAGCAGGTCTCCCAGTTCGCCCGCCACTTCGGCAAGTCACCAGACCTGCTCGGGCCGGACGACTGAGGTGGTCCCCGTTTTTCGGACAGGCGGTTAAGCTTGGTTTGCCTGACGAG
>CAXTOB010000108.1:0-15634 GCA_964245505.1 uncultured Acetobacteraceae bacterium | reverse complement strand
GGCAACCAGCAGAAGGTCGTGGTGGGGCGCTGGCTGCATCTGCACGGCAAGGTTTACGTGTTCGAGGACCCGACGGCGGGCGTCGATGTGGGTGCTAAGGCGGAGATCTACGGGCTGTTCAACGTGGCGCTGCAGGAGGGGGCGGCGATCCTGGTGGTGTCCACCGATTTCGAGGAGGTCGCGAACGTGTGCCATCGCGCGCTGGTGTTCGATCGGGGGGCGGTGGTGGCGGAGTTGGCGCAGGGCGAGCTGTCGGTTGCTGCCCTGCTCTCGGCGGCGTCGGCGCGGGTTGGCGCTGCGGCGGTGAGCGCATAGTGGCGGTTTTTCGGATGATCTGGCGGGTTGCCGCGCGTTTGCTTGCGGCCGGCAGCTAGCGATGCAGTCGCTGCAATCCAATGCGCTTGAGCCGACGCGGGCGGAGCTGGCTGGGTTGGGGCGGGGTGAGCGGATCCGGCGGCTGGTGCCGGTGTATGGGCTGCCGCTGCTGACGGTGGCGCTGATTGTGCTGTTCTCGATTTTGCTGCCGGATACCTTTCCGACGGCGCTTAACGCACGCTCGATCGCCAATGATAAGGCGGTGATCGCGCTGCTGTCGCTGGCGGCTACGCTGCCGATGATCGCGGGGCGGATCGACCTGACGGTGGGATATGGGATCGTGCTGTGGCACCTGCTGGCGATCAGCATGCAGGTGACGTATGGGATCCCGTGGCCGATTGCGGTGGCGCTGACGGTGGCAGGCGGTGCTGTGGTGGGGCTGATCAACGGGCTGCTGGTTGAGATCGCGCAGATCGACAGCTTTATCGCGACGCTGGGGACCGGCACCGTGCTCTATGCGCTGGCGAACTGGCACACCAATGGGCGGCAGATCATGGGTGTGCTGCCGCGCGGGTTCATCGCCATCAATGCGACCTGGGTGTTCGGGGTGCCGATTGGGGCGGTCTATGTGCTGGTCGTGGCGGTGGTGCTGTGGCTGGTCACGGAGCGGTTGCCGGTTGGGCGTTACCTTTATGCGATTGGGGCGAATGCGAAGGCGGCGGCGCTGAATGGGATACCGGTGCGCCGGTATGTGGTGGGCGTGTTTGTCGCTTCTGGGGTGCTGACTGCGTGCAGTGGGGTGCTGCTGGCGTCGAAGCTGCGGATCGGGCAGTCGAGCGTGGGGCTTGATTATCTCTTGCCGGCGCTGGTGGGGGCGTTTCTTGGGTCAACGACGATCAAGCCTGGGCGGGTCAATGTGTGGGGCACGCTGGTTGGGGTGATCATCCTGGCGGTCGGCATCTCTGGCATTCAGCAGTTCGGGGCGGCCTTTTTCGTGGAGCCGCTGTTCAATGGGCTGACGTTGATCGTGGCTATTGGGATCGCCGGCTATGCGCAGCGCCGCCGGGCTGGGACGAAGCGGCAGCAGGGGGCGGCATAAGGCGTGCCTGGCTGGTGCAGAGGCGATCATCAACACGGGGGAGACTGAGTGATGAAGACGATCCTGCTTGGCGGCGTTGCGGTGCTGCTGCTCTCGGGTGCGGCGCGTGCCGATGCGGTTAGCGATGCCAAGGCGTATGTCGCCAAGGTGACGGCGCCGGTGACGACATGGGATGGGCCGACCAGCGGCGCCAAGGGAGTTGGGCGCAAGCTGATCGTGTTCGCGTCCACCGATCAGCGCAATGGTGGGGCTCGGGGCGTTGGTGAGGGGTTGGTCGAGGCGGCCAAGGTGCTTGGCTGGGATGTTCGCACGATTGATGGGCAGGGGTCGGTGGATGCCCGTGCGGCGGCGATCAACCAGGCGGTTGCGCTGAAGGCGGACGGACTGGTGCTTGGGGGCATTGATGCAGCCGAGCAGGCGGCGGCGATCGAGACTGCGGCGAAGGCGGGGCTCAAGATTATCGGCTGGCATTCCGGCAGCAAGCCGGGGCCGATGACGCAGAGCCATATCGCGGCCAATATCACGACTGATCCGCTCGATGTGGCTCGGGCGGCGGCGAGCTATGCGGTTGCCGATAGCGACGGTAAGGTGGGTGCGGTCATCTTCACCGACTCTGCGTATGCGATTGCTATTGCCAAGTCGGACGAGATGGGGAAGGTGATCAAGGCCTGTTCCACTTGCACCCTGCTTGGGATCGAGGACACGCCGCTGGCCGATGCGGCGAGCCGGATGCCGCAGCTCACGACCTCGTTGCTGCAGCGGTATGGCAAGAAGTGGACGTATGCGCTGTCGATCAATGATCTGACGTTCGATTTCATGGCGCCGTCGCTGCAGTCGGCTGGGATCGAGGGCGATGGTGCGCCGCATTCGGTCTCGGCCGGCGACGGATCGGGGCCGGCGTTCCAGCGGATTAAGTCGGGGGAGTATCAGGTCGGCACGGTTGCGGAGCCGCTGAGCCTGCATGGCTGGATGGCGGCCGATGAGATGAACCGTGCGCTGGCGGGGGTGCCGCCGAGCGGGTATGTTGCGCCGCCGCATCTGTTTATTAAGGCCAATGTTGATAAGGATGGTGGCAGCAAGGATATCTACGATCCGCAGAATGGCTATCGCGACGTTTATAGGAAGATTTGGGCGCCTTTCGGGGGTTGGGGATGCGCGTTGAATTCGCTGAGGCCATCAAGCCAGACCCCATTTGACGCGGGTCTTGGGGTGCCGGTCGCAGCGGGTCTAGGGGCAGCGCACTGGCCTATGGAGCAGATTGCAGCCGGACCAACGGCCCTTCGCACTGACGTTTACGTTGCCGAGCCGTCATTGCGAACCGCGGTTGCGGCGTGGCAATCCAGGGCCGTCAGCAGGGTGCTTGCCGCTCTGGATTGCCGCGTCGCTGCGCTCCTCGCAATGACGGAAGCGGTCAAAGGGAAGGGCGTTTGGTGTCAGGTCCGGGGGTGCAGTGACCGGACCTGAAGTTGCCACTTCCTGGACGTAGCCAAAAAGCTGGGCCGGTTGCGTCCGGACTGGACGCAAACCGGGTTAGCCGGTGAACTCGATGATGTAGAGGCCGACCGAGAAGTCGGTCGCATACAGCAGGCCGTTGCGGTCGGCGAATACGTCGGCGGAATGCAGCACCTTTGGGCGGTTCGGCCGCGGGTCAACCATGCGGGTGGGGGGTGGCGGCACGCAGGCGCCGATCTCCTTCGGCTGCCACTTGTTGCTGATGTCGTAGGCGCGGATGCCGGCGTTCTGGTAGGTGGCGAATAGGGTCGTCTCGCTGACGAAGCCGTCTGGGCGGTTCTCGTAAACGTTGTGCGGGCCGAAATGGCCGCCGACCTTCAGGTAGTCGGCGTCGTAAGGCTCGGGCAGGGTCGAGATGCTGATTGGGTTGGCCTTGTCCCGGTTGTCGAAGATCCAGATCGGCTTCTCGCCGTCCTCGCGGTTGTCGAGCACGGTTTCGTCCACCACGACCAGCAGGTCGCGGTGGGGCAGCGGCAGCGCGTTGTGGGTGCCGCCGCCGAACGGGGGCGCCCAGACCTTGTGGGTGATGAGCTTGGGCGCGGCGCGGTCGCTGACATCGACCACGGCGAGGCAGGCGTCGCGCCAGGAGCAGTAGGCGATGTCGCCGTGGACGATCGGGTGGTGCAGGCCGTAGCGGCCGTATTCGCTGGGCCAATTCGGGGTCTCGCCGGCGGCCTTGTTCATGCCGGGGAGCCAGTAATTGCCGGCCATCTGCGGCTTGGTTGGGTCGGCCATGTCGATGGTGATCATGATGTAGTCGGTGAAGCCGTCGAGCAGCGCCGAGGCATAGGCCCAGCGGCCGCCGACATACCAGATGCGGTGCAGGCCGCCGCCCTTGACCGGCATGAAGCCGATCTGGCGCGGTTCGGCCGGGTTGCTCACGTCATAGACGGCCAGGCCGGCCGACCAGTTCTGCTCCTCGGCGTCGCCGTGGCTGTCGATCTTGCCTTTGTAGTAGTTTTTCTCGTCGGCGAGTTCGGGTTGGGCGAACATGTCCTTGGCGTGGACGACGAGCAGCAGGTCGTTGGCCTGCTGCAGGTGCAGCGTCCAGGTGTTGTGCGGGGCGGCGATGTAGTGGACCGGCTTTGGCTGGCGCGGGTCGCGCACGTCGATGACCGAGAAGCCCTTGGAGAAGATGTGGCCGATGTAGGCGTAGCCGCGGTGCACCATGATCTGCACGCCGTCGGCCCGGCCGCCGCCCTGGTCGGTGTGGCCGATGATCCGCATGTTGCGGGCATAGGTTGGGGTCATGACATCGGTCATCCGTTCCGCTCCTGTTATGGGGATCGCTCGGCCTGTTGGGGCGTGCGGTCCTCGCTTGCCGCAGTGTTGCGTCGGCGGCGTGCGGCCGGCAAGCCCATGCGCTGGCGGCCGCTGCTGTCCGTGGCTGCGGTGCGGCCTGCATTGCGACGGCACGCCCGTGGCCGGCTTGGGGTTGACCGTCGGCTCGGTGCTGTCCGGCGTGCGCCGGGCCTGGTTAGGGTGGCGGCATCGGTTGGACCTTGGCAGCTTGGGCGGCATGATGACCTGCATCGGTCACTACTGCGGCTTTTGTTTCCCAGGCTCGATCTTGCTGGGCTGCACCGACGTCCGTTGCAGCACCATCCTGCTCGCGTGTGCCATATCCGGGCCATAGTCCCGCCCCACTTTTGGCGTCCGTTAACGCCTATTCTGATCTCGTTGGAAACCTATGAGGAAGGCCGCCATGTTCGATCGTCGTCGCCTGCTGCTGTCCCTGCTTGCCGTGCCGCTGCCGCTGGCCGCTGCCGCTGCCCAGCCCTGGTGGGATGAGCGTGCCCGCCATGAGGAATGGGCTCGCTACGAAGAAGAGGAACGGCGGCGGCGCGAACTGCGGCATGACGTCTGGGACGAGCGGCGCGAGCATGAGATTTGGGAGCAGCGGCGCCGCGAGGAAGCGCGACGGGATTGGGAGCGCGACCACGGACCTTACCGGCGCTGAGGCGGCACGCAGCTTTCATCTCTGAAAGTGGGTGGATGGTCAAAGACTTGCTGATGCATGCATCAACGCCCTTCAGCGCACCTCCGGCTATGTCCGCCTTACGGCTACTGGGGTGCTGGCGCCGCTGCGGAGGGGCTGCCGCCGCCGGAGCGGAACAGGGTAGGCAGCAGCGTTACGATCTCGTCCGCGGCGGGCAGGCGCCCGTTTGCCTCGACGAAGCCGTAGATGAAGCGGATGTAAGTCTTGCCCAGCGTCCGCGTCACCACCCCCGCCACGGTGCCGTTGACCGCGGCACCGAGCACCGAGCCGGCGCCGGGGATGAACTTCAGCACGTTGCCGGCGGCCCAGGCGCCCGCCAGGGTGATCGCCATGCAGCCGAGCAGCGCCGAGATCAGCTGCAGCACCTGGTTGCGTTCGAGCGACAGCCCGAATGCCTTGGAAATGCCGATCAGCATGGCGCCCTGGATCGGGGCAAGCGTCGCCACGTCGGCGAACGGGATCGGCACCACGGCCGCGGCGACTGCAGCGGTGACGGCGGCGGTCACATACTCCTCGGCCAAGGCCAGGTTTAGGTCGCGGTTTACCTTCTGCGCGGCGGCGAAGGCGGCGCGGTGGGCCTCGGGCAGGGCGGAAAAGGTCGCGGCGACTAGGCCGTCCAGGCCCACCGGCGGGCGGCGTGCCTTGGATAAGGCGCGGACGCGGACGATGTCGTGCACCTCCGTGCGCCGGTTTGCCAGGATCTGGGCCACGACCTCGGCGAACGCCTCGTCGTCGTCGTCCTTGGTCAGGACGACCACCGCGGGGATGCTGTACTTGTTGCACAGCCGAACGAGGTCCACTTCGCAGTCCTGCACCCGGCTGCTCGGGGCGGCGATGCACACCCACGCCATGTGGACCTGGTTGCGCTCGCTGCGCTCGGCGCGGCTTTTCTCGATCTCGGAGCGTATCGCCGCCAGGGTGGCGCCGTACTCCTTCGCCTCAAGGCCGCGGGTGTCCATGATCCGCAACGGCACCGTGGCGGACGAGTACCATTGGGCGTTCTGTGTGACTGGCTCGCCGATGGCGGTCTTGGCGAAGTCCTCGCCGAACACGCCGTTGATGAGGGTGCTCTTGCCAACCCCTGTCTGGCCCGCCACCAGAATATTCACGGTGCCGATCCTCCGCAGGTGCTTGGCCGCCTCCTGCAGCAGCTCGTCGGGGATGGCAGGCCCCGGGCTTGGCCCCGTATCGAGCACTGACACCTCTTTGCCACCGTATGGCGTGGGGGCGTCCGCGCCAGGCTGGAACATCACAACCGCCATGTGCGGCCTACCCTGATGGCTGTTCCTGTGCTGGTTACGTGCGTCATGGCGCGAGGTATACTTCCACGCGCCGGTTGCGCTCGCGCCCCTCGGGAGTGGAATTGTCGGATACCGGCAGGTCCGCGCCGAAGGCTGCCACCTTGCCCGGCGGGATGCCGCTGCGGCTCAGCGCGGCGGCCACCGCATCGGCGCGGTGCTGGGCCACGGCCTGATTTACGGCCGCGGGGCCGCTGTTGTCGGCGAATCCCGCGAGCATGAGGCGCCCGGGGTTGATGCGCTCCCGGCGGACATAGGCCACGAGCCGTTCGAGGTCCCGCGCGCTCGAGCTGTCCAGCTCGGTGGAGTTGGGCTGGAAGCGGAAGTTCAGGGACACCCGGGTTGACCCCGACACGAGCTGGCGCAGGCGGTCCGGCGCGGTGTCCGGCAGGGCCGCCCGCTCGGAGTGAACGGTGAGCGTGACGAGGCCCGCCGCTTCGATGACGGCCTGGCCGGCGGGGGACGCGACATACTCGGTGAAGCGCCGGGCAACATCGCTGCCGATGCCGGAGGCGCCGTTGTATAGGTAGAAGCGCCGGGCTAGCGGGTAGGATTCGGTTGCCACCGCGAGGTCGGTCGGCAGGACAGGTAGGGCGCCGCCCTCGACAAGCGGTACGGCGCGGGCGGCGCCGACGTTGCGGGCGGTCACGAAGCCGATGCCGTTGCGGTCCCCGGCGATGGCGGTGGCGATGGCCTGCTCGGAGGTGAGCCGGACGGCCGATGAGGACACGCCTTCCTGGCCCATCAGCATCTCCTCCGGCGCGTCGGCTTGGCCGTTCTGGTTGTCGTAGGTGTAAACGCGGATGGGTGCTGAGGTGCCGCCGACCTCGGACCAGTCCCGGACCTGCCCGGCAACGATGCCGCGTAGCTGGGCCATGGTCAGGGACGGCACGCGGTTGGCCGCGTTGACTGCGGCGGCGATGCCTTGGGCGGCGATGGCCTGCTCGTTGGCCGGGTTGGCAAGGTCTCCAAGGGAGGCGAGGCGCTCGGTTTCCTGGGGGTTGATCCGGCGGGACGACAGGGCGAGTTCCGCCGTGCCGCGCAGCAGGGCGGAGAAGGCGTTGGCGGAGGAGGTAGGCGCGACCACGATGGCCTCGCGCGCGCCATTCTGGAGGCCGCTCACCTGCAGGGCGTCCTTGGCCGCGTTTGGTACGGCGGTAATACCGGTGTCGCCGATGAGGGACAGATAGCCGGCCGCCAGCCGCTGCAGCAGGTTGTTGGCCAGGACGTCCGACCCGGCCAGGCGGAGCAGGACCTTGGCAGTGGAGGAGACATCGGTGGGCAGCGGTGGCGTGGGTGTGGCGGCGGCATCGGCCGCGGGCAGGCGAGCGGCGACAAAGCTGTTCCCGGTAACGAGGGTGGCGGAGCGGGGGGCGGTCACGGCAGGCGCCGGCGCCGCGGCTGCCGCCATGTCCGCCGGCTCAGACGCTGGCTTGCTGGTCAGCCGCCAGGCGACGCCCGCCCCGCCGGCCGCGAGCACGATGACCTGCACGGCAATCAGGGCGACCTTGCGACCCTTGGCGGCGGACGCGCTGAGGGGCGTCAGCGTGTCCCCGCACTCTTCACAGGTGAACGGGGCGCCCTCTGCTACCTTCAAGATCTTGTTCGATACTGCCACTGCGCAGAACTCGGTGTTCCGGCAGCGCCCACGTTTATCGGGCATAGTTGGGTCCAGACCTTTTGCAACCAGATTTTGAGCGAGTTTCAGGCGGGCTTCGTGAACCCTGGCGCGGGACGGCCTTATTCTGCGGCGACCCTCGGGCGGAGCATGTCGGACTGGAACTCGGACGCTGCCATGGCCTGCTCGACAGGCTGCGACTTGCGGACTGCGACCATGTAGAGCACGACGCCGTAGGCCGCCTTGGCGGAGATGTCGGCCAGGGCATAGCCGATTTGCGTGGCGACGAACGCATCAGTACCGCCGATGTCGAGCAGCGGAAGCACGTACACGACCGGGTAGAACGCCCAAACCAGGACCGTGAGGGTCCGGGCGGCCTTGACAAGCCCCCGTGCCTTCGGGGGCTGCTGACGGATGTGGCTGGCCAGCCCGATGTAAAGCTGGAATGTGATCAGGACGTACGGGAACATGGACGCCGCAAACCAGAACCAGCGGGCCTCGACCGTGGTCGCCATCTGGCCGGGATAGCCGGTTGCGATCATGTCCACGGCAAGGAGGGCGAAGACTGCGCTCCGCACGACGGCTTGTTTTGTCGGCAGATCGAGGATGAGCACGAACGCGACTAGGAGCAGCGGCACGGTCATGAGCCAGTCGGCGTAGCGGTAGGTGTCGTCGTATAGCTGGCCGGTGTTCTGGACTATGCCGTTGACGACGATGAAGGCGCTGTTCCATCGCTCCAGCAGACGGAAGTAGCTGTAGGTGGCGATCATGGTGACCATGCCCAGGAGCGTGACCGAGATCCGGTAGCGCGCCGCAACCTCACCGCGCTGCAGGAAGAAGAATGCGGTGGCGATCCCGAGCGTGCCGACGGTGAACGAGAACGCATTCGCCACAAGGCTGAACTGGGCAACGGTGAGCTGGGTCATTGTCACTCTTCTATTCATGCCTCGCTTCGCCTTTGGGCAGCAGGCAAGGCAGCGTTACCAAATTCAATTTTTTCAAGAGGAAAGTGCAGATTTTTGCGTTCTCAGGTGTGGTTATAGCAAGTTAATTTCGTCCCATAGGTGATACTTTGTAAGAATTCGTAGGATGGGCTGGAGTTCAGTTGCAACCCTGCTCGCCCTTTATAAATGGGATATCTTTTTGAAATTGAGGGGCCGTGCTCGACCTAAACGCGTGTCGCCTCGGACGCTAGACGGCATTGGGAGTGTGTGCCGCTTTATCACACGTTGGTTGAGGAGACGGTGAAGGCTGCAGCGTCCGCCGATGTCCGGCACCGCGGCGTTGGTGCATAAGTCGGCCCGGACCTCGACGATTTTGGAACATTAGATGAGACAGGCGTTCTGAAATTATGGGAATTGTCAGAAACCTACGAATTTATGTAATAACTTGGCCATTGCGGTTCACTTGGCCGATCTCGGCCCCGCTCCATGGCGCGCTGTTCGGCCCGACCAGCAGGCCGTGCGACCAGCGGTAGTTCTCTGGGAAGTACTGGAATGATACCAATCGCCCTCCACTCTGACTGTTTCCGTCATTGCGAGGAGCGCAGCGACGCGGCGGTCCAAGGCGGCAAGGACCGCGCTGGCGGCTCTGGATTGCCACGTCGCAATGACGGGCGAGGCGCGGGCAAATAGGTCAGAGCAGACGGCGGTTGGTATGACAGGTCCTCGGGCCGCGCTGCGGTCATGCGCTTGCCCTCAGTAGCCCGCGGGATGCCGCTGGTAGTAGTCGGCGTCTGCTGCCGACGGGGAGAGATCCCGGTTGCTCGGCCACTCCAGGATGGGCGTCTTCATCCCGTCTATGGCCACAACGAGCCGCCGGCGCGCAACCTCGAGTGGGCGTGCAGGTCAAAGCACTGTTTGACATGCCTGGACCGGACGGGGGCGCCGGGTTGAGGTTATGCCAACCGCCGAAAGTTCTGACCGCTGACAAGGGTATCGTCATTGCGAGCCGCGCTTGCGGCGTGGTAACCCAAGAGCACGCACAGGTCTTGCCGCTCTGGATTGCCGCGCCGAAGCCGGCTCGCAATGACCGGAGCCAGTTGGGATCGGCAGGTCAGAACTTCTGGCGGTTGGGGTTAGTTATACACCGAAATGACGACCCGCCGTGGATGAAAGATGCCCCATGCGGGGAGGCGGATCACGACCTTCGCAACGCTTTCTATTTAGGGGTGTGGTCCAGCTTGGGAGCATGGTCCCGTCGCAGCCGCTGCACGGGCCTTCGTAGGCCACTACTGCGTCAGCACCGACTAGCAGGGGCAGTCAGGGCGGCGGTGTTTTCTGCCAGGAGTACCCGGGCGCGCACCATGGGCAGCAACACTGCTGCTTTGGGCAGCGATGGCGAGGAGCAAGCCTTTGCGTGCGGCTACCGGCCGTTCGCCGCCGTACGGCGCCGGGCGGGGCGGTTTGGCTTGGACGGCATGGGCTGGGGAACGCCGGCCATGCCCAGGATCAGCCGGGTCAGCTCGTGGCTGACCTGCTCCAGGGTCAGGCGGCCGTCTGGGCGATACCAGACGTAGGCCCAGCTCACCATGCCGCCGATGGCCAGGGCGGCCATGCGGGTGTCCCGCACGTGGAACTCGCCGGCGGCGACGCCTTCGTCGAGCAGCGCCACCAGCTTGGTGTCGAAGGTGCGGCGCATCTCGCTGATCCGGTGGAAGTCTTCCGGCGCTAGGTTCTTCTCCTCGCGTGCGAAGATCGCGATGTAGCGCTGGCTGTTGAGCACGGCCGCCACGAAACGCCGGCCGACCTCGGCAAGCCGTTCCGCCGGGGTTCCCCGTACTGTCGCCAGCACCTCGTTCATGGCCGCGAGCGCCGAGGCGATGCCGCGTGCACAGATTTCGGCCAGCAACTCCGCCTTGGAGGTGAAGTGGGCGTAGATGAACGGCTTGGTGACGTTCATCCGCTCGGCGATCGCGTCCAGCGAGGTGTTCTCGTAGCCGCGCTCGTAGAAGAGTTCTGCCGCGACCGCTATCGTCCGCTCGCGCTTGAGGGCGATGACCTCATCCCTGATGCCGATGACCGGGGCTGTGCTGGCTGACGCCATAGGTGTCTGCATTCCTTTGCGGCGGGGCGCTGGCCTGGTGTGGAAGGTCGCCGTCCCTGGGAGGCCAGCAAACGTGCGGTGCCGTGGTTTATAGGGCGGGGCGGTAGCTTTGCCTACCGTGTTGCCAGGCCGTCCGGGATGGGCCGCCGGCCTTCAGGCCTGTTCCGGCTCGAACCAGAAGTCCAGCACGTCGCCGGTCCGCTTCTCCGCGAAGCGGGTGATGACGCGGGTGCCGATTTTCAGCGTCTTCGCGGCTTCGGCCGGGTCCTGGCCTGCATGGCAGGGGCGTCCAGGCAGGGGCGCCCCTCTCGTCCAGCGGCAGGCGGCGGTGGACGTAGGGGTCCGTGGCCAGGCGCTGCACTTCCGGGAGGGAACCGCCTCGGTCGGGCTTCAGGCGACGACAAGCTGCGTCCGGTACTGGCCGTAGGCGACGCGCAGGGTGCCCATGACGAAGGCGTGCTCCCCGGCCGATGGCGTGGAGAGGATGTCCCGGTCCACTCCGCCCACCGGGCCGGAGGCCATCATCACCGAGATGGCGCGGCCGTCGTACTGGTCGTTGCCGCCCACGACGATGCCGTCGATGTCGTTGACGTCAGGCCGGCGTCACGCAGCGCCTGCTGGGTCACTTCGTATAGCAGCTCCTCCAGCGACTGCCGCTCACCCGGGACGCGGGGCATGATGGAGGCGCCGATGACCCCTGTTTTTACTGCGTAGGGCGTGTGCTTCCTGCTTCCTCGTGGGTTCTGGTGGGTTGGGGTGGCTCCACGGTCTGCAGCCTTGGCCGGAATGCGGGCGGCATCCCGTCTATCCGGGCGGGGAACAGCGCCTGCAGAGCGCCGTCCGGGGCCTCGCGGACCAGGCCGCGGCTGGTGTGGTGGGGGGAGGCGACGGCTTCGCCGAGGTCGAGCACTGGGCTGAGGCAGCAATCGGCCGGGCCGATCCGGGCGATGCAGTCGGGCAGCGTCATGGTGGCGATCAGGGCCGCGACGTCTGCGATCAGCGCCGTTTGCGGCAGCGGCTCTGCCTGACGGGCTATCCAGTCGGGACGGCCGGCGGCGGTGCAGAAGGCGGCCCAGAATTTCGGCTCTATGGCGCCGAGCGCGACGTGGCGACCGTCCTGGGTGGCATAGACCTGGTAGTAGGCTGCGCCGCCGTTCAGGTAGGTTTCGCGGCGCTGCGGTATCGTGCCGTTGGCGCCGTACTCCGCCACCTGGAACAGTTGCAGCGGCATGGGCGTGTCGGCCAGGCCGATGTCTATTTGGCAGCCACGCCCGTCGGCGTCGCGGGCGCGCAGCGCGCCCAGGATCGCGATTATCCCGAATAGCGATCCCGATACGTCGGCCATCGGCGGGTCGTAGAAGCTTGGCGCCTCACGCCCGTTGCGGTGGAGCACGCCGGATGCGGCCAGGTAGTTGGCGTCGTGGCCCGCGACCTGCGCCAGGGGGCCGGATGCCCCGTAGCCGCTGAGGGAGCAATAGACCAGGCCCGGGTTGACTTGGCGGAGGGCCTCGTAGTCGAGGCCGAGCCGGCGCATTACGCCGGGGCGGAAGCCCTCGATCAGCACGTCGTGGTCTTTGACCAGTTGTAGGAACTCCGCCCGCACCTCGGGCTGCTTGAGGTCCATGCGCCGTACCATCTTGCCGGCGTTGACGGCGCTGTGGAACACCGGCTCGCCCGTGTCGTCGAGCGGGCCGATCTGCCGCATGGCGTCGCCGGCGGGCGGCTCGATCTTCAGCACTTCCGCGCCCATGTCCGCCAGCAGCAGGCCGGCGAGCGGACCCGGCAGGAAGGCCGATAAGTCCAGCACGCGCACGCCGCGCGCGAAGCTGCCGAGACGGGATGCGGTCATGCCAGCCGCCCTTTGCTCTGACCGTTTCTCGTCATTGCGAGGAGCGCAGCAAAGCGGTGGTCCAGGGGCGGTGTACGTCCTCCTGGTGGCCCCTGGATTGCCGCGCCGCAAGGGCGGCTCGCAATGACGATGAGCCTGGGAAGTTGGTGGAGTGGATGGCTGTTGGCGTCATAGGCCCGTCCCTTGTCCACGCGCCGGGGATAGGGTGAGGCGGCCCAGCGGTGTGCCGGCTTCCAGCCTGCGATGGGCCTCGGCGGCGTCGGCCAGGGGTAGGGTGGCGTCCACCATCGCCCGTATGGTGCCATTCGCCAGTAAGTGCAGGCAGCGGCGCAGCTCCTCCCGCGTGACGCTCGTGGCGCTGAGCATGGAGATGCCTTTCAGGAAAAGCTGCGCCGGGTTGAATGGCACGAACTCGCCGGTGAGCTGGCCGACCAGGACCCAGCGTCCGCCCCGGGCCAGGGAGCGGCGGGTGGGCTGGAACACGGGGGTGCCTACGTTATCAATCACCACGTCCACGCCTTCGCCGTCCGTTAGGGCGCGGACTGCGGCGGAGAAGTCCTCCCCGCGCCGGTGCAGCACGACGTGGTGGGCACCGGCCTTGTGCAGCGCCGCCGCGCGGTCCGGGGAGGTGCTGGCGGCCAGGACGGTGGCGCCGGCAGCCCGCGCGACCTGGATTGCGTGCAGCCCGACCCCGCCGCTGGCGCCTGTCACCAGCACGGTATCTGCCGGTTCCACGCGGCCGACTGCGGTGACGGCGTGGTAGGCGGTGCCGAGGGCGCAGGCGGCGATGCTGGCGTCGCGCAGGTCAACCTCGTCCGGCACGGCGACAACGCCGTCCGCGTCGAACACCGCATACTCCGCGTAACCGCCGTTTAGGCCGGCGTCGCCGATGAACTGGGCATCGGCGCAAAGCGGCTCCTTGCCGCCGCGGCAGTAGCGGCAGGCTCCGCATACGTGGCTGCGCTGCGTCGTTGCGACCGGGTCGCCGACCTTGAAGGTGCGGACGCCGCGGCCGGTGGCGGCTACCGTTCCGGCGATTTCGTGGCCGGGGATCAGCGGCATCGTGACGCCGGCCTTCAGGGTGCCGTTCCGCACGACGACGTCGTGGAAGCAGACGCCGCAATGCGCGACCGCGATCACCACCTGGCCGGGACCGGGCGCCGGGTCCGGCACGGTTTCCAGGCGTAATGCGGCGTCCGCCGGGCCGGGTTCCCGGATGACGATGGCCTTCACAGCACCGCCATGGGGTTCAACGGGCTGCCCGTCGCCCCCACGATGGGCAGCGGACCCGCGGCGAACATGAACTCCGTGGCGCCGGCCTCGGCCAACCGCCGCAGCACGGCGTTTTCCAGCAGCGGGATGCCGTAGTCGCGGATCAGGCGCTGATGCACGGGGAACACGGTGCCTGGTGGGAAGGGCAGCGCCTCGATGGCGAAGTTGTCGGCGCCGACCAGGGCCGCGCCGCTTTCGGCCAGCCAAAGCGCGGCCTCCACGCCGATGCCAGGCTCGGTGTTGAAGTCGATGGGGCCTGCTGGGTCCTGGGACTCTAGCCAGCCGGTGCGGATCAGCACCGCGTCGCCGTTGCGTGGGGATACGCCTGCCTGCGCCGCCGCTGCTTGCAGCTCTGTCCGGCTGATGGTGTCGCCCGGGGCCGCGGGGGCGCCGCGCAGCCGCACTATGTCCAGTAAGATCCCGCGCGTTATGAATGGCGGCATCTTCTCCACGCCGCAGCGTAGGGCGCGTGTCGTGCTGCGTACGGTGCTGCCAGGGAAGCCGTTGTATAAGCAGTCGTCGCACCAGGCGTGGCACAGGGCATCGACGTGCGTCCCTAGGTGCAGCGGCAGGATGATCGTATCCTCGGCGAACTGGAAGCCGCCGGGCCGCTTTGCGCCGGCTGCGTAGTCGCCGCCGTCGCGTCCCATGAAGTGCTGTATCCCAGCACGGTGCGCCGGCACTGGGAGCCGGTCCGAGATGGGCTGCGCCAGGCTGATGACGCGGCCCGTTTGGACCAGGGCGGCGGCGGCGCGGACCTGCTCCGGCCCGATCAGGTTCGGGGCGCCGGCCTCGTCGTTTGGCCCCCAGCGGCCCCAGGCTTCCTTTGCCAACGGCCTAGGTTCCGGCCGGGACGAGCCGGGCTGCAGCCACCTTCAGCTCCTTGCGCATCAGCTTGCCGGTGACGGTGGTGGGCAGGGATGCCACGATCTCGAACCGGTCGGGGATCTTGTAGCTGGAGGCGACCTTGCGGCAATGCGCCGCCAGGCCCGCGGGGGTCGGGGCGGCGCCGTGGTGCGGTACGACGAAGGCGATGATGTCCTCGCCCTTGCCGGACGCTATGCCGACCACGCCGGCCTGCGCCACGTCCGCGCATTGCAGCAGCACGTCCTCGACCTCTGCCGGGGATACGTTGATGCCGAAGCGCTTGATCATCTCCGTCGAGCGGCCGAGGAAGACGAACTCCCCGGCGTCCGTCAGTTGGCCGATGTCGCCGCTGCCGAACCAGCCGTCGGCGTTGAAGACCGTGGCGTTGTGGACGGTGCTGGAGGCCGTGTAGCCGTGCATGACGTAGGGGCCGCGGACCTCCACGAGGCCGGGCTCGTTCGGGCCGCGCACGGCACCGGTGTGCTCGTCCACGATGCGGAGCTCCACGCCGGGCAGCGGGAAGCCCTGGCAGTTGGCCCGGCGGTCCAGCGGCCAATCGTGGTGGGTAACGCAGCAGTTGCCGCCGGTTTCGCTGGACCCGTAGATGTTGCACATGTCTGCCGCGCCCAGTGTTTCCGCCGCGCTGATGACGTCCTGCGGGCTGCCGATGGTCATGCCCTTGCTGAGGGTGCGGGTGCGGTGTTGGCGGAACTCCGGGTGGCTGATCATCGCCGCCGTCATGCCGGGGAGGGTGTAGATG
>CAXTOB010000107.1:0-15676 GCA_964245505.1 uncultured Acetobacteraceae bacterium | reverse complement strand
CCATGCACCTGAGCGAGCGTAACGCCCAGCAGGGTCGCCAGCCCCGCCCCACCCGGCGTCGCCAGGGCAAACGGCAGCCGCTTGTCATCGGCATCCCGCGGCTGATGGTCGGACGCGATGGCATCCACGGTTCCATCCGCCAGCGCCGCGCAAACCGCCAGCCGGTCGGAGTCCGGGCGCAGCGGCGGTGACAGCTTGGCATACGTGCGGTAATCACCGATGGCCGTCTCGTTCAGGTCGAAGTACGGCGGAGCCGTGTCGCAGGTGATCCGCAAGCCAGCGTGCTTAGCCCGGCGGATCAATTCCAGCGCCTCCGCCGTTGAAACATGCGCAAAGTGCAGCGCGCCGCCGGTCAACTGCGACAGGCGTATGTCACGGGCAACCAGGATGGCCTCGGCCGCAGCAGGGATGCCAGGCAGCCCCATGCGGGTGGCCAGCGCGCCCTCCGTCGCAGCACCCCCCCGAGCTAGGGCCGGGTCCTCCGGATGCTGCACAACCAACGCGCCAAAGCCCCGGGCATACGACAGCGCCAAGCGCATCAGCCGGGCGTCGCCCACGGCACGCTGGCCGTCGGTGAAGGCAACGGCTCCAGCCTCCCGCAACAAGCCAATCTCCGCCATCTCCTCGCCCCGGCAGCCCCGCGTGACGGCGCCGTAAGGCAAGATCGTCAGGCTGCCCATCTCCTCGCCACGCGCGCGCAGCAGCCTCACCAGCGCCGGGTCATCGATCGCCGGCAAGCTATCGGGCAGGGCGGCCAACGTCGTGATACCGCTGCTGGCGGCAGCGCGTGCAGCCGACTTGATGGTTTCCCGGTATTCGTAGCCGGGTTCGCCAAGGGCAGCACGCATGTCCACCAGCCCGGGACACAGGATACCCTCATCGCACTCAACCGTGTCCGCCCCGTCCGGGCGCCCCAGGCCAGGTCCGAAATCCGCGATCACCCCGTCCCGCACCAGCAGGTCGCCGTGCTGGTCCAGCCCGGTGGCCGGGTCCATCAACCTGGCGCCAATCAGCAGCAGGTCACGCATTGCGCCGGTCCCCGCGGGACAGCACGTCCAGCACGGCCATCCGGACGGCGACGCCCATCTCGACCTGCTCGCCAATGACGCTGTGAACCGGGTCGTCGGCAACGGCGCTGTCGATCTCAACGCCGCGGTTCATCGGGCCGGGGTGCATTACCAGCACATCAGGCTTGGCCCGGGACAGCCGCCCGGCGTCCAGGCCGAAGAAGCGGAAGTACTCCCGGGCGCTAGGCACCAGGCTGCTCGTCATGCGCTCCCGCTGCAACCGCAGCATCATCACGACATCAACGCCTTGCAGCCCGGCGTCCATGTCATGGAACACCTCCACCCCGAGGTCGGCAGCCTCCGCCGGGATCAGCGTCGGCGGGCCGACCACGCGCACCCGGCCGCCCATCGTCGTCAGCAGGTGTATATTGGACCGCGCGACCCGGCTGTGCAGCACGTCGCCGCAGATGGCGACCTGCAACCCCTCCAACGTGCCGCGGCGGCGGCGCAGCGTCAGCGCATCCAGCAGCGCCTGCGTCGGATGCTCATGCGTGCCATCACCGGCGTTGATCACCGCGCTGCTGACCTTCTGCGCCAGCAGGTTCGGCGCCCCGGATTGGTCATGCCGCACCACCAGCAGGTCGCAGCGCATCGCATTCAGGGTGGACGCCGTATCGAGCAGCGTCTCGCCCTTGTTCACGCTGCTGGTGCTGACGGACATGTTGATCACATCGGCGCCCAGCCGTTTGCCAGCCAGCTCGAAGCTCGTGCGGGTCCGGGTGCTGTCCTCGAAGAACAGATTGATGAGCGTGCGCCCGCGCAGCAGGTCGCGCTGCGTCTTACCGGAGCGGTTAAGCAGGACATAGCTCTCGGCCAGGTCAAGCAATGCCGTGATCTCAGGCGGATACAGCCCCTCGATCTTCAGCAGGTGGCGATGCGGATAACGCATCAGGCGGCGGCCAGCGCGATGCGGGCCAGCGCCTCGTCACGGCCCAGGGCGGCCAGGGTCTGGTCAATCGGCGGACTGGTCGTGCTGCCAGTCAGCGCAGCACGCAGCGGCTGGGCCACCTGGCCAAGCTTGCGCCCGGACGCCTCGGCATGGGCACGCAGGGCAGCATCCAAGGCCGGCGCAGTGAAATCGGTGGCGGCCAGGACGGCAGCCAGTGAAGGCAGCGAAGCCTTGGCCTCCGGCGTCAGTTGCGCCAGCGCCTTCGGCTCGAACGCAAGCGGCGTCGGCTTGACCAGGAAGGCAGCGCTGTCAGCAAGATCCACCAGCGTCTTCGCCCGCTCCTTCAATCCAGGCATCAGCGCTCCTATCCGCCGCACCGCCGCGTCATCCACCGGCAGGCCGGAGGCAGCCAGCCGTGCAGTCACCTCCTGGGTCAGCCGCCCATCATCCGCGCGCCGCAGCCAGACCGCGTTCAGATTCGCAACCTTCGCCGGGTCCAGGCGGGCCGCAGACTTGCCCACCCCGTCCAGGTCGAACAAGCGGATCATCTCGTCACGATCCAGCACCTCGGCGTCGCCATGACCCCAGCCCAGGCGGAGCAGCACATTGCACATCGCCTCCGGCAGGATGCCCTGCTGCTGGAAATCGAGGACGCTGCTGGCCCCATGCCGCTTCGACAGCTTGCCGCCGTCCGGCCCATGGATCAGCGGCAGGTGGGCGAACCGCGGCAGCTCCCACCCCATCGCCTGGAACACCTGGATCTGCCGGAAGGTGTTGGTCATGTGGTCGTCGCCACGGATGACGTGCGTGATCTCCATGTCATGGTCGTCCACCACAACCGCATGCAGATACGTCGGCGTGCCATCGCTGCGCAGGATGATCATATCGTCCAGTTCGCTGTTGGCGACGCGGACGGTGCCCTGCACCAGGTCATCCACCACCGTCTCGCCCTCCTGCGGCGCACGCAGGCGGATAACGGGGGCGACCCCAGGAGGCGCATCCGCCGGATCGCGGTCGCGCCAGCGCCCGTCATAGCGGGGCGGGCGGCCCTCCGCCATCGCGCGCTCCCGCATCTCCCGCAACTCCTCCGCGCTGGTATAGCAACGATAAGCCCGGCCCGCGGCCAGCATGGCAAGCGCCACCTCGGCATGGCGGGCCTGCCGGGTGGACTGGAACACCGGCGGCTCATCCGCCTGCAGGTCAAGCCAGGCCAGCGCATCCAAAATCACCTGGGTGTTGGCCGCAGTGCTGCGCTCCCGGTCGGTGTCCTCGATCCGCAGCAGGAACTGCCCGCCGTGATGACGGCTGAACAGGAAGTTGAACAGCGCAGTGCGGGCGCCGCCAATATGCAGTTGGCCAGTCGGGCTAGGGGCAAAGCGGGTGCGAACGGTCATGCCGGCTGCATAACACGCCCGGCGGTGGCGTGAAGGGGCGCGAGGGTATAGCATTTGCTTAATCGGGCCAGCGCAAGATGCCGCTCGTGCCGGAGTCCCCGTGCAGCAAGCCATCACCGCCGCCGAGCTATTCCTCTACCAAATGCGCCCACTGCGCGTCGCAGCCCTGTGGCATGCCTGGGTCGAGGCGGAGCGGGGGCGCTTCGTCCCCTGGCTCGCCGTCGCGGCGATCACCGGCGTCGAGCTGTACTTCGCCCAACCGGCGGAGCCCGCATGGTGGGCAGGGGCAGCCGGCTTGGCGACGTCGCTTCTAGCCTGCGTTGCGGGATGGCGTCATCCCATATCCCGGGCGGCAGCGCTGGTCGGGGTGGCAGCAACCGTCGGCTTCCTGTCAGCCCAGATGCAAACCCGTCGCGCCCTGCCGATCGAGGCGATCCCAACCAAAGCCGTCGTCCTAACTGGCACCGTCCGCTCGGTGGACATCCTGCCAGAAGGGCGGCGCGTCACCCTGTCCCAAGCACGGCTCGACCCGGCTGGCCCGCCGCTCGCCAGATCCGTGCGGGTCCGCCTGCGCCGCGGCGACCCGGCGGAAGTCGCCGCCGGAGACACGGTGCAGATACGCAGCCTGGTACGTCCACCGGCGCCTCCAGCCTATCCCGGCGCCTGGGACCTGCAGCGCGACGCCTTCTTCTCCGGGCTTGGCGCCTCCGGCTTCGCCCTGAACCCGCTGGTCACATTGGACCACGCCCAACCCTCAGGCGCCGCGGCAGTCCTGCAAGCACTGCGCGACGGCATCGCCCGGCGCGTACTGGAGGACCTGCCGGGACCACAGGGTGCCGTCGCCAGCACGCTGCTCACCGGTACGACGCTGGCAATCCCACAGGCGGACCGGGAAGCCTTCCGCGACGCCGGCCTGGCACACCTGCTCGCAGTGGCCGGGCTGCATATCGGCATCGTCATGGGCCTGTTCATGGGCTTGACCCGCCTTGGCCTGGCCGCAGTGGAGCACACGGCGCTGCACTGGCCGACCAAGGCCATTGCCGGCGCCTCGGCACTCGCCGCAGGGCTGTGCTACCTCCTGCTGACCGGCGCGCACGTACCGATCATGCGCAGCTTCGCCATGGCATCCCTGGTGACGCTCGGCATCGTCGTCGGCCGCCGGGCGCTGTCGCTGCGCGGCCTGACGCTGGCCGCCGGCGCCATCATCCTGATCGCACCGAACGAGGTCGTCGGCGTCAGCTTCCAGATGAGCTTCGCGGCGGTGCTGGCGCTGATCTCCGGCTACGAGGCCATGCGTCCGCTGCTGGCGCGTCTGCACGGCGACAGCATGCGGCTGCGTTTGCTGTCCCACGTCGCCGCCCTGACCCTGACCAGCCTGCTGGCAGGGACGGCGTCGGCGCCATACGGCGCCTACCACTTCGGGCACATCCAGGTTTACTTCATCCTGGCGAACCTATTGGCGGTTCCTCTGTGCGCATTCTGGGTCATGCCGGCGGGAATGGCCGCGCTATTCCTAATGCCAATTGGGCTGGAGCGGCTGGCCCTGGTGCCGATGGGTTGGGGGATCGAGGCGATCCTATGGATCGGCCGCACCGTGTCGTCCTGGCCAGCGGCAACCCTACCGGTGCCGGCAACGCCGGGCTGGGGCCTAGTGGTATTCAGCGCCGGGCTGGCGTGGCTGGGGCTATGGCGATCCCGCGCGCGATTGCTGGGCATACCGGTAATGCTGGCTGGCCTGCTGTCGCCGCTGGCCACCGCGCCGCCAGACTTGCTGATGTCCAGCGACGCCCGGCTCATCGCGCTCCACGACAACGGCTACTGGGTGCAGGCGCGGTCCGGCGCGTCCAAGTTCGTGCTGGACGCCTGGCGCGACCACCTGGCAGCCGGCCCACTCCGGCCATTGCAGGACGGGCACCCAGCATCCTGCACCGCGACGGGATGCTGGATTGAATCCGGCGGCCTGCTGCTGCTCCGCGAGACATCGCGCGTGACGGACTGCTCCGGCGTGCGCCTGCTGGTGTCGGCGGAACCAGCGCGGGGTCAGTGCCCGGCTGGCGTACCCTACCTGGACCGGTTCAGCGTCTGGCGGGACGGCGCCCAAGCAGTGTGGATGACCGCCGACGGGCCGCGCATCGTATCTGACCGCGCTTACCGTGGCGACCGCCCCTGGGTTCCGCCGTCGCCAACAGCCCGGCACAACATACCGAACCTGCCAATGGCAGCGACGGAAGACCTGCCGCCCGCCGCAGATGAGTAGGACCTAAAACTTCCGCAGCAGCGCCACCAGCCGGCCCTGCACCTTGACCCGGTCCGCCGGGAAGATGCGTATCTCGTGCCGCTTGTTCGCCGGCTCCAGCGCGACGGAGTTGCCGCGGCGGCGCAGGCGCTTCAGCGTCACCTCGGCGTCGTCAATGAGGGCAACGATGATCTGCCCATTATCAGCAGACTCACCCTTACGGATCACAACGGTGTCGCCGTCCAGGATGCCGGCCTCGATCATAGAGTCGCCCGCGACCTCCAACGCATAATGTTCCCCATTGCCAAGCAGCGCGACCGGAACCTCGACGTGTGCGCCGGCATCGCGCAGCGCCTCGATCGGCAGGCCGGCGGCAATCCGCCCATACAACGGAAGCTGCACGGCAGCAGCCTCGTTCGCGGCCCGAACCCCCGGCAAACGGCCAGAGAAGTCACCCTGTATGACGTTGGGGGCAAAGGCAGGCGCCTCGGCCTCCTCGTCCAGAATGGGGTCGGCAACCACCTCAATCTCGCGCATGGCCTCGTTCGGCAGGCGCACCACCTCCAGCGCGCGGGCGCGGTGATGGCGCCGGCGCAGGAAGCCCCGTTCTTCCAAAGCCGAGATCAGGCGGTGAATGCCCGACTTGGACCGGAGCTGCAGCGCCTCCTTCATCTCCTCAAAGCTCGGGGAGAAGCCGGTCGCCTTTAGGTGCTTATCTATGAACGTCAGCAGCTCGTGCTGTTTACGGGTCAACATAGGACGTATCTCTCGCGTGCCCGGCAGGGGGCAGCCGGCGAATCGGGTCAAATCTGGAACAAACCGGCAACCAGCATTGTTCTAGGTTAGTTCGCCGCTTGCCGTCAACCAGTTTGCTAAAGACCCAGACCCTCAAGGCGCAGCACGGGAACAGGCGTTCCACTTGATGCCGCTGGCGCATGCGGCGGGCGGATAACCAAGCCCTGCGATTGCGCCATCACAAACAGCAAGGAAGAGTCCTGGCGGGCAAACGGCGTCGCACGCTCCACCCCATCCTGCCCCAGGACGATGGTCGAGCGCAGGTAGTCTTCCCGGTGATCGTTCTCTGCCACATCCCGGCCCAGCGGCATTGCTACGCTGGGCAGGGGATCGCCAGCCATGCCAGACAAGCGGCCGAGCGCCGGCCACAGGAACAGTATCGCGCACACCAGGGCCGAAGCCGGGTTGCCCGGCAATCCCAGGACGGGAACGCCATGGAGCACGCCGGACAGCAGCGGCTTGCCCGGCCGCATGGCAATCCGCCAAAAGTCCAGCTCGAAACCCTGCCGCCCCAGCCCGGCCTGCATCAGGTCATAATCCCCAACGCTCGCCCCGCCCGTCGTCACCAGCATATCGAGGCCCGACGCCCCCTCAGCCGCCTGCGCAACCGCATCGGCAGTATCGCGCGCAATCGGCAGCATCACGGGCTCACCCCCGCCCGCCCGGACCAGCGCGGCCAGCGCGTGTACGTTCGAGCTGACAATGCTGCCGGGGCCAAGCGGGTCGCCAGGCATGGCGATCTCGTCGCCCGTCGCCAGCAAGCCAACACGGGGGCGCCGGTGAACGCTGATCCAAGGGTGGTTCCCCGCCGCCGCCAATCCGACCGCACGAGCACCCAACCGGGTACCAGCCGGCACCAGTTCCATCCCTTGCCGGAAATCACCGCCTGCCGGGCGGACGTGGCGTCCGGCCTGCGCCGCCGCATTCAGCGTCATGGTCCCGTCGTCCGCGGTCACATCTTCCTGCGCCATCACGCAATCCGCGCCCTCCGGGACGCCGCTGCCGGTGTAGAGCCGTACCGCTTCCCCCGGGCCGACCCGGCCAGTGAACGGGTGACCCGCCGGGGCACGGCCAGCCACCCGGAGCCGCGTGCCAACGGCACCATCCGACGCGCGCAGGGCATAACCGTCCATCGCGGACACATCCGTCGGAGGCTGGGTCAGCCGGGCAAGGATCGGCGCAGCCGTGATCCGACCCCAAGCGTCCGACAACGCCACCACCTCGGCCGCGGTTGGACGCAGCCCGGCAATGATGCGGGCACGCGCCTCGGCGACGGGCACCATCGCTCAGTCCTGCCGGAACGCGCCAGACGCGCCGCCATCCTTGTGCACGACCCGCAGGCCGTCGATCCGCATGCCTCGGTCCACTGCCTTGCACATGTCATAGACCGTCAGCGCCGCAACGCTGGCCGCCGTCAAGGCTTCCATCTCGACCCCAGTGCGACCAGTCGTGCGCACAGTAGCCGACACCTCCACGCCAGTCCGATCCGGCGAAGCTTGCAAATCCACCGTCACGGCAGAAATCGGCAGCGGATGGCACAGCGGGATCAGGTCGGCCGTGCGCTTGGACGCCATGATCCCAGCCAGCCGCGCAACCCCGATCACGTCGCCCTTCTTGGCCTGTCCAGACAGGATCAGCGCCAGGGTGGCAGGCTGCATTAGAACACGCACATTCGCCGTCGCTGTCCGGTCGGTCTCCGGCTTGGCTGACACATCCACCATGACCGCCCGTCCCTCGGCGTCGAAGTGCGTCAGCTCCGTCATGCGGTCTTGCCCAGCAGCGCCCGGGTCGCCTTACCCACATCAGGCTGCCGGAGCAGGCTCTCCCCAACCAGGAAGCAGTTCACACCGGCATCCGCCAGCCTCAGCACGTCGGCATGGTCACGTATGCCGCTCTCGGCAATCAGGAAACGGTCGGACGGCACATGCGGCGCAAGTTCCTCCGTAACATCCAGGCTGGTCCGCAACGTCTTGAGATCACGGTTGTTGATCCCGATAAGCTGCGTTTCCAGTCCCAGCGCGCGGTCCAGTTCATGCCGGTTATGCACCTCGGCCAGCACGTCCATGTCCAGCGCCCGGGCAAGCTCCTCCATCTCACGCGCACGGCCATCCGAAAGTGCAGCCAGGATCAGCAGCACGCAGTCGGCACCCATGGCGCGGCTCTCGTAGATTTGCCAAGGGTCCAGCATGAAGTCCTTCCGCAGAACCGGCATGCCGACAGCAGCCCGAGCCACACGAAGGTGCTCCGCCTCGCCCTGAAAATACGGCTTGTCCGTCAGCACCGACAGGCAGGTTGCCCCGGCAGCAACATAGGTCTTGGCAAGCTGCACGGGATCGAAATCCTCTCGGATGACGCCCGCCGAGGGCGAAGCGCGCTTGATCTCGGCAATCAGCCCATAGCGTCCATCGCCGACTGCGTGCTTCAGCGCGTGGCCGAAACCCCGGGTTGGGTGCCGCTTCGCATCCTGGCGGCTGGCCAGTGTGGGCAAGGGGTGGCCGGCTTTACGTCGTTCCACCTCGGCCAGGGTGTCAGCACAAATCTGCGATAAGGCATCCGGAAGAGCGACGTCCATATTAACCTCTAACAATCCTCGGCAGTTGCACGGCGCAGCTTATCCAGTGCGGCAAGTGCCTGGCCCCCATCAATCGCGGCAGCGGCCAGGAAAGCGCCCTCACGAAGGTCGCCAGCACGGCCAGCAACAACCATGCCAGCAGCGGCATTCAACAGCACTGTATCCCGATATGCGCCGACCTCGCCCCGCAGCAACGCAAGCAGCGCCGTTGCGTTCGTCGCAGCGTCGCCACCTCGTATGGCGTCCACCGGCGAGCATCGCAGCCCCGCCATCTCCGGCGTCACGGAAAAGCTCCGCAGGGCGCCGTCCTTCAACTCGGTCACCCGGCTCTCACCGGCAACCGTCAGCTCATCTAACCCCTGCCCATGCACGAGCCAAGCGCGCTGCGTGCCGAGCAGATGCAGCGTTTCCGCCATAGGAGCCAGCCAACGCGGATCATACACGCCGGTCAGTTGCTGCCGCACCCCGGCTGGATTAGCCATCGGTCCCAGCAGGTTGAAGATGGTGCGCGTCCCCAGCTCCACCCGTGGCCCTGCCGCATGGCGCAACGCCGCATGATGCCGGGGCGCGAACAGGAAAGCACAGCCGGCCTCCCGCAGCACATCGGGCAAGCGTTCGAGCGGCACGTCCACGTTCACCCCAAGCGCGGTCAACACATCGGCTCCGCCAGTCAGCGACGACAAGTTACGGTTGCCGTGCTTGGCAACAGGCACGCCGCCGCCAGCCAAGACAAAGGTGACGGCCGTGGACACATTCAGCGTGCCCCTGCCATCCCCCCCGGTGCCGCAAACATCCAAGGCGTCGGGCGGGGCGGCCACGGTGGCCATCCGGGCACGCATGGCCCGGACGGCGCCGGTTAACTCGCCGACCGTCTCCCCCCGGACACGCATCGCCATCAGCATTCCAGCAATCTGCGCCGGCGTCGCCTCCCCGGACATGATGACGCCGAACGCGTCCTCTGCCTCATCCGCCGACAGGGTGGCGCCATCCGCCAGGCGGGCCAGAACCGGTTTCAGGCTGGACAAGCTACGCCGCGCGGGCGGGTGCGTTGGCGCCGCGGGCGATGGCGAGGAAGTTGGCCAGAATATCATGCCCGTGCTCGGAGGCGATGCTCTCCGGATGGAACTGCACGCCGAACACCGGCAAGGTCCGGTGGCGCAGACCCATGATGGTCCCGTCCTCGGTCCAGGCAGTCGGCACCAGTTGCTCCGGCAGGGTCGCCGCGTCCACGATCAGGCTGTGATAGCGCGTGGCCCGGAACGGGCTAGGCAGCCCGGCGAACACGTCGGTCCCATCATGCCGCATCGGGCTGACCTTGCCATGCATCGGCACCGCCGCGCGCACCACATCGCCGCCGAACACCTGCCCAATCGCCTGGTGCCCCAGGCAAACGCCCAACACCGGGATACGTCCAGCCGCGGCCCGGATCAAATCGCAGCAAATTCCAGCCTCGGCCGGCGTACAGGGGCCGGGCGACAGCACGATCGCCTCCGGCGCGCTGTCCATCGCCTGCTGCACCGTCCAGGCATCGTTGCGCACAACCTGGCTTTTCGCACCGAGATCACCGAGGAAGTGGACAAGGTTGAACGTGAAGCTATCGTAGTTGTCGATCAGCAGGATCATGGCTCAGGCCTTCAGGGCGGCGAAGCGCACCGCCTCTTCGGCGGCACGGAACAGGGCGCGGGATTTTTGCCGGGTCTCCTCCCACTCGCCCTCGGCAGTGCTGTCGGCGACGACGCCGCCGCCGGCCTGCACATACATCGTCCCATCCTTCACGACGGCGGTACGCAGGCCGATGCAGGTATCCATGGTGCCGTTGGCGGCGAAGTAGCCGATGCACCCGGCGTAGATGCCGCGCCGGGTCGGCTCCAGCTCCTCGATGATCTCCATCGCGCGTATCTTAGGCGCACCAGTCAGCGTCCCCGCAGGGAAGCCGCCGATCAGAGCATCCAGCGCATCCAACTCGGGACGCAGCCGGCCCTCAACGGTGGACGAGATGTGCATGACATGGCTGAACCGCTCGATGGCAAAGCTTTCCGTCACCCGCACGCTGCCCAGCTCCGCCACCCGGCCCACGTCATTGCGGCCAAGGTCCAGCAGCATCAAGTGCTCCGCACGCTCCTTGGGATCGGCCAGCAGCTCCGCCTCAAGCTGCCGGTCATGCTCGGGGGTGGCGCCGCGGGGACGGGTGCCGGCCAGGGGACGCAGGGTCACGGTCCCGTCGCGCAGGCGGACCAGAACCTCCGGGCTGCTGCCCACCACCGCAAAACCGCCGAAGTCGAGAAAGAACAGGAACGGCGCCGGGTTGATCCGCCGCAGCGCACGATAAAGCGCGAACGGCGGCAGCGCGAACGGCACCGTGAACCGCTGGCTCGGCACGACCTGAAACGCGTCGCCGGCAGCGATATACTCCTTCATCCGGTCCACGATTGCCATGAACTCGGCCTTGGTCAGGTTGGACTGCGGCTCGGGCTGCGGCGGCAGGGCGACGGGCGGCGCGGCGTGGGGCAGGGGGCGCACCAGCGCCGCATCCGCCTGGGCCAGGGCCGCCTGCGCCTGGTCCCAAGCCGCCTCTGCGGAAACGCCAGGCTGCGGGTAGATCGGGGCAGCCAGGGTCAGCTCGTCCTTAACATTGTCGAACACCGCAAACACCGTGGGACGGATCAGGATCGCCTCCGGTAATCCGATCGAGTCCGTATTCTTGTCCGGCAGCCGCTCCATCAGCCGCACCATGTCGTAGCCGAGGTAGCCCACCAGCCCACCCAGCATCGGCGGCAGGTGGTCCGGCAAATCGAGCTGCGCTTCCTGGATCAAGGCGCGCAGGCTGTCCAGCGCCGGGCGGTCGTCCGTCACGAAGGCATGCGGGGCCGAGCGGGCATGCCGGTTCACCTCGGCCCGGCCGCCACGGCAGCGCCACACCAGGTCGGGGTCCATCCCGATGATCGAGTAACGGCTGCGCGCCGACCCACCCTCGATGCTTTCCAGCAGGAAAGAGTTGGGCCGGCCATGCGCCAGCTTAAGAAAGGCGCCGACCGGCGTTTCCAGGTCGGCGACGCCGGTGGTCCAGACCAGGGTGCCGCGCCCGGCTTCGTAGCTGCTGCGGAAATGGGCCTGGGTCGGAGGGATTGCGTTCATGATGCCGTATAGTAGGTGAGGAGCTAAGTGGTAATGCGCTAAGACGGCGGCTGCACGATGCTGTCCAGCACTTGCTGGTTGACGGAGGGCCGCATCCGCGTCCGCAGGGCCGAGGCATAGACGTTCTGCACGTCCTGGCTCATGGAGTCCGTAAGCTGCTTGCGGGTTTGCCCGGCGCCGATCGGGTCGGCCGCCATATCCGGCTTCGATACGTCACCCAGCGCAGCGACCAGGAAAGCATCGGGGACCTCTACCATCGTGGCCTCCTTCGGCTTGAGGCCAAAGGCCGCCGCCGCCAGTTCCTGCGGCACGCCAGCCGGCGGCGCGCCACGCGGCAGCGGCGGCGTGCGCTGCACACGCAACCCGGCCACCGTCGCCGCATCATCCAGGCTACCGCCAGCCCGCGCGGCGGTCATCAGCTTGGCGGCAGCCTGTTCCTGGGACTTGCGGCGGGCTGCGCGCAGCCAATCCTCCCGAACGGCGGCCTCAACGTCGGCGAACGGCTTTGGCGTGGCGGCCGTCGTATCCTCCACCAGTACGGCAAAGTGGCTGTTCTCCGGCCCGTCGGTCAGGCGCGGCGGCTCGCCCTTCTGCAGCGCAAACGCCGCCGTCAGGATAGCCTGACGCTGCGCCGGCGTGCCGGGGATCGGCGCCGGCTCGCCGTCCTGGGTATTGCCATGGGCGTCCAAGGTGCCAGACGCAGCAACCGCGCCAAGCCCCGCTGGGATCTCATCGAGCGTCGGGCTGGCCGCAACCGCATCCTCCAGCGAGTTGATGCGGTCATACATCCCGTCCGCCGCACGCTCCTTGGCGATGTTGGCGCGTATGCCTGCCGTCGCATCGGCCAAGCTCGTGGTCACGCCCGGCGTCGTCTTGAACACCTGGAACACCTGCCAGCCCAACGGCGAGCTGACCGGCCCGACGACCGCATCCGGCGCGGCGGAGAACACGGCGGCCGCAAGCTCGGGCGACGGGATCTCCGCCTGCCCGGCGTCGTCCAGCGTAATAGCTGACGCGCCAGTTTCGGCCTGCTTCTGAATGTCATCCCACCCCGCACCGCCGCTCCAGGCCGCGGCAAGCGTCCGTGCCCGGGCCTCGTCGGAGGTGGACACGATGTGGACCGACCGCTTCTCCTCCTTCACGAACTCAGCCTGATGCTGGTCGTAGTACGCCTTGACGTCCTCATCTGACACATCGGTCGCACGGGCCGCCGTCTCCGGCGACAGCAGGACAACCTTGATCCGGCGGAACTCGGCGGCGCTATACGACGGAAGGTTGTTCTCATACTGCCGTTGCAGATCATCATCCGTAGGCGCAGGCGGCTCGGGCGCGAGGGCGAACGGCAGCTCCACATACTCCACCACCCGGGTTTCCCGCTGGAAGGCGAACACGATTGCGGTCAGCGTATCCGGCGCCGCTACCCCCGCAGTAACGGCGTCCACCACCTGGCCCTCCGCCAGGTTGGCCCGCACCTGCTCCAGGAAACCAGCCTCGGTCAGGTTGTTGTCACGCATCACCGAATTGAACTTGCTGCGGTCGAAAACGCCGTTGGCGCCCTTGAACCCAGGAATATCGAACACTGCCCGGCGGACCTCCTCCGGCGGCACGACAATGCCAAGCTGCGCCGCCTGGTCATCCAATGCCGCCTCCACCACCATGCGCTCCAGCGTTTGCCCGGCGACGGCACGGCTGATGGCGGGCGTCGGCTCGGTCTGGCCGCCCATCATCCGCGACACCTGGGCGAGGGCACGGCGGTATTGCACCTGGAACTCGCCGGGCTGGATACGCCGGCTGCCGACCTGGGCCAACGAGTTGTCGGTCGCAAAGTCATGCACGACGCCAGAGATGCCCCATAGCCCAAACGAGCCGATCAGCACGATGAAGAACACCCGGGCGGTCCAGGTGCCCAGGAAGCGGCGAAACATGGCGAGCATCGGTCAGGTCCCAATCAGCGCCGGCACCATAGGCATGGCGCCCGCCATATGCCAGCCGCTCCCGTTTGCACCGGGGCCGCCCCGGCTATAAGGGCTGGAACAGCAAGATGGGACCATGGGGATGCAGCCACTGATCGCCGGCAACTGGAAGATGAACGGATTGCAGGCGGATGCCGCGGCGCTGGCGGCGGCGCTGCGGGACGGCGTTCCCGGGTGCGACCTGCTGGTATGTCCGCCGTTGACGGTGCTGGCCCAGGTGGCCGGCCTGCTGGCAGGCAGCCCCGTTGCGGTCGGCGGCCAGGACTGCCACAGCGCGCCGGGCGGCGCCCATACCGGCGACGTTTCCGCCCCGATGCTGCGTGACGCCGGCGCAGCCTGGGTCATCCTGGGCCATTCGGAGCGCCGCCAGGGGCACGGGGAAACCGATGCCGTGGTCCGCCGCAAGGCCGTCGCCGGGGCAGAAGCCGGGCTCGTCCCCATCGTCTGCGTCGGAGAAACCGAGGCCCAGCGGGAAGCGGGCCAGGCCCGCACCGTCGTGGGCGCCCAGTTGGCGGGCAGCCTGCCGCCCGGCTTTTCCGGCGTCGTGGCGTATGAGCCGATCTGGGCCATCGGCACCGGGCGGGTCCCCACCCCAGGGGACGTGGCGGCCATGCACGCGCACATACGCAAGCAGCTCGTAGCGGACCTGGGGGACGCCGGGGCGGCGTTGCGCATTCTTTACGGCGGCTCGGTGAAGCCGGACAACGCCGCGGGCCTGCTGGGCTTGCCAGAGGTCGGCGGCGCGCTGGTGGGCGGCGCGAGCCTGGTCGCGGCGGACTTCCTCGGCATCGCCAGGGCCAGCCTGGCCAGCGTGTAAATGGGCTTGCGCGGCTTGCCTTGGCCCAAGCGCCCCTGGTCAAGCCAAACCGCATCTGACCAGGCTATAACAACGCCCTTCACCGTTTCCATCATTGCGAGGAGCGCAGCAACATGGCAATCCAGAGCGGCAAGAACCGCGCTTGCCGCCCTGGATCGCCTCACCCGAAGCGGCTCGCAATGACCGCTCGGCAAGATAACGGTTAGTGCGAAGAGCCCCTGGTATTTAGGCATCCTCCGCACGTAAACGCCCCAAATGTCCGCTTAGCTTCCCACGCGGCGCCGGGCCGGGTATGACGCGCATACCGCTAGGAACCCCAAGCCATGACGACCGCTCTGCTCATCATCCACCTGTTCGTCACCCTCGCCCTGATCGGCGTCGTGCTGATCCAGCGCAGCGAGGGCGGCGGCCTAGGCATCGGCACCTCGCAGGGCATGGGCGGGTTCATGGCGGGGCGGGGCACGACCAACCTGCTGACCCGCACCACGGCCGTTCTGGGAACGGCGTTCTTCGTGCTGTCCCTCACCCTGGCGCTGCTGAACCGCGGCGCCGTAGGCCACGCCCGGCCGTCGCTGCTGGACGTGCCGCCGCCTGCCTCGGCTCCGGCAAGCCCGGGGTCAGGCGCCGATTCGGCCCCGGCTCCTGCCGCACCGCGCGGGCCCGCGGTCCCGACAAACTAGCGCTGGGCTGGAATGCGGGACCCGGGGTGTTGCCCGAACCCGCATCCAGTGTATCACGACCGCCCATGACGCGGTTCGTATTCATCACCGGCGGCGTGGTCTCCTCGCTCGGCAAAGG
>CAXTOB010000106.1:11528-15740 GCA_964245505.1 uncultured Acetobacteraceae bacterium | reverse complement strand
CAGTATGCGATGCTGGGCGAGGGGGTGGCGCTGGTGGACACGCGGCTGTTCGCGCGCGAGCTGGCCGACGGGCGGCTGGTGACGCCGTTCCCCGGGGTGACGTCGGAGGATGGTTTCGGCTATTTCCTCAACGTCCACCCCGAAGACCTTGCGGACCCTGCCGTTTCGGTGTTCCGCGACTGGATCATCAAGCGTTTCGGCGGCGCCGACAGCCGGCCGACCGCAACAGGAGAGCACGCATGACCAAGGCATTGATCGTGGGCGGCGGCATCGCCGGCCTGTCCGCGGCGTGGGCGCTGGCCCGGCGCGGGGTGCAGGTGGAGCTGTTCGAGCAGGGGCCGCTGCCGAACCCGAAGGGATCGTCCTACGACGAGCATCGCATCACGCGCCACGCTTACGGCGCGATGGAGGGCTACGCGCACCTGATGCCGGAGGCGTTCCGCATCTGGGACATGCTCTGGCAGGCCGCCGGCCGCTCGCATTACGAACCCTGCGGAGCCGTCTATTTCATCCGGCACGAGACGGACTGGTATCAGGGCGTTTCCCGCTCGCTGGCGGCGATGGGCATCGGATTCCGCGATGTCCCGCTCGACCAGGTGCCCACCCGCTTCCCCATGGTCGCCACCGACGGGCTGCTGCGCGCAGTCGAGACGGACGGGGCCGGGATGCTGTTCCCAATCCGCATCCTAACCGATCTGGTCGTGCTGCTCAGCAAGCTGGGCGTGCGGATGCACACCGGGCAGCTCGTGAGCGAGGTTGATCTGGAGCGCGGCCGGGTCACGGTGGATGGCCGGGTGCATGAGGGCGACGTGGTGGTCGTCTCGGCCGGGGCATGGGTGGACCGGATCGTGCCGTCGCTTAAGGGCGACGCCGTGCCGTCGCGCCAGGCGGTGCTGTATCTGGCGCCGCCGCCCGACCTTGCCGAGGCGTGGGCGAATGCGCCGGTGATGCTCGACGTGCGCCGGGATGGCGGGCTTTACACGCTGCCGCCCCGGCGCGGCACCCGGCTCAAGGTGGGCGACCACGTGTTCTCCTGCACCGGCGACCCGGACGAGGACCGCGTCGCCACCGGGCACGACCTCGCCCGGCTGTGGCCGGCAGCGCGCGAGACCTATCGCGACCTCGACCGCTACAGCGTGCTCGAACCGAAGGCGTGCTTCTACACGGTGCGCGAGCACGAGAAATTTCTCGTCCGCCCGATCGGCGCGGCGGGATGGGTGGTCAGCGCCTGCTCCGGCCATGGCTTCAAGCTCGGCGCGCTGATGGGCGACCTGACGGCGCGCGGCATCGCCGGCGAGATGCCGGTCGAGGAGGTGACGGCGCTCGCCGCCGGCGACGTGCTGATGCCGCGCTGGCGCAAGGACCTCGCGGCATGAATGATCGGCCGAACCGCCCGCTCGGGTTCATGACCCGGGCCATCCATCACGGCTTTGACCGCAGCAAGGCCGAGGCGGCGCTCAATCCGCCGATCTACATGAGTTCCACCTATGCGTTCGACACCAGCGCGGAAAGCGAGGCGATCGCCGCTTTCGAGGTGCGCCGCCCGCTGTATGGACGTGAGGAGAACCCGACCCAGACCGTGCTCGAAACGCGGCTGGCGGAGTTGGAGGGCGCGGAATCCTGCGTCGTGCTCGCCTCCGGCATGGGGGCGGTCGGCTCGCTGATGCTCTCGCTGCTTTCCCAGGGTGACGAGCTGGTCGTGCATCACACGGTCTATTCCAACACCTTCGCGCTCACGCAGGATGCCCTGCCGCGCTTCGGCATCAAGGTGGTGCCGGTGGACATGACCCGGCCGGAGAACCTCGACGGCGTGCTCTCGCGCGCCACGAAGATGGTTTACTTCGAGACACCGGTGAACCCGACGGTCGAGGTGCTGGACATCGCTGCCATCTGCGCCCGCGCCCGCGCCCGTGCGGTGGGGGCGATGGCGGTGGTGGACAGCACCTTCGCCTCGCCGGCGCTGCAGCGTCCGCTCGAGCACGGCGCCCACCTGGTCCTGCATGCGCTGACCAAATACATCAACGGCCACGGCGACCTGCTCGGCGGCGCGGTGCTCGGGGATCTCGCGACGACCGAGCGCATCCGCCGCCACGGGCTGCGCTACATCACCGGCGCCACGATGTCGCCGATGTCGGCCTACCTCGTCCTGCGCGGGATGAAGACGCTGGGGCTGCGGATGGAGCGGCACGGTTCGACGGCGCTGCGCATCGCCGAGATGCTGGCGGGGCACCCCGGCGTGGCGCAGGTGCATTATCCGTTTCTCCCGTCCGACCCGGGTTATCCCGCGGCCCGGCGGCAGATGGCGAACGGCTCCGGCATGCTGTCGTTCCGCCTGGGCTCCGGCGGGGACGGGGCCGACCGGTTCATGGACCGGCTGCGAGTCGTGCTGCGGGCGGTGAGCCTGGGCGACGCTGAATCGCTGATCATGCGGCCGGGTGGCTTGCTTCGCGGGGCGCGCCGGGTCGAGCCGGAGGCGCGGATGGCGTGGGGCGTGCAGGAGGATATGATGCGCCTCTCGGTCGGGCTGGAGGATGCCGACGACCTGCTCGACGACATTCGCCAGGCACTCGAAGCTGCCTGAGCTGGCCTACTGGACCCTGGCCCGTCGGCTTGCTGGCACCCGTCGCCGACGACGCGTCCAAAGCGGCTGATGCTGGTCTCCGGCACGATCCTCCGTCCTGAGCGTCAGGCCCGGCAACCGAGGCGCGCAGCACAGCCTACCGCGCGCCGCGCCGCCCGGCCTGCGCCATGAGCCGTGCCCGGGCGCCCTGGGTTTCGAACATCCAGCCGGGATACTCGCGCGGCAGCGAGCTGACCGCGTCTAGGGCGTCCAGGTCCGCTTCGCTCAACTCGACGTCCACCGCTCCCAAGTTGTCCTCCAACTGATCCATCCGCCGCGCGCCGATAATGACGCTGCTGACCGCTCGCCGGTGCAGCAGCCAGGCCAACGCGACCTGCGCCACCGACACCCCACGCGCTTCCGCCATCAGCCGCATCGCATCCAGGCAGGCGAAGGCGCGTTCCCGCTCCACCGGCGGGAAGGCAAAGGCAGCCCGCCGGCCACCCGGGACCGTTTCCTGCTCCCGCGAATACTTCCCGCTCAGCAGTCCACCGGCCAGTGGGCTCCAGACCATCAGCCCAACTTCCTCCGCCCGCAGCATCGGCACGATCTCCCGCTCCAGGTCGCGCCCGGCAATGCTGTAGTAGGCCTGCAGGCTGGCGAACCGGGCCAGGCCCACATGGTCGGCGATGCCCAGCGCCTTCACGATCTGCCACGCCGCCCAGTTCGACACGCCGACATAACGGACGTGCCCGTGCTGCACGAGGATATCGAGGGCGCGGACGGTCTCCTCGATCGGCGTCGCCGGGTCGAAGCCGTGCACCTGATACAGGTCTATGTGGTCGAGCTGCAGCCGGCGCAGGCTGGCCTTGCACGCCTCGATCAGATGAAGGCGCGAGTTGCCGCCGGCATTGGGGCCGGGGCCGGTTGGGGCGTAGCCCTTGGTGGCGACCACCACGCTGCTGCGCGGAACCTGCAGGTTGCGCAGCGCCTGGCCGGTGATCTGCTCCGACAGCCCGTCCGAGTAGGCGTCCGCGGTATCAATGAAATTCACCCCGGCCTCCATGGCGCGGCCAACCATCCGCTCTGCGTCGGCCTGCCCGAGCCCGCCCATCTCGCTGTAAACTCCGTTGCCTTCGCCGCCGAAGGTCATCGTCCCAAGACATAGCTCGGACACGAAAAGCCCGGTGCGGCCCAGCCGGTTCATGCGCATTTGCTGTTCTTCCCTGTGTGGACCCCGGAGATGGGTCCGGGCGGGTTCACCAATCAGATAGCATGACCGGCTTGGACCTGTGAAAGCGACGCGGCAATGCGGCGAGACGGCCCGACCGATCTGGAAGCCGTCATGGCCGTTGCCGACGCTCGTAGCTTTACCCGCGTCACCCCTCCGGCGAAGCCTGTTCCCATTGGCGCTGAGCCACGCCATGAAACACTGGAAGCCCGGCTAAGCGTCCGGCTGCTGGCACGCAGTGCTCGCGCCGCCGGGGCCGGAGAGCAGCTGCCGGACACCTTGCGCGCGGCGCTGGAGAGCATCGGCACCAACATGGCACGGGATATCTGGCTTCCAGCCCGGTCCGGCCCATGACAATGCCCGCACGCCGCGGCCTGGCTGCTTGTTTCCATGCTGCTTTCCATGCTGCTTTCCATGCTGC
>CAXTOB010000106.1:0-11428 GCA_964245505.1 uncultured Acetobacteraceae bacterium | reverse complement strand
TTTCCATGCTGCTTTCCATGCTGCTTTCCATGCTGCCGCTGGCGCATCTGAGTAACGGCGGCGGCGCAAGCACGCGGTATTATGTAGCAGCTACACCTAAATAACTGACGCCAACGTCTATCGTTGATGTAGTATGATGTCACATGTTAAGGGGCATCGTATGACAGATTACGTTTTAGTCGGCCTGGTCAAGCGCCGCGCCGAACTGACCGGCGATATTGAACGTATCCATGCCCAGCTACGAAAGGCCGTGGACGACCTAGAGAACCTAGACGCCACGATCCGGCAGTTCTCGCCTGACTTCCATGTGGAGGCTATCCGTCCCAAGGCGTTCCGCCCGCCTGCCGATTGGGCCAACCGAGGCCAGATGTCCCGCGTGATCCTATCCATACTGCGCCAGGCGACAGAGCCGATGACCACTCGGGACATTGCCCTGGAACTGCTGGTAACGCGGGCGTTGGATCAGTCTGACGTGCGGCTGCTGCGGCTGATGACCAAGCGGGTTGGGGTGGCTCTGCGGGGACAGCGTGACGGTGGAACCGTCAGGACGCTACCGGGTCCGGGGCAGATGGTGCTGTGGGAGGTGGCGCGGTAGTAAGTAGCTATACCGAAGCGGACAGACGCGCGTGACACGAGCCCCCCTTCCTAGATCACCCAAACGGAAAGCTCCGCTACGTCCTTTCCGAGTTAAGGCAAGCCCACCAGCCCAGTCACGGCTGCTCTGGCGTTTGTTCAAGGCGTCTGGAAGCGCCTTCGTAATCTGGGTTGGAGAGACCGTCATTGGTTTGCTACCCTTGGCAACTCACTACCTTGTAGCTGCCAACAGGCAGGTTGAGTCCCATCCTGGGCAGGACGCGGCTACATCTCACTTGATGGAAGCGCCGCTTGCGGAGATGAACATCCTCACAGTGGTGATATCTGGACTGGGGCTGCTTTCCTTACTAAGATTTGGACATCACGGGAGGCGGGCGAGGCTCACACCAATGACATATTTGGTTGGGTTGGCCGCTCTGCTGTTGCTCATCACGTCCTCGGTTCTATATGCTCTGACGACGGCTGAGGTAGGTTCCGGCAACGGAAGTTTCACGCTTGCTGTCCTAATTCTTGCCGTTCTGGTCTCGTTGTTTCTTGCCGTGGAACCTGCGTGCCTGGACGAGCTTAACGACACCTGAAACAATCAGGACGATAAAAAGGCCCATGGAGGGGCAATAATGAACGCCTACATCGTCGGCTTGGGAGCGCTGAGCGTGATTTCCGTGCTCGGCGGCATGGCGAACCTCTGGCGTTTGACACGCCAGAGCCTGAAGCGTGAGCGCGAGCATGGGCCGGGACACACCATTGATCTTGAGCGTGAGCTAGAGCGCACTACAGATGTGAGTCGCCGCGCCGCCTAGTTTGCTCTCTGCCAGTAACCAGCCCACACCCGCGACACCGGATGCGCCAGCGCTGCACCCGTAGCGGCTCGGTGCTGCGCTCCGTTGGACACCCGGCGGTTATCCTCACGCCACGCCATCTCGACGGCGTAGGCGGCCAGATACTTGCCGCTGACGTGGTGATGCTGGCCGATCTCGGCGCGGCGCAGGCGGGAGAAGTAGCTTTCCGCCTGGTTGGTGCAAGCGCCTTCCAGGGAGTAGGCAATTGAGTGGTTGATGCGCTTCATCTCGTAGAAGGCATGCAGCTTGTCCCAGCCAGCCGCTTCGTCGGCATGAACCGTGCTGCCAACCGCGATGCACTGCCGGATCAACTCAATCGCATCGCTTTCCTTGGCGACGACGAACGCCTGTGTCTTGCCGTCACGCTGCCGGGCGACAACCACGGACTGGCGCTTGGCGGCGACGGCTAGGCGGCGATCCGTGCGCTCAGCCTTGATGTTCTCCTGCTTGACGTGCCCGCCGAAGTAAGCGCCGTCCACCTCGACGGTGCCGGACAACTGCGCTCCAAGCTGCTCCGACACAATGGCCTCTCGGAGCTTGTGGGCCAGGACGAACGCCGTCTTGTATTGCACGTCGAGGTCACGCCCGAGCTGCAATGCCGAGACGCCCTTGACCGCGTTCACGAAAATGGCGGTAGCGGCCAGGTAGTCCCGTATGGGCAGCTTACGGTTGGCGAAGATGGTGCCGCTGGTGACGCTGAACTGGCGCTGGCACGCCTTGCACTTCCAGATGCGGCGGGCGGTGTAGGTGTAAACCGCCGTGCTGCCACAGTGCGGGCAGAACGCCTCCCCCTTGTTTTCAGCGAAGCGGATGGCCTGGAACGTCGCGTGGGCTTCATCGTCGCTCATGCGGCAGATTGCCGCGAGGCTCAGTGTGCGGGCGGCGGCGGTGAGAAGGAAGTGCTGGGCCATCTGCTTACGTCCACGATATTCGTTGACGCTGGTTATAAGGCATGACGAAAAGAATTGTCAACGCTTGTCGTTGACCTTGACCTATGCCGTTGGCGTGAGTATCTTGCAGCTATGTTGACACCAGAGCAGAGCCGCGCCGCGCGCGGATGGTTGGACTGGACGCAAGAGCAATTGGCAGAACGTGCCGGCGTTGCGCTCAGCACCGTGCGGGATTTTGAGAAGCATCGGCGCATACCGATCAGGAACAACCTGGAAGCCTTACGGGCAGCGTTGGAGGTTGCGGGGGTCAAGTTGACCTATGAGGGCAAATACGCGCTAGGCGTCGAGGTCACGGAGCGCATCTCGGAACGTGACCTGATCGTGCCATGCCTGGACTACTTAGACGACCAGCCTGACGGGTTCATGACCACATCCGATCTGATCCAAGCCCTAGAATTGAAGTTCAATCCGGGCGGCGAGAATGCCGAAATCCTCGCCGGTCGTTCGGATAGCCGCTTTAGCCAGATTGTCCGTAATATCGTCTCGCACCGTAGCAGCCCAACAAACCTGATCGGCGCTGGCTACGCAGAGTATGACAAGGCGCGTAGGGGGTTACAGATCACGGATGCAGGGCGAAAGCATCTGCTTGAGCAGCAGGGCCAGAATACCGCGCCTTGAACCCCGGCTTTAGCCAAGCCAACTCAGTCTGCCCGGCGTGGTCCCGATCCCACACGAACCAGGCATACGCTGTCGTCCCGCTGCCGCTTGCAACGGCGCCCTTGGGGTAGAAAGTGATGCGCTCGCTGAACACCCAGACGCGGCTGGGTGGGTGGACATGAAAGATCGTGTTGGCGCGGTTGGCACCCTCTAGGAAGGCTAGGCGTAACAACAGGGCAAACTTGCTTTGAGCCTGTTCCAGCCCCCGCGCAACGAACCCCTCGGCGCTGTGGAAGGGCGGGTTGGTGATGATGTTCGGATGTCGCCTGTCGCTTGCCAGGAAGTCCTGTCCGCCTTCGCCATATCCTCTGTTGTAGAGATCAGAACTCAGGACCGGGTTGCCGGTTTCTGCAAGCACGTCTGACATGGCACCGTCCCCGCAAGCGCACTCCCAGATGCCACCTCTGAACGGCTCGCTTTCAATCAGCGCGTAGGTGGCCCAACGCGGGGTGGGGTAGAAGTCCGGCCCGTCTAGGTCTGCAGACCGTTTGGTGGTCGGCTTAAAACTGCCGTTCAGGTTGTATGTCGCATCCATAGCTGGGCATCCCGCTTTAACCTAGAAAGAGTCTAGCGGAGTCAACGAGATAGGCTAGTGACCTTGGGAATCCAGCACGAACCGTAACAAATATGTGTCAACGCTTGGATGTTAGGTCAACGATTTTAGGTGTGCTTGCTACATAATACCGCAAGCACGCGCCAGCATGAAAGGACGCAGCATGGGTCGGCTCGAAGGCAAGCGCGCGGTCATCACCGGCGGGACAACAGGCATCGGCTTGGCTACGGCGCAGTTGTTCCTGCAGGAAGGCGCCCGGGTCGCCATCACCGGACAGAACCCGGACCGGCTGGACGAGGCACGCCGGACCCTGGGGCGGGGTGTCCTTGTCATCAAATCCGATGCCGGCTCCATCTCCGACACGGAGGCCATGGTCGCCGAGGTGGGCCGTGCCTTCGGCGGTATAGACGTGCTGTTCCTGAATGCAGGCATCGCCAAGTTCGCGCCGCTCGCCCAGGTGACCGAACCGTTCTTCGACGAGCACTTCGACGTCAACGTCAAGGGCGTGCTGTTCACCGTGCAGAAGGCGGACCCGCTGCTGCAGCCCGGCGCCAGCATCGTCGTGACCACCTCCAACAGCAACCGGATCGGGGTGGCAAACACCGTGGTCTATGCAGCCACCAAGGCGGCCGCGCGCTCGATGGTGCGGGTGCTGGCCAGCGAGCTGGCGCCGCGGAGGATCCGGGTCAACGCGGTCTGCCCGGGGCCGGTCGAGACTCCCATCTTTGGCAAGACGGGCCTGCCGCCTGAGCAGTTGCAATCCATCGCGGCCGGCATGTTGACCAAGATTCCGCTCGGGCGCACTGGACAACCGGACGAGATTGCGAAGATCGCGCTGTTCTTGGCATGCGATGACTCATCCTTCATGACCGGGGCGGAGATCGTGGCCGACGGCGGCTGGACGGATGTGGGGACGTAACGGGCCTCGCTCCTGGAGCAGCGGCTGGCGCTCGGCCCACGGCGGCCTATAACGCATCTCACCCAACCAGGAACATCGACCCATGTCCGACATCACCCTTTGGGGCTTCGACGGCTCCACCTACGTCCGCACCGTCAAGATGCTACTTGCCGAGAAGGGCGTGACCGACTTCCGCCAGGTGCCGCTGAACGTCCTGGAAGGCGAGCCGAAGTCGCCCGAGCACCTGCAGCGCCATCCCTTCGGCAAGGTGCCCGTGCTGGACCATGACGGCCTACGCATCCTGGAGACCGCCGCCATCGTCCGCTATCTCAACGACGTGCTGCCCGGCCCGTCGCTGGTGCCGGGCACACCGAAGGACCGGGCGCGGATGGATATGATCGTCGGGCTGGTGGACTCGTATGGCTATGGGGCGCTGGTCGGCGGCGTCGCGGCCTACCACCTATTCCCCGGGTTCGTCGGCGGTCAGAACGACGCTGCGCGCCAGGCAGGGATCGAGAACGGGCGCAAGGTCATTGAGTTCGCGATGCAGACCCGCGGCACGTCGCCCTTCATCGCCGGGGAGCTGAGCCTGGCTGACCTGTTCCTGGCGCCGGTGCTGTCCTACGTGATGATGACGCCCGATGCCGCAGCGGCGACCGATGTTCCCGACTTTTCCGAATGGTGGGACCGGGTGCAGGCGCTGCCGAGCTACCAGGCGACGCAGCCGAACTTCGGCTGAAGATGCGCCGCCGGCCCTAGCGTCACGCCGGGGTGCGGCGGGTCAGCCCGGCTCCGGCCAGAACGCGTCATCCCCGGCCTCTTATAGCCATATGGACAGGCCCAGGGGAACATGTCGCGCAGCAGGCCGGTTTCCCCGCTCCGCCCGCAAGGCGTGTGCTGGCAGCAGATGGCCTGCCGGACTGGATTGCGGACCTCACCGGCTCGGCGGAACCGGACTGACGCTTTTCACGTCGTGATTACGGTTGCCTGATTGCCGTCGCCGGAACTGACACTCGGCCTGACGGTGCGGTGCGAGTGACCTTGGCGCCGCAGTTCCGGGGCTGCCGACGCCAGGGACAAGGATCATTCAGCCTGTGTTGTGGCGACGTAACGCCAGCAGGACAGGCCGGAGGACTTTGTGATCTACCTGCCCATCCCGCACACGCCACCGTCCGGCGGCGAGCTGTCCAATGACGTAAAGGCCAAGGCCGGCTTGGACAGCGCCCGGCAATGGGTCTTGATCGCCGTGTGCTATGGTGACACCTGGCCCTTCGACCTTCGGCATATCCCGACAGGCCAGGCGATTTCTACGGCCATCTGCCGCCGGGCCTCTCCAGGTTCGTGCGGAACGCATTCGCGGAACGGCATCGAAGCCGGCGCGGCAGGCAAGTGAATCGCTCGGGACCTTGAGGCGCCCAGCATCGGGCATCCAGGGCTTGGCACGCGCCCGTCCCCATGCGAAACGCCGGACCCAATGCCCCCTATCCTCGCCAGCCGCCCCAACGTCTATACCGGAAGCCCCCTGGACCGCGCCGGGGACCGGCGGGACGACCATGCCTGGATCAACGAACGCCTGCAGGACCCCGGCAGCCAGGTCGTCCCGGTCTGGCGCAGCCGCAGCCTGCTGCGCGACCAAGAGGGGCTGCAGGCCGCCTACCTCGCCGCACCCGATGCAGCCCCGGCGTTGGCGGCCGGCGCTGCCTGGGCCTTCCTGGGCCTGCGGGACGAACAGGCCGTTTTCGCCGTTGACCTAAGCGCGGTTGAGGACCCGTTGCCTCTTCTGCCGCCGGACGCCGGAATGTTCGAGGACCTGCGCACCGTCCCCGGCGGCCTGCCCCCGGACGATGCCGCCGTCCTGGCCCATGCCCGCGGGCTGATGCACTGGCGCAACCGGCACCCCTTCTGCGGCGTGTGCGGCGCCCGGACCGAGCCGCGCAGCGCCGGCAACGCCCTGGCCTGCACCGGCTGCAGAGCGCAGCACTTCCCGCGCACTGACCCGGCCGTCATCATGCTGGTGCATCGCGCCGACCGCGTGTTGCTCGGCCACTCCGCCCGCTTCCCCAAGGCGACGATGTACTCGACCCTCGCCGGCTTCGTCGAACCCGGCGAAAGCCTGGAAGAGGCCGTGGCCCGTGAGGTCATGGAGGAAAGCCGCATCCAGGTCGGCGCCGTCCACTACCACAGCAGCCAGCCCTGGCCGTTCCCCGCCAGCATCATGCTCGGCTTCCATGCCGAGGGCTTGAGCGACGAGATCACCATAGATCCCGGCGAGTTGCGCGACGCCCGCTGGTTCACCCGCGCGGAGCTTGCGGAGCCCGACAAGCACGGCTTCAGCCTGCCGCGCCGCGACAGCATCGCCCGGCGTTTGATCGAGGATTGGATGGCGCACGCATGACGCGCACCCTGCTGATTCTGCTGCTGCTGTCCGGCTGCGCCCGGGAAAGCGCAACGGACGCCAGGTGCGACGCACAGGTGGACCGCGACCCGGAGGTGCGTGACCTGATGATGAAGGGCGCCGGCGAGGAGCACTTCAAGCTGGAAACCGACGACCAGCTGCTGCGCGCCAAGAAGCGGGCGCGGATCACCTGCCTGCAAGGGCTCGGCGTGTTGCCGAAGGGCGGGGTGGAAGCGCCGCGGCCGCAGTAAAGCAGCCGGCCCAGCGACGCGGCCGGTGGCCAGAACGAACGAGGCAGGACATGCAGCATTCCACAGTGACCGCCGCCGGCGCCGAGTTCCATGTCGTATCCGCCGGGTCCGGCCCGACACTGCTGCTGCTGCATGGCTGGCCGGAATACTGGCGCACCTGGGAGCCGGTGATGCAGCGCCTTGCCGGACGCTTCACGCTGGTTGCCCCGGACCTGCGCGGCTTCGGCGAAAGCGCCAAGCCCGAGGGACCCTGGGGCGCAGAGGACCATGCGCGGGACGTCATCGCCTTGATAGGTGCACTGGGGCTGGGCCAGGTGGGCGTCGTCGGGCATGACGTCGGCGGCTCGATCATGCAGCCGCTGGCGCGCTCGGCGCCGGAGCGCATTGCCGGCCTGTTCTTCTTCGACTTCAGCTATCCCGGCATCGGCGCCCGCATGGGGACGTCCGACCGGCTGAACGAGATTTGGTATCAATCCTTTCACCAGATGCCGATGGCGGCCACGCTGGTCGGCGCCAGCCGCGACACGTGCCGGGCTTATATCGGCTACTTCCTCCGCCACTGGGCGCACCGCAAGGATGCGTTTGACGAGGTGATAGAAGACTGGGTGGACAACTTCCTCCGCCCCGGCAACCTGGAGGGCGGCTTTGCCTTCTACCGCGGCGCCCACGCGACGCGGATGGCGATGATTGCCGGCACGGCGCCAGCTCCCGCACCCATCGCCCTTCCAACCTGCGTGCGCTGGGCCGAGCACGACGCGATCTTTCCGGCTGGCTGGACGGACCGGCTCGGCGAGTTCTTCAGCGACCTGGACCTGGCGATCCTTCCCGGCGTCGGCCACTACCCGCACCGGGAAGACCCTGACCGTGCCGCGGCGGAGATCGCCGGGTTCTTCGGGCGGATCCTGCCGGCCTGATGATTTTCCCGTCCTGCGTAGGACGGAGAGGCACGAAAACGGGGAAAGCAATTGCTCCTTGCCAGAGCAGGCCTCCAAAGACGCGTTAGTCAAATCAGCAGGCCGGACAAGCTTTCCTGCTTCATCAACCACCACGTTTAAGCTTGGCGTGTGAAGGCCGCATTGCCAAGGTCGTACTGGCCAACGTGCAGCGGTTCGGCATTTGCCCGGCATCCGAAACCGCACCGGTGAAGGCTCCCTGATCCGGCCCGCTCATTGCGAACCCAGCCAATGTCGGCCGGTTCCTCAATACGGTGCCCGCGCCTGCTGCGATCCTGAGTGGAGGGATTGCGCCCTGCTGTCCGCCGGACGCATGGGAAGCGCCTCGCCTGAGGAACGGCGACACACCGAGACGCGCTGCTTGCTCCTGGGAACCCCTGTCCTCACCGAAGCGTCCTGACACGGCAGGGCTGGCAGGGGACCAAGGGTGAGCACGGGACTTATCGCGTTGCTGGATGACGTCGCCGGACTGGCGAAGGTCGCAGCGGCAACGCTGGACGATGCCGCAGGCCAAGCCGCGCGGGCCGGCGCCAAGGCAGCAGGGGTGGTGATAGACGACGCCGCAATGACGCCTACCTACGTCACCGGCTTCGCTCCCAGCCGGGAATTGCCAATCGTCGGCAAGATCGCGCTGGGATCGTTGAAGAATAAACTATTGTATTTGCTGCCGGCGGCGCTGCTGCTTAGCCTAGTGGCGCCCTGGGCCATTACGCCGCTGCTGATGGCCGGCGGCGTTTACCTTTGTTTCGAGGGTGCGGAGAAGATCCTGCATGCCTTGCGCCCGCACCAGGAGACCCGCGCGGCAGCAACGGCGCCGGTGGACGCCAAGACGTTCGAGGACCAGAAAGTACGCAGCGCCATCCAAACCGACTTGATCCTGTCGGCCGAGATCATGGCGATCACGCTCGGCGCCGTGCCGGACTCCGCCTTTGCCGTGCAGGCGGCGGTGCTGGCGGTGGTGGGAACGGGGATCACCGGGCTGGTGTATGGCGGCGTCGCGCTGATCGTGAAGGCGGACGATGCCGGGCTGGTGCTATCCCAGGTGAGGTGGCCGCCTGTCCGTGCGGTGGGCCGGGGCTTGGTGGTGGGGATGCCTCCTTTTCTGGGCGTGCTGTCGGTGGTTGGGACGGCGGCAATGATCTGGGTCGGTGGCGGCATCCTGCTGCATGGGCTGGAGGTGCTGGGGCTGCCCGGCCCGGCCCATGCCGCGCATACTTTGGCTACGGCCGCTGCGGAGGCGGCGCCAGCAGGGCAGGCGGTGGTCGAATGGTTGGTAGAGGCGGCCGTGTCGGGGGTGGTGGGCTTGGCCGTTGGCACCGCGGCGATCCCAGTGGCGCAGCAGGTGGTTGCGCCGTTGCTGCGGCTGATGCAGCGGTAGCCCAGAGCGATACCGCGACCGGCTGTTTGGTTATATTGGATCTGGCGCGCCGAGCGTGAGAGCGCGGGCGGCAGTCCGCACTGCAAAACAAGGAGCGGCGGAGCTAAGCAGGCCTCGTTAGAGTGGGCTTGGTGCAGGTAGAAGCACCAAGCCCACTCTAGCTGTTGTTTTTGTGAGCATTTGCTCGGTCAAACGAAGCTGTTTGATCCGAACATGCTCTAGCGCATTGCCGAGAAATACCGAGGCCAGCCAAGTACTGGTCCAGAGAAAGTCCTGGGCACACGGCTCAGCAGTCCACACGACGTTGCGGGGCCTGTCTGGCCGGATCCTCCAAAACGTGGCCTTGCCAGAGGACGCCATCCCACGGGTTCCTACTGGGAGCCTGATTGCTCGTTCGGACGGTTGCGTCTGCGGTTTAGGCTGGAAATTGAGTCGCTGAAAGGGCGGTGGTGGAGCTGAGGGGAATCGAACCCCTGACCTCCTCATTGCGAACGAGGCGCTCTCCCAACTGAGCTACAGCCCCGCCATTCCAGGCGGCGGAACATGACGGCGGCGGCGCCCCAAGTCAAGGTGCGCCCACCCGGTTGCACCACAAGGGACGCATCGGTAGGTTCCGCCGCGTCCGGCCCTCCGGACATCCCCAGGAGGCCGCCCAACGTGATCCCCGCCCTGTTCGAGTTGTGCTTCTACATCATCCAACTGCTCATCTGGGCGTTGATCCTCAACGCCGTGTTCAGCACCCTGGCGTCGTTCGGCGTCATAGACACCCGCAACCGCCTGGTCTGGGTCATCGGCGACTTCCTCAACCGCGTCACCGAGCCAATGCTGCGGCCGATCCGCGGCGTGCTGCCATACTTCGGCAACATAGACCTCAGCCCGCTCGTGGCCATCCTGCTGCTGCAGTTCGTCGCCACCCCGGCGCTGCGCACCCTCGCCCGGGGCGTCCTCTCCGGCTACTGGTCGCTGATGTAGCCCAGGAGCACCGCAATGCCGGCCCGCATCATTGACGGCAAGGCCACGGCCGCCACCCTGCGCGCGGACGTCGCCGCACGCACCGCCGCCCTCCCCTATCGCCCCGGCCTCGTCGTCGTGCTCGTCGGCGACAACCCGGCCAGCGCCGTTTATGTCCGCAACAAGGACCGTGCGGCACAAGAGGCCGGCATCGCCGTCCGCACCATCCGCCTGCCGGCGACCGTTGCCGCGGCGGAGCTGATGGACGTGATCGCCGGGCTGAATGCCGACGACGCGGTGGATGGCATCCTGGTGCAGCTTCCGCTGCCCGAGGCCATCCCGCCCCGCCCGGTATTGGAGGCGATCGACCCGGCCAAGGACGTGGACGGCTTCCATCCCATCAACGTCGGCCGGCTGCAGGACGGGCTGCCGGTGCTGGCCCCCTGCACGCCATCAGGCGTGATGCGCCTGCTGGAGTCCCACCGCATAGCCTTGCGTGGAGCGCGGGCCGTGGTGCTGGGACGATCCTCCATCGTCGGCAAGCCGATGGCGCTGCTGCTGCTGGCCGCCGACGCCACGGTGACGATCGCGCACTCCCGCACGCAGGACCTGGCGGACGAGTGCCGCCGGGCCGACGTGCTGGTGGCCGCCGTGGGCCGCCCGGAGCTGGTGCGCGGCGATTGGATCAAGCCTGGCGCTACCGTGATTGACGTGGGCGTCAATCGCCTGGCCGATGGGCGCCTGGCTGGCGACTGTGCCTTTGACGAGTGTGCGGCTGTGGCCGGCGCCATCACCCCCGTGCCCGGCGGCGTCGGTCCGATGACCATCGCCTGCCTATTGGACAACACGGTGCGGGCCGCGGTGGCGCGGCGGGACTAACGGCTCCTAGCGTAACAAGGCGGGCCAGCGCAACGCTACCCACCCTACTTTGCCGCTTCCAGGTCTGCGACGCTCCCCCCTGCTCTGCTGAGCAGCCGCGCCGCCGCATCCCGCCCACTCAGCCACGCGC
>CAXTOB010000105.1:0-15834 GCA_964245505.1 uncultured Acetobacteraceae bacterium | reverse complement strand
GCCCGGATGCCGGCAAGGCCGATACCCTCAAGCTCGGCTGTGTCGCCTGCCATAGCTTCAACGAGGGTGGCCGCAACGGCCTCGGTCCCAACCTGTATGGCGTCGTCGGCGCCGAGCAGGGTGCGCACGCCCAGGGCTACTCCTACTCCTCGGCGCTGAAGGCCAAGGGCGGCAAGTGGGAATACGCCGAGCTGAATAAGTGGCTTACCAAGCCCAGTGCTTATGCTCCGGGCACCAAGATGAGCTTCGCCGGCATTGCCAATCCGAAGGTGCGGGCGGATGTCATCAGCTACCTGCGCTCCTTGTCAGCAGACCCGCTGCCGTTGCCGAACTAGGAACCGGCCGGGCCGGGCATGTCCCGGCCCGCTTGGCGCGTTGGTGTCAACGCATCGGCTCCTGGAGCGGCAGCCATCGCTCAAGGTGCATGTTGTCAGCCAGCCGCGCTCCGCCAGGCACCTTCCAGCAGTCCGGCCTGTGCGGTGAAGCTGAAACGCTCGCCGACTTGTTGAATCGCCTGTGCCCGTGCCGCTTCCAACTCCATTGGCTGCGCTGCCAACCGGTCCAGCAGCGCCGCTACCGCCGCAGGTGACCGTTCCGGCACGATCCAGCCGCCCTCACCCACTACTTCGGCGATTGCGCCGGTGTCCGAGCCGATTACCGGCGTCCCGCACGCCTGCGCCTCGATGATGACCCGGCCGAACTGTTCCCGCACGGAGCCCGTCGTCCGCGTCAGCAGCGCCAGGACATCCAGCCGGTTCATGAAGGCAGCCACCTCCTCCGGCGATCCCCATGGCAGGATATACAGCCGGTCTGAGACGCCGAGTGCCGCCGCCTGTGCGACGAGCGATGCCTGGAACGGCCCTTCACCCATGATCGCCAGATTGACCGGCGTGGCAGTCCGGCTGACGGTCTCGATCAGGTCGCCCACGCCCTTTTCCTCGATGAGCCGGCCGACATATCCGACCGTGAGACCTGCCGGCGCACGGTGGCGTGCAGCATGGTCCATCGGCCGGAACACCGACCGGTCCACGCCATAGCCGATCCGTCCTGCCGGCCCGGCATAGCCGCAGGCCCGCACGACCTGGATCGCCTCCTCGCTGCGGGCCAGGACATGGCCGGTTTGCCGCAGCACGGTGCGGCGGATCTGCTCGAACGGCGCAGGCAGGCGCTTGTGCAGGTTTTGGTCCACCTCCAAGACGAGCGCAGCGTGCGGACAAAGCCGGTTGCGCAAATACAGCGCCTGCAACGCAACCAGGCTCCACGGCTCCTGCCAGAGATGGATCACCTGCGGCCGCACCCGGCGCATCAGCCGGGCCAGTCCCACGTAATGGTGCAGGTGCCACGTCGCGGACCCGGCCCGTGCCCATCGGATGGGCAGCGCGTGCACCCAGTCCTCATCGGCAGCGGGGAGATCCGGCGTCAGCCAGCGGCCCCGCTCCGACCAGCGGCTAGGCATCACCAGGTCCAGCCGCAGGTCCGGCCGGTCCAGCAGGGAACCGTAGCGCAGCCGGCCATGGATGCGGCTGATTGCGGAATGGGAGATGCAGAGGACCCGCAGCATTTCCGTGGAAGTGCTGGCATCCTGCAGATCAAGACGTTCCAGCACCGGCGAGGCCATCATGCCGCGCGCAACTTCTGGGCCAGCAGGCCGCCCAGGCCACTGAGGTGCACCTCGGCCTGGGACGTATGCCGGTGGGCGCCGTTCAGCGTGTTGCGCGGCAGGGCATGGAGCCCGGACTGGTCCGCGGCGCCCACCAGGCCGCGCCGGGTCGTCGCGGCCGTGGCGAAGCCGGCCTCCCGCGCCAGGCCGAACTCCCGCTCGCTGCAATCGCCCGGTTGACCGTAGGGGAACGCAAAGTGCCGGACCGGCAGCCGAAGGCGCTCGTGCAGGCGTAAGCGGCATCCCGCGATCTCCTGCCGGGCGTCCTCTAGGGGCAGGGACGACAGGCGGGCGTGGTTGACCGTGTGGCCGCCGATCTCAATGCAGGGATCGTCCCGCACCGCCTCCAGCATGGCCCATGACACTCCGTTCCGGTCGTGCAGCGCCGCGGGGTCATAGCCGTTGAGGGCGCAGAACCGCCGGTAGCGCAGCTCGGGCGCGTTGGGCTCCCATGCCGCGGCCAGGCGGGCGAACAGGCGGCGCTTTGCCGGGGCATCTCCGGCCTCTGCCGCCGATCCATCCTCCAGCTTCACCCGGTCGCGGTCCAGCAGGATCGTTTCCAGCCCGGCCTGCCACAGCGTCATCGTCCCATCCGGGATGCCCGTCGCCACGAACAGCGTGACCGGGAGGCCGCGCGACCGGAATACCGGCGCCGCAACCTCGATCGCGTCACGGTAAACGTCGTCAATCGAGACGTTGACGAAGCGGCGTCCCGTGCCGGCGCGCAGCCGGGCCAGCGCCTCATCCATCGTGACCACGTCCCAGCCGGACCCGGTCACATGGTCCAGGAGCCGCCCGAGGAACGCCGCATCAATATGGAACTCACGGTTCGGCAGCCCGGCCCAATTGTCGGCAGGCGCCACGCGATGGAACAACAGCAGACACCCCTGCCCAGCGCCTATTAGTCGGGCAGCGGCCGTCAGCCCTCCGGCATGGGCAAGCCGCATTGCGAGCGCCTTAGCCCGGCCACTACCCAGTATGATCGCCATCGCCGTCCGCCACTCCGCTGAACCGGGCATACCCGATACTTGAGATTGAAACGGATTTCCACACTGTTTGATATAATTTTTATTGGTTGGGAAGAAATTAGGGACGCCCGAAGCACCTTGTGCTTCCAGGCATCGGATCGTTTCTCACTAAGTTACGATGGCAAAGCGGTCCAGCGTTGACTGTCCCACCCGGGCGCTTGCCAGTTGCCGGCCTCCCCAGCCGGCCTGAGCCTAGCCAGGGGCGCACCGGCGCGTTCTTCCATCAGGAAGCCGGGTCCTCCGGCAAGACAACGTGACCCCTCCGGTAGAGCTACAAGCGGGTCTTGTCCCACGCTTGGGACAGGTCCCTGGATGCCTGCTCATAGGCTGTCTTGGCATCTCCCCATCCAGCGGCGCTTGCCGCCTGCAAGTTGGTTGCGCCGGCCTCGGTCCGGCGCCACGCCGACCGGAGGTCGCTTTCGGCCGCGGTGGCCGTGGCCTGGCCGGTGGCCTCCGCCTTGTCCGTCATGCCGCCCATCTTCATGCGCCACACCGACATATCGTCCTGCATGTGCTGCAGATACACGTCCCGGTCCGACGCTGCGGCCGGGACCGTAGGCGCGGCTTGGCCCACCGCGGGCAGCGGACAGCCTAGCCCCAGCAGCCCGAGCAGCGCTGCGATGGCCACAGCGCGCCCGTCACCAGCAGTGCGGGCCATCAGACGGCCATTCCGGCAAGCTGCTTGTCCGTCGCGTCCGCCGACACGAACGTCTGCCCGCCCTGGTGCAGCTCCAGGTGCTGCGGGTTGAGGCCCTTCAGCACATACTCCGCCTGCGCCATCTCCGCCGTTGTGCCGTGCGCCATCACCAGGAAGCCGTCGGCTTCGATGGCCGTCTGGTATTGCAGCACGCTGTCGCGCGGGATGCCGATGCCGACCAAGGCCGCGCCTAGCGCGCTCAGCCCGCCGACCACCAGTGCCCCCTCGGCGGCGGAGATCGCGGCGGCGGCCACGTAGCCCACCAGGATCACCGGGCCGGTGACGGGCAGGGTCAGGAACATGCCGCCGAAGAACAGGCCCATAGCCCGCCCCAGAACGCGCCGCGGCTGCCCCAGAACTTCACCCGGTCGCCCGTATTGTAAAAGCCGAGTACCTTCTCGTCGGTATGGTAGCCTTTGCCGACGATGCTGATCGCCTTGATCGCGATGCCTGCCGCGGTCAGCGCCTTGACAGCGGTTTCTGCCACTTCGTGACCGGGGAATACGGCGACGACGGAGTCTTGTGCTTGTGCTTGCATGAGGGTTGCCCTTCCAGAACCAGGCTGGCCGGACCAGGCCAGCGAACACGATGCCTAGCCGGGCACCCCGCCCAGGGGCAGCCTCGGAAACTACCTAGCATCCGGTTGATCTATGAGCTGCTGCGTTGCCTGGGCGGCGCAGTCCGCCAGCAGGCGCGCCATCTCCGCGTCGGGGAAGATGCTTCCCCGATCCAGAAACACGCCTTTCAGGTGCTCAAGCAGCAGCGCGTCGTGCCGGGGTCCGTCGGGGACCGCCAGGACGGCCTGGGTCAGCGCGGCCCGGTCACGGTCCTCCATGTCGAGCCGGTCCGCCACCCGCCCCGCCAGCAGCTTGTCGCGCCGTGCGGTGAGGAGGAACTGGAACTCCTCGTCGTGCGCATACTTTGCCTCATAGGCCCGCTCGCGTTCCTCGAACATCGGCATGATCGTGTCTCCAGGTTCAGGCCAAGGCTAATTGCCTGCGTAGTAGTGCGCCGCCTGCGTGATCTCCGCAGGCGTCATGTTGCGGGCGACGTTGCGCATCTGCTGGCTGATATCGTTGTGCCTGCCGCCGGCGGCAAAGGCTTCTAGCTGCGCCTGCAGGTAGGCCGCCGGCGCCCCGTCCAGCCAGGCGCTGCCGGCCTTGGCAGCCACTCCGCCATGACAGGTGCCGCACGGTGCGATGTTGCGCATCGGCGCGCCCCCTGCAACGATGAGCGGCGCCGGCCCGGCTGCCGCGGACAGGTTGAGCCGCGGCAATGAGGAGTAATAGGCCGCCAAGTCCTGCATGTCCTGCGCCGTCAGGCCCACGGCGCGCGGACCCATGACCGCGTTCGTTCGTGCGCCAGACTGGTAGTCCCGCAACTCCTTGAAGACCGCCGGCGCATACTGGCCGGCCAGGTTGGGCACGTCCGCCCCGCTGATGCCCCGCGCGCCGTGGCAGGTGGCGCACTGCAGCGCCAGCGTGGCGCCCTGGCCGACCGACGCCGAGGTGGCGCCGTCCATCATGCCCGGGACGACGACGACTTCGGTGGTCCTGAACCCCGCCCCGACCACCGGCGTAGCGGCGGACGGCGCCTGCAGGACGCCTGCCGCGCGGCAGATCGCGTTCCAAACGCCGGTGCTTCCCTGCCCTTCCAGCTCCGGCAGCACCAGGAATCCCACCACGGCCGAGGTCACGGCAACCGACACGGTCAGCACGATGGCCATGGCCGCCCAGGGGCTGCGGCGCCGCGATACGGGCTTCATCGCGCGGCGCCGATCCGGATGGCCGGCACCGACGTTTCCGGCGTCGCCAGCAGCTGCACGATGGGGAAGCCGTAGTTCACGACCGTCAGCATCACCATCAGGCCGAACCAGAGGCCGAAGCCGTTCAGCATTTTCGGCACGGTTTGCGCCTGGTGCGCGGCCACGCTGAACCGGTATTCGCCGGGCTGCACGCGGGCCGCCGAGTGCCCGCGGACCAGCACCGCCACGAACAGCGCGCCGGACACCACCAGGATGGCGCCGCCCACGACGGACGCCGTGACCGACAGCGCCTGGGCTGCCAGCGCCGGGTCGGTGTAGTCATAGAACGCCATGCGCCGCGGCATGCCCAGGATGCCGACGTAGTGCCACGGGAACGTCAGCACGATCATGCCGACGAACCAGGTCCAAAGCTGCGTCCGCATCAGCCCGGCATCGGCCAGGGCTCGGCCCGTCAGGTGCGGCCACAGGTCGTAGGCGATGGCGAAGTACATGATGACGATGGCGCCGCCGAAGATTAGGTGGAAGTGCCCGGTGATCCACTGCGTGTTATGGATGCTGGCATCGAGCTGGTAGCTCATGTTGATGATGCCGCCGGCGCCGCCGAAGCCGAGCATCACGAACGAGAACGCCAGCGCCAGCATCATCGGGTTGCGCCACGGCAGCGCCCTGAGCCAGCCGAGCGCGCCCTTGCCGCCGCGCAGGCGTCCGGCGATCTCGACCGAGGCGCAGATGGTGAACACCGTCAGCAGCGTCGGCAGCGTCACCAGTGCGGTGAACACCGAGTGCATGAACTTGAACCCGGCGCCCACCTCCGGGTCGGCGAACAGGTGGTGGACGCCGATCGGCATGGCCACCACCAGGAACAGCACGAACGAGATGCGCGCCATCGGGTCGCTGTAGAGCCGGCCGCCGATCGCCCGCGGGATGATGGCGTAGTAGGCGATATAGGCCGGCATCAGCCAGAAATAGACGATGGCGTGCAGCGTCCAGGAGAACAGCACCCGGGACAGCCCGGCGTCGATCGTGTCCGTGAGGCCCAGGGACGCCGGCAGGATCAGGAACAGCAGCTCAATGGCCGCCCCGACCGCCGTCCAGCCCCACAGCAGGGCGCCCGCGACGTTGGCGAACATCGCCAGCGGCACCGGCCTGCCGACGTTGGCGCGCTTCCAGACGGTCAGGTTGACCACCATCAGCACCACCCAGATCCACGACCCCACCACGGCCAGCACGATGCCGATGTAGTAGAACGGGTTGCCGATCATCGGCGGATAGAAGGTGTAGAGCACCGAGGCCAGCCCGAGCGACACCGGCGCCATCGCCGTGACCGTGCCCACCAGCACCAGCATGAACCCGGCCCAGGCCCAGCGCCGGCCAATCAGAGGCTGATGCAGTGCGGCCTCGCTGATCGCATAGCCGAAGCCCATCGCGATCAGGGTCGGGAACACATAGGCCATCGCCGTGCCGTGCGCGGTGACGGAGCGGTAATACAGCTCCGGGTTGCCGAGCCAGGCATGGAGCGGGCTGCGCACGACCATCTGCCACTCGCCCAGCAGCAAGGCGACGGCGAAGCCTGCGAAGGCCAGCCAGAAGTGCGCCAGGATCAGCCGCCTACTGTGCAACACAGCTCTGCCTCCGCTGTGCCACGGCGTTCTGCAGGAAGGTGGCCTTCTCGACCACCTTGACCCGGCCCCACATGCCCTCGTGCCCCGGGCCGCAGAACTCGTGGCAGGGCATGGCGTGGTCGCCGGGCGTCGTGAAGCGCGTGGTGATGGCCGACACGTAGCCCGGCACCAGCATGGTGTTGACGTTGGTGCCCTCGATCAGGAAGCCGTGCATCGCGTCCGCGCTGGTGGCCCGGATGGTGACGGGCGTGTCGGTGGGCACCACGATGCACTGCGGGGTGAAGGAGTACTGCTGGCCGATGGCCCGCACGGTCACGCTGCCGTCCGGCTCCAGCGCGCTGCCCAGGTTGCCCTCGACGAATTCGCCGGTGATGTGCAGGGTACGGGGGTCCGCGGTTTCCAGCCGGGCCTGCGGCATCACGGCCTGGTGGATGCCGGCATAGGCGGCCATGACCACGAGCAGGGAGATGATCCCGACGGACAGGATGAGCCACCGGCGCTCGGCCCGCACGGCCGCTCCGGCGCCGGGGTCATCCAGCACGGGTGCTGCCGGGGCCGTCATGGCGTCACGCTGCGCGGCATGAACACCAGGAAGTAGAACGCGAACCAGAGTCCGATGACGACGGCCGTCGCGAGGCCGGCGAGCACGACAGCACCCCGGGGGCCGTTCCGCACGACGGCGTCCACCGCCGCATCGTCGGCCGGGCCTGCCGGGCTAGGTTCGGTGTTGATCATGTTGCCCCTCAGCAAACCTCTGGAGGTTTGCGCACAAGTAAGAAAGACTAAGCCGGCCTGGCACGGCCGCAGGCAATCGGTGGAACAGGCGGCGTAAGCCTGCTTAGTCCAGTGGCGCCGCGCGCAGCTCGTTGGCCTGGCGGGCGGTGACGGCGGCGCCGCGGTTGCCCCAGGCGGCGCGGATGTAGGTGACGACGGCCGCGACCTCGTCGTCCGACAGGGTCTGGGCGAAGGGCGGCATCCCGTGCGGCATCGGGTTCCCGGCGGTTCCCGGCGGGTAGCCGCCGTTCAGCACCATGCGGATCGGGTTCACGGCCGAGCTCATCTGGATCGACTGGTTGCCGGCCAGCAGCGGGTAGTTCGGCGGCGCCCCAGCCCCCTGCGCGCCGTGGCAGCTCGCGCACTGGCCGTTATAGACGCTGTGGCCCAGCTGCATGAGCAGGCTGCCCTCCTCCGCGCGGACGATCCGGGGCTGCGGGGCCGGCGGGCTGCCTTCGGCCAGGCTTTTCAGGTAAACCGACATGGCGCGCGTGTCCGCGTCGGTCATGTGCTGCAGGCTGTCGTAAACCACCTCCGCCATCGGCCCATAGACGGCGCCGCGGTGCGACACGCCGTCCCGCAGCAGTTCGCTGATGTCGGCGATGCTCCAATCGCCCAGTCCGGCTTCCTTGTTGGATGTGAGCGACGGGGCATACCAATTCTGCATCGGGATCAGCCCGCCCTGGAACGCGGCGGACTCGGAGCTGCCGCCGAGCGAGTTGATTGCCGTGTGGCACATCGAGCAGTGGCCCAGCCCCTGCACCAGGTAGGCGCCGCGGTTCCAGTCCTCGGACTTCGCCGGGTTGGGGGCGTAGGTGCCCTCCTGGAAATACAGCGTCCGCCAGCCGAGGATCAGGGCGCGGTTGTTGTAGGGGAACTGCAGGTCGTGCGGCCGGTTGGCGGCCTGCACCGGCTGGACCTGGCGCAGGTAGGCAAAGATCGCGTCCGAGTCCGCGCGGGTGACCTTGGTGTAGGCACCGAACGGCATGGCCGGATACAGCAGCCCTCCATCGGGGGCGCGTCCCGTGTGCATCATGCCGTAGAAGGAATCTGCCGACCACTTGCCGATCCCCGTGGTGGGGTCGGGCGTGATGTTGGAGGTGTAGAGCGTGCCGAACGGCGTCAGCATGGCCCTTCCGCCGGCGAACAGCTTGCCGCCGGGCTGGGTGTGGCAGGCGATGCAGTCGCCGGCCCGGGCCAGGTATTCGCCCTGCTGCACCACGGTGCTGCCGGCTGGGGCTGCCTGGTCTGGCGCCGGGGCAGTCTGGACTGGCGCTGCGCCTGTCTGGTCCTGCGCCGCGGCATTCTGGGCTGGCGCTGTGCTGGGCCAGCCGTTCAGTGCGACCATCAGCAGGGCGGCCCGGCCAAGGCGGCCCCATGGCATCCGCGCCTGGACCGGCTTCTGGACCGGCACTGGCATTGTGTTGGCGGTCATTGCGGCTCGCTTCCGCACGCGAGCGGCATGGGGCGGGAGCCTTGCGGCGCCGGGTCGGACTCTGCCGAGGCGGGCAGCGCGGACAGCCAGGCCGCCACCGCCGTCACGTCGGCCTCGGTCAGTCGGCTGGCCACGGCCTGCATGCAGTCGGGCGCTGCCGCAGTCCGTGTGCCGTAGCGCCAGGCACCGAGCTGGGCGCTGATGTAATCGGCCCGCAGGCCCAGCAGGCCCGGGATCGCAGGCTCCATGCCATTGAAGCCGGGACCGTGGCAGGCGGCGCAGGCCGGGATGCCCCGGGTGGCGTCGCCAGCCGTCACCAGCGATTGCCCCCGCGCCAGCACGTCCCGGCTCGCAACCGAGACGGCGGCCGGCGGCAGCGGCGGGTGTTGCGCGGCGAAGTGGTCCGCAATCGCATGCAGGTAGGCGTCGGTCTGGAACTCCAGCAGATAGTTCATCGGCGGGTAACGGCGCCGGCCGTCACGGAAGGCGACGAGCTGGTTGAACAGGCATCCCGCGGGCTTGCCGGCCAGGCGGGGGAAGATGTCGTTGGCCGAACCCTGCCCGAGGCTGCCCTGGGCCACCGCTCCCTGGCCCGTCGTGCCGTGGCAGGGGGCGCACGCCAGCACGCGGCCACCCATCGGATCGGGCGTCCCGGCCTGCTGCACCGCCGCAGGCTGCGCGTGGGCGGCATAGGCCCAGAACGAGAGAGCCGGGAGAAGGCGCATCATGTGCCGGTAACGGGTCGTGTCAGCCTCCTCAGATCGGGCAACGACGGGTCCACATGATGCGGATGGGAAACGAGACTCCGCCAGGTTCGGAAACTACCTAGTCCGGGCGGGGCGGGGCGTAGGGAGTGCCACGGACCGCCCGGCGGCGCCTGTCGCGGCCGCGATCAGCCCGGCGCCTTGGCCTCCTGACGCTGCAGGGCGCGACGGCCGAGGTCGAGCAGTTGCGGCTCGGTCAGGGCGGACAGGTCCGCCACCACCTCGGTCACGGTGCGGCCATAGATGTCCGGGTGGTGCGCCTGCAGGTACTCGACCAGGTGGCGCGCGGCGTCGCTGTGCCCGTGGCCGTGCCCCACCACCACGATATGCGCCCCGGTCATGATCGTCTCGGCGATGCGCCCGTAATAGGCCGGCTCCTCCGGTGCGCGCTGGCCGCGCTCACGCGACTCGTCCTTGTGCGCCAGGTGGTGCAGGTAGCCGTGCGGGTCGTAGGGCTTGATCGTGTGCTCGGCGGGCGCCACGGCCCCGACGTCGATGCTGAAGATCCTGGCGCCATGGTGGTCTATTGCGACCAGCAGGCCCGGGATGTCCGGCTGGGCCTGCGGCGCCGGGTCGGGATGGCTGGCCGGCAGGGTGGGCGCCAGGCCGGCGCGGGTGACGAGGTGGCGTAGGCCAATGACGTCGGAGGCCTGCAGATCCTCGCTCGGTGGATGCTGCATCATGTGGTGCTCGCTGCCGATCCGGAAGGCGAACTCGTTGTCCCGCCGCGGCTCGACGTTGCCGAGGACGTTGAACAGCGCGACCACCCGGTTCCAGCCCAGGTAGGGCAGGGGCTGGGTGAACATTGCATCGAGCGTGAGGCGGTCCGCCTCGTCGAGGAATGGGGGAGCGACGTGTGGGATATGCTGGTGGCTGCCTGATGGCTTCGTCATGCGCGTGTCCTGAGCTTGGCCGGGGGTGCGGAGCCGACGCCAGCGGCCCTGGCAGGGCTTCGGCAGCTTCGGCGGGGGCGGCGCTTGTTGAAAGGTTGCCATTGCGAGATTAACCGGCATCCCGCTCAGGATGCAGGATCGGAAACTACCTACGTGCTTCCCGGCGGACCCGGCTGGTTCGGCATCCGTGTCCCAACTGGTCCCATAAGTAGTTTCCGAGCCTGTCAGGGCGGCTTGGCGCTCGGCAGGGTGCGTTTCCAATGCCGTCCAAACCGATACCGGCCAACCGTGCCCGGGTTGCACCCGGTCCTTGGCGCCGCCACGGCCGAGTCCAGGAGCACCGATCTCATGCCGAACCGTATCCACTTGGCCATCGCCGCGATGATCGTGCTGGGGACCGGCACCGGCGCGCACGCGCAGATCACCGGCTTCTTTGGCGACCAGGGGCCGTTTCTGGACCGGGCGGACCTGGTCCAGGCCGACCAGGCTGCACGCCGGTTGCTGATGCCGCACCCGGCGGCGATCGGCACGACGGAAACCTGGGCCGAGCCGGCGTCCGGCGACAGCGGCACGCTGAAGATGGAGCGGGTTTACCGCAGCAAGGGCCGCGACTGCCGGGTGGTCGGCTGGGACGACGTGTTCAAGTCCGGGGCGGAGCGGAACTTCCACCTGAACACGTGCATGGTGGCGGGCCGGTGGCGGTTGATGTAGGCGGCCTGGCCGCTAGAGTGGGTTTGGTGCAGATAGAAGCACCAAGCCCACTCTAGCTACTGTTTTTGCGAGCATTTGTTCGGTCAAACGAAGCCGTTTGATCCGAGCATGCTCTAGTGGGTTGTCATTGCTGATGTGATAGGCGCAGGCTGCCTGTCCTGATCCGCACTCGGCAGGATTTGGACGCCTCACAACAGTGCTGGCAGCGCATTAGTGCCTCATCATTCCTGATTTGATAAGCATAGCCGCCAGCTTTGGCCCGGGCGTTGCAGTGCGTAAACATGTCACATCAGTGCTGACGCTGCACTAGGCGCCGGTCAGGGAACCAGGACCGCCGCCCCGTTGAAGCGGCCAGCGCGGAGGTCGGCTAGCGCCTGGTTGGCCTGCTCCACCTTGTAGCGTGTGACGCTCGTGACGATGCCTATCTCCGGCGCGAGGCGCAGGAAGTCCAGGCCGTCCTGCCGGGTCAGGTTGGCGACGGACAGGAGCTGCCGCTCCTCCCACAGAAGTTGGTAGGGGAAGGCCGGAATGTCCGACATGTGGATGCCGGCGCAGACGACACGGCCGCCCTTGCGGACCGCCTGCAGTGCCGCGGGCACCAGGTCGCCTACGGTTGCGAAGATGATCGCGGCATCCAGCGGTTGCGGCGGCATTTCGTCCGAGCTGCCTGCCCAAACCGCGCCGAGGCTACGGGCGAAGGCCTGGGTCGTCACGTCGCCGGGCTTGGTGAAGGCGTAAACCAGGCGGCCCTGCCAGCGTGCGACCTGGGCGATGATGTGCGCCGCCGCGCCGAAGCCGTACAGGCCCAAGGCCTTGCCCTCCCCGGCGATGCCCAGCGACCGCCAGCCGATCAGCCCGGCGCACAGCAGCGGGGCAAGGGCCGCATCGTCGCCGACTTCTCCCAGCGGGAACGCGAAGCGCGCGTCGGCGACCACTGCCGTTGCGAAGCCGCCGTCGCGGGTGTAACCGGTGAACAGCGGGTAGTCGCACAGGTTCTCCCGCTGCATCCGGCAGTATGGGCAGACGCCACAGGTGTGGCCGAGCCAAGGGATGCCTACCCGCTCGCCAAGCCGCAGGCCCTCGACACCTGCGCCGACCTTGTCGATCCGTCCGACGATCTCGTGGCCCGGGATGATCGGCAGGACCGGGTCCGGCAGCTCGCCGTCCACGACGTGCAGGTCGGTGCGGCAGACGCCGCAGGCGAGGACCTTCACCCGGATCTCGCCCGGCCCCGGCTCGCGGTCGGGCAGCTCGGTCCATTCGAGGGTGGCGCCGATGCGGTTCAGGACCATGGCGTGCATATTGGCCGCCCCGTGTGCTGCGCCGGGCCGCTCAGTGCGACAGCAGGGAGCAGCGGTGCGAGTGCCGCAGCAGGCTGCGCGTCACGCCGCCCAGCGCCCACTCGCGCACGCGGCTGTGGCCGTAGGCGCCGGCGACGATCAGGTCCGCGCCCCGCTCCCGTGCGATGCTGTCCAGTTGCCCGGCGTCGTCGCCATCGCGATGCACGGCCTCGCTGTCCGCCGAGATGCCGTGCCGGCCCAGCCACGTGACCACGTCCGCGATATGCTGCCGGGCGTCGGCCATGTCCTCCTTCTCGGCGGCCTCCACGACGCTGACGCGGGCGACGCGCTGCAGCAGCGGCAGGGCGTCCAGCACGGCCCGCCGGGTTTCGCGCGTGTCCTTCCAGGCGACCATGACGTTGTCCAAGGTGGGGGCGTGGTCCAGGGCGCCCGCGCCCGCCGGCACGACCAGCACGGGGCGGCCAGCCTGCATGAGCAGCTCGCCCGTGTCCACGCGGCGGCTGGGGTCGAAGGGGTCGGCGGCGTCCACCCCCGTCACGATCAGGTCGGCGCTCCGGGCCTGGTCCGCCACCCAGGCGCAGGGGGGCGCGAGCGTGACGGTGGACCGCCATTCCAGGACGTTGCTGCGGTCACGGAATGCGGCACGGAACGCGGCCTCGGCCGCCGCGACCTCCCGGTCCTTCTCTTCCCGGTCCTGCTCGAACGCATCACTGGCGATATAGCCATCGCTGTAGATGAGCTGCATCGGCTGGCATGCGGCGACGCCGATCACCCCGGCGCCAAACCGCTCGGCCAGGCCGGTCGCCGCGCGCAGTACCGGCCCGTTCGGCTGGCCGACCTGCAGGTGCACCATCAAGGTCGCATAGGTCATCAGTGTTCTCCTGTAAGCGGGTCAGACGACGGCGATGCCGTTCAAGACGATGTCTTTCAAGGCGATATCGTTCAAGACTGCGGCCGCACCCGGGGCGGCCCATGCGGTGGCCGACGCGGCTTCCCGGTCCTGCGACGGCTGGACGGCGCCGGCCAGACCGGTCGTCCCGTCCACCGCTGCCAATCGAACGTTATCCGGATGGACGAACCAGAACCGGTGCGGCGCATGATTGATCTCGTGGTCTGGGTCGGCGGCGTTGACCCGCTTGGCCGCCAGCTTCCGCGCAAAATTCCCGAAGCGGCCGGCTAGGGTGACGGTCTCCTCGCATGACCTGACGCCGATGCAGGAGGCGGTCACGCCCGGCTCCCAGGCAGGTCCTGCGGGCACGGCCTGCTGCCATCGGCTGTCTTGAGGCACGGCATCCTCCGGGATCGTCCGCGGCACAGGGCCGGGGCGGGCTATTAGGACCCAGCATCAACCATAGCGCCGGCCAGCCTACAGGGGGGAGGCTCGGGAACTACCTAGTGCATGGGAGTTCCCTGGGATCATTCCTTTAGTAGTGTGCGCCTACCGGCGGGCTGCCAACGGCCGCTTTCTTGAATGACCGGCACTTGCCACTGGTCATTTCTATCCAGCGCCGGCCTTCGCCGCAGTGAAGCGGCTTGGCCTCACCAGGGCCGGAACGACCGCGTGCTGCGGGTGGCCACCGTGTCCGGGATGTATGCGTTTCTGCTCAAGCTCTACGCCGGTGCCAAGTTCACTCAAGCCCTGGCCCGGGTATGCAGCCAAGTCACCGCGGAGATCGTCAAACGCTTGGACGCGGCGGGTTCGCGGCGCTGCCACGCTGCCTGGATCGTCGAGTGCATCATCGCCTGGCTGAACCGGCGTCACCGCCCGGCCAAAATTGGAAATGCCTAAGCCACGATGCTCGTGCGTTCCTGCAATGCGCGTCGATCCGGCTCATGATGCGATACCTTTATAGAAGCAAGGCATGTTCCCGGATGAAAACTGAGTATTTCCATCATTGGAGCGAGGCGCGGCATATCGAGCCCTGAGACAGAGGGCGGCGGGATTTGGCTGGGACGGCGCGGGGCAGCGGCTTCTACAGGACGCAGGCGGGGCAACGTTGTTGCTTTGCAAGAAGGCGAGCATCACCGACGTTTCTTTAATAAAGTTCGTGTTCCCCGTCTTTGACCGATTTAAGTATGATATGGTACGGTATCAATGTCGGGAGAGGATATGTCAGATACAGGGACGGACCGGACCGTTGAGAAGCTGCTCCGGCAGCAGGCAGCCCTGGCCGCATTCGGCAGCTTTGCGTTCCGGGAACCGGACCTGAAGGACATCCTTACCGAGGCAGCGCGTATTTGCGCCAATTCGCTGGGAGTGCCGTTCTGCAAGGTCTGCAGGTATCGTCCTGCAGAAGATGACCTGCTGATCGAGGCCGGATGCGGCTGGCACCTCGGAGTGGTTGGGCGGGTGGTTTCCCAAGCCAATGAAAGCTCCCCGCAAGGGCGCGCCTATGTGACTGGCGAGCCGGTCATCATCGCCAACCTGCACGAAGCGAACAACCTGAGCCTGCCGGATTTCTACGGGGATCATGGCATCGTCTCGACCGTGGACGTCCTTATTCCCGCGATCGGCGGGGTAGCCTATGGGGTGCTGGAAATCGACAGTCCGGAACAGCACCAATACGACGTGCACGACATCAACTTCCTGACCGGTTTCGCCAACGTGCTGGCCGAAGCGGTCGCCACGTCACAACGGGTCAACGAGATCAGGTCGTTGCTTGCTTCGCAGACCCTGATGATTGAGGAGCTTCAGCACAGGGTGCGCAACAACCTGCATATGATCACCTCCATGCTGGACAGTCAGGCGATCAGAACCGAGGAGGGTCCGGCCCGTGCTGGCTTTGAGCTGATTGCGCGCCGGGTCACGACGCTGGCTCAGGTCTATGACAGCCTACTCGGGACCGGCTTGAGCAAGACGATCGACATAGGCGATTATCTTCGCGCGTTGTGCGTGAGCCTTCCTGGCCTGCAGGCGGCGCGGAGCAAAGCGGTGACGCTCAACTTCAGTTCGGAGAGCGTGCTGCTTGACCTGGACCAGGTGACGTCGCTGGGCATGGTGGTCGCGGAGGTGGTGACCAACAGCTACAAGCACGCCTTTCCCGACCGTAGTGGAACGATCTCCATCACTCTGACCCACCCTCAGCCCACCCGCGCGAAAATAACCAAACAAGATGACGGGAACGGCAAAGACGTTAAGGCCAAGAACAGCCGCCACGGGATAGGTTTGGTCACGCGGCTCATG
>CAXTOB010000104.1:13734-16207 GCA_964245505.1 uncultured Acetobacteraceae bacterium | reverse complement strand
ACCCGTGTCGCACACGAGGCCGCCTAGGTGTTTTCCGAGTCTGCCGGAGTCGGCCCAAACTCCGATAGCGTCGCGTAACCAAAAAAGGAACCGCAAGCATGGCGCCCAACCGAAGAGACGTATTGCTGACCGGATCCAGTGCCGCAGCCGCCACGCTGGTCGCGACCGGTCCCGTTCCGGCCCAGGCGGCCGAGCAGCCGACCGCAGCACCAGGCGTGACCGGAGGCACGTCGCTGCCCACGAGCGAACAGACGCTCAAGATTGTCACCCTGCGGGACCTGGAGGCCGAGGCGGAGCAGGTCATGACGCCGGCCGGCTTCGCCTACGTATCCGGTGGCGCCGGAGACGAGTGGACGATGCGGGAAAACCTGGCTGCTTTCAACCGCTGGGTGATCCTGCCGGACTACCTGTCGGGACACCGCGTGCCTAATACCTCGACGACGCTGCTGGGCACTCGCATCCCAAGCCCGGTCATCACCGCCGCGATGGGCAACCAGGGAGTGGTCCACGCCTTGATGGAAACGCCGGTGGTCGAAGGCACGGCGATGGCGGGGACGATCTTCGTCGAGAGCTCGGTGTCGCAGATGAGCCTTGAGGCCGTGGCCGCCGCGAGCAGCGGCCCCAAGTGGTTCCAGATCTACGTGCCCGAGAGCCGGCCCTTCGCAATCGAGATGCTGCATCGCGCCAAGGCCGCCGGCTATACCGCCATCGTCGTCACGGCCGATGCCTTCGTGTTCAGCAACCGCGAGCGGAACACCAGGCTGGTGGGTCAATCGATGCCAACCCTGCCGATGGGCAACGCGCCGCTCACGCCTGGAATGGTTGGCAGCGCGATGGCGATGAAGGCCGACCTGAACTGGGACGACATCGAGTTCTGCCGTAGGGAAACCGGCCTCCCGGTCATCGTGAAAAGCATCCTGCTGCCAAGTCAGGCGCGGGAGGCGGTTCGCCGCGGCTGCTCCGCCGTATGGCTCTCGAACCATGGCGGCCGGCAGCTCGACAACGTGCCGTCGGCCATGACGATGCTGCCGCGCGTGGTGGATGCGCTGCAGGGCGCACTTCCGGTCATCGTCGATGGCGGGGTTTATCGCGGCCAGGACGTGTTCCGCGCGCTGGCGCTGGGAGCGAGCGCCGTCGCACTGGGGCGCCCGCTGCTGTACGGCTCGGCCCTGGGCGGGACGCAGGGCGTTCAAAGCGTGCATGCGCATCTGCAGACCGAACTCGTGATGGCGATGCAGCTCGCGGGCACGCCCACGATCAAGAGCATCACCCGCGACTTCGTCGCCCGCTCCGAAGCTGACGGCTGACATCATGGACATCGCCGTCATCTCCCGCGAGACTATCCCCGAGACCCGGACCCTCGACGAGATCGCGCCGCGCAATAGCGCTGATCTCGTCCGCATGCTGACGCAGGACGACAGCGACCTGTTCGCCATCGTCTCGGGCGGCTTGAACCCGGCCTACCTCGCCCTAGCCAGAACCGACCCGTTCCACCGCTTCATCGCCCAGGGCATGAGGAGCGGATCGCTCATCTCCGTCGTGCCCGGCACGAAGCTGCCTGGGCTGAGCACCAGCTATTTGGCGCAGATGCCGCGGCCAGCCCACCCGGTGGCGGGCTGATGCCGGACCAGTCACCTGGCCCAGGACAGCAGAGCAATCGTGCTGCTCCACCCGAGCTTCGAGGCTCGCAACAGCCGGACGCGTTCAGCCGAACCGTATCGAAAGGTCCATCGGACATGCCGACCCAAATCGCCAGCAGCAAGTCCGAGCTTCACTGGCCATTCATCATGGCCTGGGCCGGCTGCGTGCTGTTCTACTTCCTGCAATACGCGCTGCGGTCGGCGCCCGGCGTCATGGTGCCCGAGCTCACGGCGGCGTTCGGCTTGTCCGCATTGGGCGTCAGTGCGCTGATCGGCCTGTATTATTACACCTATTCCAGCTTCGCGATCGTCTCCGGGGCATGCTTCGACCGCTACGGCGCCAAGTATGTCGTGCCGGCCGGGGTCGTCCTGCTGGCCGGAGGCGCCGCGCTGTTCGGCATCGGCGCCGGGTCCGCGGCCGAGGCGGGCCAGCTGCTGCAAGGCGCCGGATCGGCCTTCGCCTTCACCGGCGCGGTCTATCTCGCGTCCCGCGGCTTCCCGGCCCGCTACCTCGCGACCGCCATCGGCTTCACGCAATGCTTCGGCATGCTCGGCGGCGCGTCGGGCCAGTTCATCGTCGCACCCGTGATCCACGGCATCCTCACCTGGCAGCAATTCTGGCTCGTGGGCGGCGCCGCGGCGGCGGTTCTGGCGGTTGCCGTGCTGCTCGTCACGCCGTCCGCCCACCCGGCGCCCAGCCTGACCGCGGACGGCAAGCCCAGCTCCGTCTGGTCGATGTTTACCCCTTACAAGTCGGTGCTGAGCAACCCGCAATCCTACCTGTGCGGCTTCGCGGCCGGGCTGCTGTTCCTGCCGACGACCATCGGCGACAT
>CAXTOB010000104.1:8516-13724 GCA_964245505.1 uncultured Acetobacteraceae bacterium | reverse complement strand
CGGCGACATGATCTGGGGCGTTTCGTTCCTGCGCGCCGGCTGGGATATCGGCTACCCCGAGGCGGTCAACCGTGCGGCGATGGTGCCGCTCGGCTGGGTGATCGGCTGCCCGCTGCTGGGCTACGTCGCCGATCATTTCGGGCGGCGCAAGCCGGTCCTGATCGGCGGCGCGCTGATCATGCTGCTGATGTCGGCCGCGATCCTCTATCTGCCGCACGGGATCGCGCCGCCCTACCTGCTGGGCCTCGTGCTCGGCATCGGCTCCGGCGCCGCCATGATCCCCTACACGATCATCAAGGAGGTCAACGCCGACGCGGTGAAGGGCAGCGCCACCGGCGCCATCAACTTCCTCGTCTTCACGCTCAGCGCCTTGATGGCGCCCGTCTATGGCTGGGTGCTGGTCAGGCTCTCCGGCGGCGGCACCCTGACGCCTGAGGTGTTCCAGCAGGCCGGCCTCATCGGCGTCGGCGGCATCGTGCTCGCCATCGTGCTGTCCCTGTTCATCCGTGAGACCGGTTCCGCCGTGCAGCCCGGCAAAACCCCTGTCACCCCGGCCAGCCCGCTGATCCCTGCCCTTGGAGCCATCCGATGAACGTCTTCGCCCGCGACATGACGCCAAAGGTTGACCTGACCCGGCAAACCGGGCCAGGCCCGACCCGGACGCAGCGCCCGGTCTATGTTGACCTGCTGCCCCCCTGCAACGCCGCCTGCCCCGCCGGCGAAGACATCCAGGCCTGGCTCGCCCTGGCGCAGGCCGGCAAGTTCAAGGCGGCATGGGAACAGCTGATACGCGACAACCCGATGCCCGCGGTGCACGGACGCGTCTGCTATCACCCATGCGAAACCGGCTGCAACCGCGCCCAGCTCGACAGCACCGTGGGCATCCATGCGGTGGAACGCTTCCTGGGCGACCAGGCCTCCGTGCACGGCTGGACCATGCCGGCGGCAGCCGCACTCACCGGCAAGCGCGTCCTGGTCGTCGGCGCCGGCCCCAGCGGCCTCTCGGCGGCCTACCACCTCGCCCGGCTCGGCCACGCCGTCACCATCCATGAGGCCGGCCCGCTGCCCGGCGGCATGATGCATTACGGCATCCCCGCCTATCGCCTGCCGCGTCAGGACCTGATGCAGGAGATCGCCCGCATCGAGGCGATGGGCGTCAGCATCATCTGCAACCACAAGGTGTCCGACCTGCTGGCCGAGCAGCAGGCCGGCGACTTCCATGCCGTCTTCGTCGCCATCGGCGCCGGCGTCGCCAAGCACATCGACATCCCCGCCCGCGACGCCGCCCGCGTGTTCAACGCCGTCAGCCTGCTGCACGGCGTGGAGGCCGGCGATGCGCCCGTGCTCGGCCGCCGGGTGGTCGTCTACGGCGCCGGCAACTCGGCGATGGACGCGGCGCGGACGGCCAAGCGGCTGGGCGCGCAGGAGGCGATGATCGTCTTCATCATGGACAAGGCGCACATGGAGGCCCGCGCGTTCGAGGCGCAGGAGGCCAGCGACGAGGGCGTCAAGTTCAAGTGGCTGAGCGCCATCAAGGACGTCGGCTCCACCCGCATCACCGTCGAGCGCATGCGCATGGACGAGCAGGGCCACCCGCAGCCGACCGGTGAATTCGAGACGCTGCAGGCCGATTCCGTCGTCCTCGCGCTGGGTCAGGCCGCCGATAGCGGGTTCCTGGCGGGCATCCCCGACATCGTCGTCCAGCCGGGCGGCACGGTGGAGGTTGACGCCGCCATGATGACCGGCCATCCCGGCATCTTCGCCGGCGGCGACATGGTGCCGGCCGAGCAGTCGGTGACGGTCGCGACCGGCCACGGCAAGAAGGCCGCCCGGCACATAGATGCCTGGCTGCGCGGCGCCGTGTTCGTCCACCCGGAACCGCACGCGGTTGTCGGCTTCGCCGACCTCAACCTGCCGATCTACGCCCCCGCCAAAACGTCCGTGCAGAGCGAGCTGTCCGTCGCGGCGCGCGCAACTGGCTTCGACGAGGTCGCCGGCGGCCTCGATGCGGCGCAGGCGCTGCACGAGGCCCGGCGCTGCCTGTCCTGCGGCAACTGCTTCGAATGCGACAACTGCTTTGCCGCCTGCCCGGAGGACGCGATCGTCAAGCTCGGTCCCACCAGGGGCTACGACGTCAAGCTCGACCTCTGCACCGGCTGTATGGTGTGTGTCGAGCAATGCCCCTGCCACGCCATGGAAATGGTACCCGAGCCGATGGGAGTCCTCGCATGAGCCCCGACATCGGCGTCACCCTGCTGCCGGCCCCCAACCCGGTCGCCGACCAGGGCGTCAGGGCGACGATGGACGGCAACACTGCCGTCGCGCACGTCGCCTACCGGGTGAACGAGGTCTGCGCGATCTACCCGATCACGCCCAGCTCGACGATGGCGGAGCTGGCCGACCAGTGGTCCGCCGATGGCGTGCCGAACATCTGGGGCAACGTGCCCGTGGTGCAGGAGATGCAGAGCGAGGGCGGCGCCGCCGGGGCGGTGCATGGCGCGCTGCAGTCAGGCGCCATGACGACGACCTTCACCTCGTCGCAGGGCCTGATGCTGATGCTGCCCAACCTGTACAAGATCGCCGGCGAGCTGAGCGCCACCGTGTTCCACGTCGCCGCCCGGTCGCTCGCGACCTCCGCCCTGTCGATCTTCGGCGACCACTCCGACGTGATGGCGTGCCGCGCGACCGGCTTCGCGCTGCTGTCGTCGGCGACCGTGCAGGAGGCGCACGACGCCGCCCTGCTCGCCGAGGTGGCAACGCTCGAATCCCGCGTGCCGTTCATGGCGTTCTTCGACGGATTCCGCACCTCGCACGAGCTGAACACGCTCGACCTGGTGTCCAACGCCACCATGCGGGCGATGATTTCGGACGACCTCGTTCGCGCGCACCGCGGCCGGGGGCTCAACCCCGAACACCCGTTCATCCGCGGCACCGCGCAGAACCCCGACACGTTCTTCCAGGCGCGCGAGGCGGTCAGCCCGTTCCACGCCGCCGTGCCCGGCATCCTGGACGCGGCCATGCGGCGGTTCGAGGCGCTGACCGGGCGCGCCTACGGCCTGTTCGAATACGAGGGCGCGCCCGATGCGGAGCGCGTGCTGGTGCTGATGGGCTCCGGCGCCGAGACCGCGCGCCAGACAGTCAAGGCGCTGACCCGGCGCGGCGAGAAGGTCGGCGTGGTCCAGGTCCGCCTTTACCGCCCGTTCTCGGCGGCGCACTTCCTGGCCGCCGTCCCGGCTTCGGTCCGGGGCATGGCCGTGCTGGAGCAGGCCAAGGAGCCTGGCGGTACCGGGGAACCGCTGTATCTCGATGTGATCGCGACCCTGGCGCAGGGCGTGGGCGACGGCAGCCGGAGCACCATGCCGCGAGTGCTCGGTGGCCGCTACGGCCTGTCGTCGAAGGATTTCACCCCGGCGATGGCCAAGGCGGCGCTGGATGAGCTGGACCGGGTGGACGCGGAGGGCTGCTTCGCCGGGCGCAACAGCTTCACCCTCGGCATCGACGACGACGTTTCGCACAGCAGCCTGACGCTCGACGCCACGTTCACCATCGAGGATGCGAACACGACCCGGGCGGTGTTCTATGGCCTGGGCGCCGACGGCACGGTGGGCGCCAACAAGAACAGCGTGAAGATCATCGCCGAGGATGCCGGGCGCTACGCCCAGGGCTACTTCGTCTATGACAGCCACAAGTCGGGGGCGCAGACCGTCTCGCATCTGCGCTTCGGCCCCGAGCCGATCCGCGCGCCTTACCTGATCGCCTCGGCCAGCTTCGTCGCCGTTCACCAGTTCAACTTCCTCGAACGCCAGGACGTCCTGCGGCTCGCGGCGCCGGGCGCCACGCTGCTGCTGAACAGCGCCCACGGCAAGGACGGCACCTGGGACGAGCTGCCGCGCACGGTGCAGGCGGAGATCATCGCCAAATACCTGCGTGTCTTCGTCATAGATGCCTCCCGCGTGGCCCGCGACGTCGGCCTGGGCGTGCGCACCAACACCGTCCTGCAGACCTGCTTCTTCGCCCTGTCCGGCGTGCTGCCGCGCGACGAGGCGATTGCGCAGATCAAGCACTCGATTGAAAAGACCTACAGCCGCAAGGGTGAAGCGGTGGTGCGGAAGAACTACGCCGCCGTTGACGGGACGCTGTCGCAACTGTTCGAGCTTACGGTTCCGGCCGCCGTCACCGCGACCCACGACCGGCCGCCCATCGTCGTCGCGTCGGCGCCCGCTTTCGTCCATGCCGTCACCGCCCGGATGCTGGTTGGCCGCGGCGACGAGATCCCCGTCAGCCTCATTCCCGCGGACGGCACCTTTCCGTCGGGGACCAGCGCCTTCGAGAAGCGCAACATCGCCGAGGCCGTGCCGGTATGGGAGGCGGACCTTTGCATCCAGTGCGGCCAGTGCAGCTTCGTCTGCCCGCACAGCGTCATCCGCTCCCGCACCTACAACGAGGACGCGCTGGCCGGCGCTCCCGCCGCGTTCAAGTCCGCACCGGTGAACGCGCGCGGCTACCCCGAGGCGCGGTTCACCTTGCAGTTCTATGTCGAGGATTGCACCGGCTGCGGCCTATGCATCGAGGCCTGTCCGTCGCTCAGCCCGCGCGAGCCCGGCAAGAAGGCCATCAACCTCGCCGTCAAGGAACCGCTGCTGGAGGCCGAGCGCAGCAGCATCGCCTTCTTCGAGACGCTGCCGGTCAACGACCGGTCCCGGGTGGACTTCGCCAACGTCCGCGGCGTCCAGTATCTGGAGCCGCTGTTCGAGTTCTCCGGCGCCTGTGCCGGGTGCGGCGAGACGCCATACCTGAAGCTCCTGTCGCAACTGTTCGGCGACCGCGCACAGATCGCCAACGCCACCGGCTGCTCGTCCATCTACGGCGGCAGCCTGCCGGTGACGCCGTGGACCAAGAACCGCGAGGGCCGCGGCCCCGCCTGGTCCAACTCCCTGTTCGAGGACAACGCCGAGTTCGGCTTCGGCTTCCGGCTCGCCGCCGACAAGCACCTCGCCATGGCGCATGCGCTCCTGACCGGGCTGGCGCCGGTGCTGGGCGAGAGCCTGGTGGCGGACGTGCTGCACGCGCCGCAGGTCCATGAGTTCGAGCTGCGCGCCCAGCGCGTCCGCGTCGCCGAGCTGAAGACCCGGCTGCTGGCGCTCGCGACCGAGGATGCGAAGAACCTGCTGTCGGTGGCCGACCACCTGGTCCGCCGCAGCATCTGGA
>CAXTOB010000104.1:0-8506 GCA_964245505.1 uncultured Acetobacteraceae bacterium | reverse complement strand
TGATCACGTCCTGGCCAGCGGCCGCAACGTCAACGTGCTGGTGCTGAATACCGAGCTTTACTCCAACACCGGCGGCCAGGCCTCGAAGGCGACCCCGTTGGGCGCGGTGGCAAAGTTCGCCGCCGCCGGCAAGCGGGTGCCGCGCAAGGACCTGGCGCTGCTGGCGGTCTCGTATGGCAACGTCTATGTCGCCCAGGTCGCGATGGGCGCCAACCCGCAGCAGACGCTCGACGCATTCCGTGAGGCAGAGGCCTATGACGGGCCGTCGCTCATCATCGCCTACAGCCAATGCATCGCTCATGGCATCGACATGCGCTACGGCATGAAGCAGCAGGACCTGGCCGTCGCATGCGGCTACTGGCCGCTGATGCGCTTCAACCCGGCGATGCAGACGGTCGGACGCAGCCCGTTCCAGCTCGACAGCCCGCGGCCCACCATCCCGTTCCGCGACTACGCCTACAACGAGGTCCGTTACTCCTCGCTGGCGCGCACGCTGCCCGACGAGGCGGCGGCGCTGCTGACCGAGGCGCAGGCGGGGATCGTCGCGAAGTACCGGAAATACGAATCGCTCGCCGCCCTTGACGGCGGCCGGTTCCAGCCCGGTGCCTTAACCCTGGTCGCAGGAGACGCTTGATGGACCTTTCGACGCGCTACATGGGGCTGCAGCTGCGCAACCCGCTGGTCGCCTCCGCTTCGCCGCTCAATGCCGAGCTGGATCAGCTTCGCCGGCTGGAGGACGCCGGCGTCGGCGCGATCGTGCTGCCGTCGCTGTTCCAGGAGGAGATCGAGGCCGAGGAGGCGCGCTACGCCACCCTGACCGCCGCCGGCGAAGATAGCTGGGCCGAAGCGAGCACGAACTTCCCCGCGATGAATGGCGAGAAGCTCGGGCCGCACCGCTACTTGGAGCTGGTGCGCCGCGCCAGCGCGGCCGTGCAGGCGCCCGTCATCGCCAGCCTGAACGGTGTCACCGTCGCCGGTTGGGTAGATTACGCCCGGTCCATCGAGCAGGCCGGCGCGGCCGGGCTGGAACTCAATATCTACTTCATCCCTGCCGACATCTCGATGTCCGGCGCCGAGGTCGAGCAGCGTTACCTGTCCATCCTGACAACCGTGCGGGCGGCCGTGTCCATCCCAATCGCGGTGAAGCTCAGCCCGTATTTCAGCTCGATCGGCAACATGGCGCTTCGCCTGCATAAGGCCGGGGCGGATGGACTGGTGTTGTTCAACCGGTTCTACCAGCCCGACCTCGACCCGCTCCGGCTCAAAGTCGTGACCAACCTCGCCCTCAGCAGCCCCGCCGAGATACGCCTGCCGCTACTTTGGCTCGCTGTCCTGCGGGGGCGTATCGGCGCCTCTCTCGCCGCCAGCACAGGGGTCGAGACGTCGGAGGAAGTGGTCAAATACCTCCTGGTGGGCGCTGACGTGGTGATGGCCACCTCGGCGCTGCTGCGGCATGGCGTCGGCCACGCTGCCACGTTGCTCGCCGGCCTGCAGGACTGGCTCGACGCCCGCGAGTTTGCCTCCCTTGAGGCCGTGCGCGGCATCATGAGCCAGGCGAAGCTTGCGGACCCCGAGACATACCAACGCGCGAACTACGTCAAGATCATCCAGGGTTACCAGGGCGCACACGCATGACCCACTCGATGCGTGCGGCCGACGTGATGACCCCGAATGTCGCGACCGTCACCGACACCACGGCAATCGAGGCGGCGATCCGCTTCATGCTCGACAAGCATGTCAGCGGCTTGCCCGTGCTGGACGGGACCGGCGCGCTGGTGGGCATTTTGACCGAGGGCGACCTGCTCCGCCGGGTCGAGCTGGGCACGGCTCCCACGCACGGCCACTGGCTCGACATCCTGTTCGGCTCATCGCGCAGGGTCAACGATTATGTCGAAGCCAATAGCCGTGTCGTGGGCGACGTCATGACTCGCGAGGTGCAGACCGTTGATGCGGACGCGCCCTTGGCCGAGATCGTCTCGATCATCCGGGACAAGCACGTGAAGCGCGTCCCGGTGCTGTCGAACGGCCGGGTGATCGGCGTCGTCAGCCGGTCCGACCTGTTGCGGGCGCTCGCCGACGTGCTGGCCGGCTCGACGGCGCATGCCGAAGGTCCGTTCCGCGATGCCGATATCCACGGTGCGGTCGTCGCGGCATTCAAGCGCCAGTCCTGGGCACCGGGCGGCATTACAGTCAAGGTCGCGGACGGCGTCGTGGAGCTTGAGGGCGTCCTGTTCGAGGACGCCGACCGGGCCGCACTTCGCGTCGCCGCCGAAAACGTCGCTGGGGTGAAATTTGTGCGCGACCACCTGATCTGGGTCGAGCCCAATTCCGGAATGACCTACGCGCCGCCGTGAACGCCTTTGCCGGGCCGGGCCGTCACGTTACGTCGTAGGCCCCCCTGCCGGACGCGGTCGCATCCCGGCTCTTGGCGATGCTGCCGCGGCCCGTCGGCATCCCGGTCATCTTGCCAGGCGCCATGCGACCATCGCGCAACGCGTCGTCGCGTGCATCAAGCGGCTTGGCGAGGTTCTGATCATCGCCGGGCCGGTGCTGACCTTTCCAACTCGGGGTGGCCGCAGTCCTTCCGATGAAGCCGCCCACTTCCGACTGACGTTCCTCTGCCCCAAGGATGCCCGCGCATGTCCGCACCGACCTCCCCCTTAACAACGCCCCCCTTACCGGCAACACCTGGTCCGGCCACACCGGCAACGCCTGATCCCGCCACAAGCGCCGACCTCGACCGGCGGCTGCACGCTTGGCAGAGCCGCTTCACTGGCGGCCGCTCACCCAGCACCGTGGGCCTCGCCTTCATGGACTGGGCCGCGCACGCCGCCAACGCGCCGTTCCAGACCGCCGAGCTGCTGCAGTCCTCGTTCACCCAGTGGCAACGCCTGGCCGGGGCCGCGGCCGGTGGCGAGCCTGCGATCACGCCGCAACCCGGCGATCATCGCTTCGCCGACCCGGCGTGGCAGCACCGCCCCTTTGACGTCATGACCCAAGCCGTACTGCTGAGGGAGGAATGGTGGCGGAGCGTCGTGCAGAGCCCCGCCGGCGTCGATCCCAACAGCCGGCGCATGGTGAGCTTCACCGTGCAGCAATTCCTTGATCTCGCCTCGCCGTCCAACGCCGCCTGGCTCAATCCGGCGGTGATCGAGGCCACCCGCAAGAGCGGCGGCGCGAACCTGCTGGCCGGCATGCAGCACGCCATCCAGGCCCGCGCCACGCCGCCGCCCAGCGCGTTCCACGTTGGCAAGGAGGTGGCTGCAACGCCGGGCAAGGTGGTGTTCCGCAATGCGCTCATCGAGCTGATCCAGTATTCGCCCACCACCGCGACGGTGAGCGCGGAGCCGGTGCTCATCGTCCCGGCCTGGATCATGAAGTACTACATTCTCGACCTGTCGCCGGGGAACTCGCTGATCCGCTGGTTGGTGGCCCAGGGGCGGACGGTGTTCGCGATTTCCTGGCGCAACCCCGGCGCCGACATGCGGGCGACGACGCTCGACGACTATCGCACGCTGGGCGTCATGGCCGCGCTCGACGCCGTCGGGGTGGTCTGCCCCAACGCCCGCGTCCACGCCACCGGCTACTGCCTCGGCGGCACGCTGCTGGCGATCGCCGCAGCCACCATGGCGCGCGACGGCGACGAGCGGCTGGCGAGTCTCTCCCTCTTCGCCGCACAGACCGATTTCACCGAGGCGGGGGACCTGAAGCTGTTCATCACCGAAGACCAGCTCGACTTCCTCAGCGATATGATGCGCACCCAGGGATTCCTCAGCAGCGAGCAGATGGGCGGGGCGTTCCAGATGCTGCGCGCCAACGATCTCATTTGGGCGCCGGCGATCAAGGACTACCTGCTCGGCGAGGAGGAAACGCCGTTCGACCTGATGGCCTGGGACGCCGATGGCACCCGGATGCCGGCGCAGATGCACATCGAGTATCTCCGGCGCCTGTTCCTGCACAACGACCTGGCGGAAGGCCGCTTCGAGGTTGATGGCCGGCCGCTAGCCCTGGTGGACATGCGGCTGCCGATGTTCGTCGTCGGCACGGAGCAAGACCCCATCGCGCCCTGGCACTCGGTGTTCAAGCTGCATCTGCTCAACGGCCGGCCGCTCACCTTCGTGCTGACCTCCGGCGGCCACAACGCCGGCATCGTCAGCGAGCCCGGCCATAAGCACCGGCATTTCCGCGTCCGCACCCGCGAAGAGGCCGCCCGCACCCTCGGCCCGGCCGAGTGGCAGCGGGACACCACCCCGCAGGACGGCTCCTGGTGGCCGGAATGGGAGACATGGCTCGCCCGGCATTCCGCCGGCCTGATCGCGCCGCCCGCCATGGGCAATGCGCTCTGCGACGCGCCGGGCACCTACGTGATGGAGGCCTGAGCGATGCCGGACACTCCCATCGAGACCTATCTCGAGAACCGCACGTTTGACGAACTCACTGTCGGCGAGAGCGCCAGCCTGACCCATACCGTCGTGCAGCGCGACATCGACCTGTTCGCGGCGGCGACCGGCGACGTGAACCCGGCTCATGTGGACCCGGCCTACGCCGCGACCGACATGTTCCATCACATCATCATCCACGGCATGTGGGGCGCCGGGCTGATCTCGGCGGTGCTGGGCACCAAGCTGCCGGGGCCGGGCACGATCTACATGGGCCAGGACCTGCGCTTCCGCTATCCGGTCAGCCTCGGCGACACCATCACTGCGACGCTCACAGTCAAGGAGAAACGCCCGGAGAAGGGCGACGTGACGCTCGATTGCCTTTGCACGAACCAGGACGGCAGGGCGGTCATCACCGGCACCGCCGAGACTCGCGCCCCACGCGAGAAGGTGCGGCTGCGGCGCGCGACGCTGCCGTCGGTGCGCGTTGGCGCTGCTCGCCCGCGCCGGCCAGGGTCCGGCGGTCGCCACCGCGGTGGTGCAGCCGGTTGATCCGGCGTCGCTGCAAGCGGCGGTGGCTGCGGCCAAGGCGGGCCTCATTGTCCCCATACTGGTTGGCCAGGCCGACCGCATTCGTGCCGTGGCCGCCGCCGGGACGCTCGACATCTCCGGATTCCGCCTCGTGGATGTGGCGGATGCGCCCGCCGCGGCGGCCCGGGCCGTGGCGCTCGCCCGCGCCGGCGAGGTGCAGATGCTGATGAAGGGCGACCTGCACACCGACGAGTTCATGCACCCGGTGATGTCGTCGCAGACCGGCCTGCGCACCCAGAAGCACATCAGCCACGCCTACGTCCTAGACGTGCCGGACTATCCGCGCCTGCTGCTGCTGACCGACATGGCGATCAACATCGCGCCGACGCTGCTGGAGAAGGTCGGCATCGTGCAGAACGCGATCGACTGCGCGCGGGTCATCAGCATCGCCACGCCCCGGGTCGCGATCCTGGCGGCGGTCGAGGTGGTCAACCCTCGCCTGCCGTCCACTGTGGACGCCGCGGCGCTGTGCAAGATGGCCGAGCGGGGGCAGATCCGCGGCGGCGTACTCGACGGCCCGCTAGCCTTCGACAACGCGGTAAATGCAGCGGCGGCGGCGGAGAAGGGCATCGTGTCGGAGGTGGCTGGCCGGGCCGACATCCTGGTGGTTCCAGACCTTGAGGCCGGCAACATGCTCGCCAAGGAACTCACCTTCCTAGCCGGCGCCGAGGCGGCGGGCGTGGTGTTGGGCGCCACGGTGCCCATCATCCTCACGAGCCGGGCCGATAGTGCCGCGACCCGCATGGCCTCCTGCGCGCTGGGTGTGCTGATGGCCCAATCCCAGGCGGCGGCTCCAATAGCAGTCCAGGTCGCAGCGCAATCGTGACGGGGTCGATCCTGACCCTGAATGCCGGGTCCTCAAGCCTCAAGTTCGCACTGTTCCCTGGCCTTGCGGAGGACGCGACGCAGCCGGCGCCGGTGCGGGGCGAGATCGAGGACCTGGACGGCGCGCCGCATTTCCTCGCCCGCGACGGGTCCGGCGCGGTGCTGGCGGAGCATCGCTCGCCGGCGGGGGGAGCCGACCCGTTCGGCACCGCGCTGGAAGCCCTGCTGAGCTTTGCCGGCAAGCATCTCGGCGGCGCCGGGTTGGCGGCGGTCGGCCACCGCGTCGTGCACGGCGGCGCCGACCACATCGCGCCCGAACGGATCACACCGGCCTTGCTGACGGCGCTGCAGGCGCTGACCCCGCTCGACCCGCTGCACATGCCGGCCAACCTGGCGCCGATCCGTGCCGTGGCTGCCGCCCGCCCTGGCCTGCCGCAGGTGGTCTGCTTCGACACTGCCTTCCACCACACCCTGCCACTCGTCGCCCGCACTTTCGCCCTTCCGCGCGTCATCACGGACGCGGGCGTGCGCCGCTACGGCTTCCACGGCCTGTCGTATGAATACATCGCCTCGTGCCTGCCCGCCGTCTCGCCACGTCTGGCGGGGGGCCGAGTGATCGTAGCCCACCTCGGCGCCGGCGCCAGCCTTTGCGCGCTGCTGGCCGGGCGGAGCATTGATACGACGACCGGCTTCTCCGCGCTCGATGGGCTGATGATGGGCACCCGCTGCGGCCTGCTCGACCCCGGCGTGCTGCTCTATCTCGGGCAGCAGGGGCATAGCTTCGCCGACCTTGGGGACATGCTGTATCGCCACTCCGGCCTGCTCGGCGTGTCGGGGATCAGCGGCGATGTGCGCGCCCTGCTGGCCAGCTCCGACCCGTACGCGGCGGAAGCCTTGGCGCTGTTCAGCTACCGTATCGCGGCGCAGGCCGGGTCGATGGCCAGCGCGCTGGGTGGGCTCGACGGGATCGTCTTCACCGCTGGCATCGGCGAGCATGCCGCCCCGATCCGCGCCGCCGTTTGCGCGCGCCTGGCCTGGATGGGCGTCCACCTTGCCGCCGCGGCCAACGACGCCGGGGCGAGCCTCATCAGCCCCCCCGGCGGTCCGGTCGAGGTGCGTGTCATCCCCACCGACGAAGAGGCCATGATCGCCCGCCACACGCGGGCCATCCTTCAGGAAAGTTCAGCATGACAGTCCCCTTGACCATCAGTCTCAAAGGCAAGCGCGGCCTCGTCGTCGGGATCGCCAACGACGCCAGCATCGCCGCAGGCTGCGCGCGAGCCTTCACCGCCGCAGGGGCCACGCTCGCCGCGACCTATGTGAACGACAAGGCGCAATCCTACGTCCGCGCCGTGACCAACACGCTCGGCTGCCCGCTCGTGCTGCCCTGCGACGTGCGCATCCCCGGTCAGCTTGAGGCGGTGTTCGAGCGGGTCCGTGCGGAGTGGGGCACGCTCGACTTCCTGCTGCACTCGATCGCCTTCGCGCCGCGGGACGACCTGCACGGCCGCGTGGTGGATTGCAGCGCCGAGGGTTTCCAACTGGCGATGGACGTGTCCTGCCACTCGTTCCTGGCGATGGCCAAGCTGGCGGAGCCGCTGATGCCGAACGGCGGCTGTTTGCTGACAGTCACGTTCTATGGTTCGGAGCGGGTGGTCGCGCACTACAATATGATGGGCCCGGTCAAGGCCGCACTGGAAAGCGCGGTGCGCTACACGGCGGCCGAGCTGGGCGCGAAGGGCATCCGCGCGCATGCGATCTCGCCGGGTCCGATCCGGACGCGGGCCGCGAGCGGGATCGACCGGTTCGATGAACTCCTGGCCGCTGCTGCTGCTGCTGCGCCCGAGCAGCATCTGGTGGACGTGGACGATGTCGGCGCGTTGGCGGCGTTCCTGGTCGGCGACGGCGCCCGGCGGATCACCGGCACGATCATCCCGGTCGATGGCGGCCAGCATCTGATGGCCTGATGGCAGCAGCCAGTGTGGTGCACAAAGCAGACGCCTGGGTGTCGCCCCAGCCCCGTTCGGGGTCAGGCCGTACGGACATGGTTCGGGTATCCCAGGCCCAACATACGGTTGAGAGTGGAAGCAGCCACGTCCACCTCGGTCACGCGACGCTCGTCCGTATGCGCGCGCATCCCCTCCCCGATCACCCGTCTCCAGCGCCCGGTTGCCGCCTCGGCCAGACTTGCCTCATGTAGCCCGAGCGCGTCTGCCAGCCCATACGGCCGTGCTCGGCAATGCACTGGAGATGGCGGTCGCGCTGCGTCGGTGCGGTCTCGGCAGTATCACCCGGCACCGGGGTGGAACCCGGCGGCACAACAACGGCTGCTTCAGAGTGGCGCTGGGCACGGTTATCGTAGGTGCTATTCTTGGATGCTGGCAGCGTCCTGCGGGTGCTGACCTCTAGCACCAGGAACAGCCATATGGCCGGACCAAACGAACTGGGCTTCTGATACGCAAAAGGAGGCAAAGCTGGAACGGCATGGGGCGGCGGCCAAGCAAACCGGGGATCAGCGTCTTCGAAGGTCGTGGGGCTGCCGGTCGAATGTGACGGCAGACAGGTGTTGGACTGAACGGCTTCGCCGTAGAGAAGTGAGCTGGCGCGGGACGGGCTGATTGAGGTCACGGTTCAGTGTTGCCCCGGGATCGTCCTATGGGCCTGCATCTTGTCAGGAGGCCTCAATGACACCGTTGCGCCTGCGCATGACC
>CAXTOB010000103.1:10745-16287 GCA_964245505.1 uncultured Acetobacteraceae bacterium | reverse complement strand
GGCCCAGCCCGCCCCTGAACCGGCCCGGCCCGCCGGAGTCTGGGCGCAGCTCCTTGCGGCGTACCAGGACAGGCACCGTCGCCTCCACGGCCTCCACCGGCATCGTCCTCACGCCTGACGGGAAGGCGGTCGTGTTCCACCCGTCCCGGTCGGCGTGGGCGCCGGCTCCGCCGGCGTTGAACGTCACCGTGGCGAAGGGTTGGCCGTCCGCCGTCGCGCCCCGCAGGCTCGGGTTCCAGATCAGGCCGGCGCCCTCGGCCGGGACGGGCAGGATCGGCGCCAAGGCGCCCAGAACGAGGTCGGGCAGCATGTGGCCGATCATGTGCCGTGCGGAGACCGCCGCCGGGCGCTGCGCGTTCAGCACCGAGCCCGCGGGCGCCAGGACGCGGATGGGCGCCAGGCTGCCATGGTTGCAGGGAATGTCCGGGTTCAGCAAGCAGTTCACGCCGAACACGGCATAGGCGGTCGTGTAGTTCAGGACCACGTTGATGCCGCGCGGCGAGGCAGGCGACGAGCCGGCGAAGTCCAGCGTCATGCTGTCGCCGGCGATGGACAGCTTCAGCCTCAGCCCGACCTTGCCCTCGTAGCCGTCCATTCGGATCTCGTTCGCGTAGTCCCCGTCGGGCAGGGCAGTGATCCGGTCCTCGACCGCCTGCCGGGTCCGCGCGATGACGCTGTCGGCCACCCGTTGCAGGTCGTCGCAGCCGAACTCCGACAGCAGTTCGGCAACCCGGCCAGCGGCGGCCTCGTTGCCGATCATGGATGAGTGCAGGTCGCCCACGACCTGGTCCGGCTCGCGCACGTTCGCACGCAGGATGTCCAGCACCAGCAGGTCGGTCCGGCCCTCAGACGCCAGCTTGCAAACGGGGAGGCAGATGCCCTCCTCAAACACCTCGCGCCCGTCAGGGCCGAAGCCCAGGCCGCCAACGTCCACGACATGGACGGTGTTGGCGACCACGCCGACCGGCCGGGACCGGTGGAAGACGGGCGACACGACCGTGAAGTCGTGCAGGTGTCCCGAACACAGCCACGGGTCGTTGCTGGCCAGCACGTCGCCGGGCCGCAGCGTGTCCAGCGGGAACCGCTCCAAGAAGTGCCCGACGGCCAGCGCCATCGCGTTGACGTGGCCGGGGGTCCCCGTGACCGCCTGGGCCACCATGCGCCCCTGCGCGTCGAACAGCCCGGCGGACAGGTCACCGGACTCGCGCGTCGTGGTGGAGAACGCCGTCCTGATCAGCATCTGCGCCTGATCCTCCAGGATCGCGATGATCCGCTGCCAGATCAGGTCCGTCCTGATCCTGTCCCGCTGCGGGTCGGCCGTCATGCCTGCCCTCCGCGTGTCATCCAGATGTAGCCCTCGTCCCCGACGCGGAACCCGAAGCCCCGCGGCACGGCCGTCGTGGTCTCGGCCTCCGTAATGAAGGCTGGACCCGGTGCGAAGGCTCCGGGTCGCAGCGCTGTGCGGTCGTACTCGGGCCAGGCCTCCCACGCGCCCGTGTCGCCCTCGTAGGCCCGGCGGGACGAAACGGCCCTCGCGGCATGGGGCACCGCGCCGGGAACTTTCCCCGTTGCGCTGGGCGATGGCTGCTGCACCCGGACGGTCCAGCTGGTGGCCTCGACCGGGCTGCCGTCCAGGATCCTGCCGTAGAGGCGGGAGTAGGCCGCCTCGAACGCCGCGCGCAGGGACGCGCCGAACGCCTCCTGCCCCGGATCCTCGGTGAACGGCACCTCGATCTCATGTCCCTGGCCCACGTAGCGCATGTGGGCGCTGCGCTGGACGGCAAGCGCGCCCGCCGGTCCCAACGCCTGCGCAACGATCCCGCGCGCCTGCTCCTCGATGGCGAGGAGCGCCGCACGGACAGGGTCTAAGCAGCCCTCAAGGACGACCCTGATCGTCCGCACGATCTCATAGGCGACCGGCGCCCGGAGGAAGCCGATGGCCGAGCCGACGCCCGCCCCGGCCGGGACGATGACGGTGTTGATCCCGAGCTTCTCGGCGAAGCGGGCCGCATGCAGCGGCGCTGCGCCGCCGAAGGCGATCAGCGTCCGCGCCTCGATGTCCGTGCCGATCTCCGTGGCGTGAACGCGGGCGGCGGACGCCATCGCCTCGGAGATCGTTTCCGCCACCGCGAAGGCGGCGTTCTCGACCGACAGCCCAGTCGGCCGGGCAACGGCCCCCTCGATGGCGCGGCAGGCCGCCGGCGCGTCCAGCGGCATGGTGCCGCCGGCGAAGGCCGCCGCATCCAGCTTGCCGAGCGCCAGGTCGCAATCCGTGACGGTGGGCTGCGTGCCGCCGCGCGCGTAGCAGGCCGGGCCAGGCTCGGAGCCGGCGCTGTCCGGGCCGACTGCAATGCGCCCGATGGCGTCAACACGCGCGACCGACCCCCCGCCGGCGCCGATCTCCACGAGGTCAATGACCGGCACCGTGACGGGCAGGCCGCTGCCCTTCTTGAACCGGTGGGTCCGTGCGACCTCGAAGGACTTGGAGTGCCGGACGCCGCCCTGGTCCACCAGGCAGAACTTCGCCGTCGTGCCGCCCACGTCGAACGACAGCACGCGGTCAAGGTGAAGCCGCCGGGCGATGTCGCAGGCGAAAATGGCACCCCCTGCCGGGCCTGATTCGAGCAGGCGTATGGGGAAGCGCGACGCCGTCTCGACCGTGGTCAGGCTGCCGCTGGACAGGATCATCAGCAACGGCCCGCTGAGGCCGCCGGCCTTCAGCCGCTGCTCCAGCCGGACCAGGTAGTCGCTGACGATCGGTTGCAGGTAGGCGTTGGCGCATGTCGTCGAGACGCGCTCGTATTCGCGCATCTGCGGCGAAACCTCGTGGCTGACGGAGTAGTAGGCGACGTCAAGCTCCTGCCGGAGCAGGTCACGGGCGCGCGCCTCGTGGCTGCCATCGGCATAGGCGTGCAGGAACGCGACCGCGACCGCCTCGACGCCGGCGTCCCTCATCCGCCCGGCGGCTGCCAGCAGGCCGCGCTCGTCGAGAGGCTCGACGACTGACCCGTCGTGGCGCAGCCGCTCCCGCACGGTGTAGCGCAGGTGGCGCGGGATCAGCGGCGCAGGCTTCAAGGCCCGGATGTCATACTGGTCGAAGCGCCCCTCGTTGCCCATCTCCAGGACGTCCCGGAAGCCCTCGGTCGTCAGAAGTGCCGTGCGGGCGCCCTTGCGCTCGATCAGGGCGTTGGTGGCGAGCGTCGTCCCGTGGACCACCAGGGACACGTCCGACAGCGGGCGGCCGGCTTCGGCAAGCCCCTTGCCAACCCCCTCCAGGACGCCGCGCTCCGGCGCGTCGCGCGTGGTCGGGACCTTGACGGACCAGCGCCGCGCCCCGTCCTCGATCGCGATGTCGGTGAACGTGCCGCCGATGTCGGCCGCAACCCGCAAGCTCATTCCCGGGACTCGACTGGGACGGTGTAGTTCAGGCCGAGCCTGCCGCCATCGGCGTAGATCGTTTCCCCCGTGACGTACGACGCGTCGTCGGAGGCGAGGAACGCCGCGATGGAGGCGATCTCCGCCGGCTCGCCGGCGCGGCCGATGGGCGTCCGCGACAGGATGGACTGGCGCGCCGCATCGTCGGTCCAGACGGCGTTCCGGGTCAGCTCCGTCAGCACGGTACCCGGGCCGATCCCGCAGACACGGATGCCATGCGGCGCGAGCGCGATGGCGGCGTTCCTGGTCATCTGGTTCAGGCCGCCCTTGGAGATGTTGTAGGCGATGAGGTGCGGGATGTTCAGCACCGCGTTGACCGAGGACATGTTGATGACGACCCCGCCGGTGCCCTGCGCGATCATCCTGCGCGCCGCGATCTGCGTGCCGAAGACCGCCGCCTTGAGGTTGACCGCGATGACCCTGTCGAACGTGCCCTCGTCAATGGAGAGGATGTCGGCTGCGGGGGCCATGCCGGCGTTGTTGACGAGTATGTCGATGCCGCCCCACTCGGCCTCGCACCGTCCGACCGCGTTTTCGATCTCCTCCCGCTCCGCAACGTCGCAGCGCTCAAAAAGGACTGATCCGCCTCCGTTCTCGAACGAAGCCACCGCGCTCGCGCCTCCGGCTGCATCGAGGTCAGCAAGGAGGACGCGCGCACCTTCGCTGACGAAACGTCTGGCGCAGGCGAGGCCTAGTCCCCGCGCCGCGCCGGTGATGACTGCCCGGCGGCCCTCAAGTCGTCCACTCATGGCTGCGCCTCGCGTCCTTTGCCCCTGAAGGAGATAACATGATCGGATAAAGTATCCAAGATAATGTCCAGGGTCGGAGTTCTTACGCTTAGGGCCTTGCCGCCTGCGGTCCACAGCCTGGGGAAGCGACGCCGGGAAGGGGTGATGTGGGGCTGGATCACGCGCTTATTGGCTCGTCACTGTGCCTCTCATGCTTCCGGGCCAGCCCTCGGCTGCCATGCGCCCGCTACGGGCGCCTTTGTCCAAGCTCGGCCAGGCGCATCGCCAGGCGCTCGGCAGACATCATGATGTGCCGGTGCAAGCATGGCTGAACCGCGGGGTCGCGCTGCGTGTAAAGGCGGAGCAGTTCGGCGTGCTCGCGCACGACCTGATCCATCTGAACGGCAAGGCGGAACTGCATCTTGACGAAGCGCTCGACTTGGACGTGCAGCTTGTGGACGTACTCTAGGACGTAACTCTTGCCAGCCGGCCGGTAGAGGGCTTGATGGAACTGCCAGTTCAGGTCCGGAAGCGAAGCGGCGTCCTTAGTCTTCCCGAGCAGAGACGCCCAGCGCCCGGCTTCCTTCACGTCCTCAGCAGTTGCATCAAGCATGGCCAGCCCGATCAGCCAGGTCTCGATCTGCGCCCGCAACTCGAAGGTCTCCATGACCTCGCCGAGGGACAACCCCGCCACCACCGCGCCGCGATGGAACTGTTGGATGACCAGCCCTTCCGCTTCCAATTGGTTCAGGGCTTCGCGGACCGGAACCTTGCTGATGCCGAACTCCGCGGCGAGCTGCTCTTGCCGGAGCTGGAAGCCTTCCGCCAGCTCCCCGGCGATGATCTGGCGCCGCAGCTCATCGGCGACCTGGGCGCCCATGGTTTGCCGCTGCACGCTGCCACGCGGCCGGACTGGCCCGGCATCGCCTGGCTCCTTCGCCGTGGCCCGGGATCGCTTCTTCGCCGAGGCTGGCCGTGGCTTCAAGGCAGGTTCTGCTTTGGCAGCCAACTCCGCCTGGGAGCGGGTCATTGCGCGACCTCGCCCAGGAGCTTGGCCGCTCGTTCATCCTTGACCGCATCACGCATCTGCCCGGCCGGGCCAGCCACGACAAGCCTGCCTTGGCGGGAGTAGGTGGCCTGTCCTCTGATTTTGCGGCCGAACTGCGTCTTATGAGTTACGATCAGCATGGTCGTGCTGTCGCTACGGAGTTTGCGCGGCTTTTGCAGCGCCCTCCACAAAGTCAGGGCGCACGGCGGAAGTGATCTCATCGACAAGCATCCAGTCCGGCCGCGACGCCAGGGCGGAGTGGTGGGGGCCCCCCCCGGCGCAGGCAAGCAGGGCCCGGCCCCCCCCCCCCACGCCGACACGGCCGCCACCA
>CAXTOB010000103.1:0-10735 GCA_964245505.1 uncultured Acetobacteraceae bacterium | reverse complement strand
GCGACGCCAGGGCGGAGTGGTGCCGCCCCGCATGGAAGCTGACCTGCTGCGCCCGGAACGCCCCGCATCGGCCGATCGGTCAGCCACCTGCAGCGGGTCAGCTTCAACGCGGGCCGGCACGGCAGTTCGCAGCACGCGTGCTGGACCGGAACCCGCAAGCTTAGACGCTACGCCCCCGAGCACCGGAACAAAACCTTCAATACTGGATGTTCTCACGTATCGGCTTGTTGGCCGCAATCCGGTCATATGCGAGCGCCGACAGGTCGAGGGTGCGATACTCTCCGTAGGCGATGAGCTCCGAGATCCCTCGGCCGATCCCCGGCGAGTGCATCAGCCCATGCCCGCTGAAGCCGTTCGCAAGGTAGAAGCCCTGCAGCCCAGGCGTCTTGCCGACAATGGCGTTGTGGTCGAACAGGTTCATGTCGTAGTGGCCGGCCCAGGCACCCTTGACGCGGGCCTCCTCGAACCCGGACACGCGGAAGGCGAGCTTGGGCCAGATTTCCCCTTCGAAGAGCGTGTGGTCAACGTCCAGGCTGCCGTCCTCGTCGCCGTGGTCGGCGCTGATGCCCAGCCCGACGATGTAGTCTCCTCCCTCCGGCCGCATGAACAGGCCGTCCGGGGTGAAGGTGTAGGGCATGCCGGGCACTTGGCAGGGGCTGCCGAACGTGAACACCATCTGGGTCACGTTCCGGATCGGCAAGTCCAGTCCGGCCATCCCGGCAATCACCTTGCCAGCCGCCCCGGACGCGTTCACGACGTGGCTGGCTGCGATGGTGCTCCCGTCGGAGCAAGCGACGCCAACCACGCGTCCGCCCCCGCACTCCAGGCCGACCGCTTCGACGTAGCGGTATTCGACGCCGTTCTCCCTGGCGCGCCTCTTGAATGCGTTCATGAGGATGTAGCCGTCGAGCCACCCCTCACCCCGCCCGACGAACGATCCGATCTCGATGTCGTCCAGCGTCAGCCACGGGAAGCGGCTTGCAAGCTCGGACCGGCTCAGCAGGTTGGCGTTGACACCAAGGGAGCGCTGCAACCGATTGTTTTCCTCAAATGCGCCAAGCGCCGTGGCACCTGCGAGAAAAAGATACCCGTTCTCGTGGAAGACCACGCCGGACGGCTCGTTGCCCGTCCCGAGGTGCAGGTCCACGTCCTTCAAGAACTCGACCGTGTATTGCGAGAGCTTCACGTTGACAGCGCTTGAGAACTGCTGCCGCACTCCGCTGGTGGACAGCGCCGAGGCCGCCTGCTGATAGGACCGGTCCTTTTCAAGGACGATGACCCGGCCGCCAAAATCCTTGTTCTCCGACAGCGCGAAGGCGATGGCGGACCCCATCACCGCGCCGCCGATCACCACGACATCCGCTGTCTCGCTCATTGGCCATCCTTCGGAGAGGTGCGATCCGGACGCAAGACCGAATGGGAGGACTTTACCGGTCGAGCGCAGGTTTGACAAGATCGGATACTTTATCCTAGATCGCTTGCGACGGCGATGCGGGGTGCGTTGGGGAAGCTTTTCGTGGCATCCTTGCCGGCCTCCCCACCGCGTTTCCAGCAGGCGGGCGTCGGCTGATGCCGCGAGGAGGAATGTCCATCCCATGCGCCGGGTTGCGAAGCTGGGACGAGGCGCAGGCGCCGGACATGCACGGCGCGTTGAGGGGCGGCCACCTCACCGCCCGCCATGCCAGGGCGCGGACGACGGAGCGAGCGCCCTTGCATCATCACACATGACAAGCCGGTGGAGCATACCGCAATGAAAGTTCTCATCCTGTACGCGCATCCCGAGTCGACATCCTTCAGCGGCGCGCTCAAGGACGCGGCCGTCCAGACGCTTGAGGGCGCCGGGCACGAAGTCAGGGTCATTGATCTGTATGCAACCGGCTTCGACCCTGTGCTCAAGCCGCAGGACTTCGCCGCCGGGCGGCTCGACCCAGCCCGGCTGGACATCAGCCGCGAGCAGACCCATGCCGTGGAGCAGGGCACCCAGTCGGCCGACGTCGTCGCCGCGCAAGCGGAACTGGCCTGGTCGGAGCTGTTGATCCTGCAGTTCCCGATGTGGTGGTACGGGATGCCGGCGATCATGAAAGGCTGGCTCGACCGCGTCCTGGCGCGCAGCTTCGCCTACGCGCCCGGCCGAAAGTACGACTTGGGCCTGCTGGCCGGGAAGCTCGCGATGGTGTCCGTGACCACCGGGACCTCTGCGGCGACCTATGCGCCCGACGGCATCGACGGTGACATCCTGGGCGTCCTCTGGCCCATCCACAACGGCATCCTCCGCTACACCGGGTTCGACGTGCTGCCGCCGTTCTGCGCCTTCATGCCCGGCCGTGTCGGCCCCGCCAAGCGGGAGGCGATGATCGCGGCATGGCGCCGCCGCCTCAACGACATCGAAACCACGCCACGGCTGTTCTTCCATCCAAAGGACGATTACGGCCCCGACGAGCGGCTGAAGCCCGGCGTCCTGGCGCGATCCGGCATCCAGCGCAACGTTTGACGGCCCCTGTTGGTGCGCCGCCCGGCCGCCGCCCTCTCCGGCACGGAAAACCTTCATGATCCAATCGCTGTTTAACACCCTGCACCATGTCTGCATCGTCGTGCACGACCTCGGCCGGGCGCTGGCGTTCTACGACTCCATCGGCGTCGGCCCGTGGCACGACTTCCCGCCGCTGAGCGGGTTCACGGACTTGACGGTCCAGAGCCGCGAGGCGTTCCTGGACATGCGCTACAAGTATGCCGACCTTGGCAACGTCCAATTGCAGCTTTGCCAGCCCAGTGCACTGGACTGCCCGCAACGGCGGTTCCTGGACACGCACGGGGAGGGGGTGTTCCACCTCGGCTTCACCGTCGGCGACTGCGACACGGGGGAGGAGCAAGGGCGGCAGCTTGGCCTGGCCGCATCCATGCGCGGCCGGAGGCCGGACGGCGCGGGCTTCACCTACTTCGATACTGCGGAGCGGGCGGGCGTGACCCTGGAGATCAGGGCCGGCATAACTAAGTAGCCGCGCCCGCGCGCTCCCTCCACCTCCGGCGAGCCTCGGTCGCATCACGCCGCTTGACGACATTGGATAACGTATCCAAGATTGCTTACTGGCGTGCGCTCCTGTGTCTTCATCCTCCTATCAGGGAATTATTGCGATGATCCAGCGACCGATGCTCCTCGCAGGCTTGGCCCTTGTCCTGGGATGGCGGACCGCCGCCCCGGCGGACGCCGCGGAAATAAGGATCGGCATCGTCGCCCCGATGACTGGCCAGTTGGCCAGCGAGGGCAAGGACATGGAAAACTCCGTCAAGCTCGCCGTGGCGGCCCTGAACGCCAAGGGCGGCGTGCTCGGCAACACGATCACCACTGTGACGGCGGACGACGCCTGCGACCCGCAGCAGGGCGCGACGGCGGGCAGCAAGCTCGCGTCCTCCGGCGTGGTCGCCATCGTCGGCGGCTACTGCTCCGGCGCGGTGCTGCCGACGTTGAAGATCTACGGCGACGCGCACATCCCATTCGTGATCGTCGGCGCGAACTCCATGAAGCTCGTCACCGGCAATCCGGGCAACAGCTTCCTCATCAATTCCACCGGCGACGCCCAGGCTGCGACGGCCATCGCCCTGCTCAACAAGCGCGGCTTCAAGACGGTCGCCATCGTGGACGAGGGCGACGCCTACTCGTCCGACCTGGCCAAGCTGACCAGCGCCGAATTCGAGAAGGCCGGCGGCAAGGTCGTGGCCCAGGAGACCGTTGCCGCCGGGGAGCAGGACTTCTCGGCCCTTGTCTCGCGCCTGAAGGCGGCCAAGCCGGACGCCATCTTCTGGACGGCCTACCACAGCGGCGGCGCGCTGCTGACGAAGCAGTTGCGCCAGGCCGGCGTCCGCGCGCCGATCGTGCTCGGCGACGGCAACAACTCGCCCGACTACCTCAAGATCGCCGGGTCGGCCGCCGAAGGGGTGATGATGCTGTCCCCGCCCGCGTTGGATTTCCTGCCCTCCGCGGCCGCCTTCAAGCAGGAGTACGTCAAGGTCAACGGGCGCGACCCCGGCGCCTACGCCGCGCTGTCCTACGACGCGACGCTGCTGCTGGGCGACGCCATCAAGCGGGCGAACTCGACCGACCCCGCCGCCATCATCGCAGCCTTGAAGGCCAGTGACTTCGATGGGCTGGCGGGCAAGGTCAAGTTCACGCCGCAGAGCACCCTTGTCGGGTCGAACTTCCTCGTGGTGGTGGACAAGGGCGGCAAGTGGGTCCTGGCTCAGTAGGGGCGCACCTGAACCGGGGCGGCGGCAGGGTGCGGCGCCCGACCCTCCGCCGCATCCTGGGCCGGCTTAACCAGTTCACGCCGGGAGCTGCCGCCGCATGGACGCAGTCATTCAGCAGACCATCAACGGACTGATCATCGGCTCGTTCTATGCGCTGATCGCCCTCGGCTACTCCATGGTGTTCGGCGTCATCAAGCTGCTGAACTTCGCCCATGGCGACATCTACATGACCGGCGCCTTTGTTGGCCTGGCGGTCCTGGGCCTTGTCGGCAACCTGCTCGGAACCGGGTGGCTGGGCGTCACGTGCGCCCTGCTGGCCAGCATGGTGATCGTCGGCCTGCTCGGCGTCGTGATCGAGCGGGTCGCCTATCGCCCGATGCGGAACGCGCCGCGGCTGTCCATCCTGATCACCGCGCTCGCCGTCGCCATGGTGCTGAACGGCGCCGTGCTGGCGCTGACTGACGGGCGGTTCGAGGCGTTCAGCACCGACCTCGGCTACGACGGCTTCGACGTGGGCGACGTCACCGTCACCCACACGCAGCTCGTGCTGGTCGCCATGGCAGTGACGGTGATGGCGGCGCTGCAGCTGTTCATCACGCGCACGATGTACGGGAAGGCGATGCGGGCCGTCGCGATCGATGCGGCAGCGAGCCGGCTAATGGGCATAAACGTGGACCGGGTGATCAGCCTGACTTTCTTCATCGGTTCTGCGCTGGCCGCAGTCGGCGGCGTCATGGCCGGGGCGTACTACGGCAGCGTGAACTTCTTCATGGGCTTCATCATGGGCCTGAAGGCGTTCACGGCAGCGGTCATCGGCGGCATCGGCAGCATCCCCGGCGCCATGCTGGGCGGGCTGGTGCTGGGGCTGCTGGAGTCGTTCGGGTCCTCGCTGCCCTTCATCAGCTCCGCTTGGCGCGACGTGCTCGTGTTCGGGACGCTGATCGCCTTCCTGGTGCTGAAGCCGACGGGAATCCTGGGCCGGCCCGTCGTGGACCGGGTCTGATGGCTGCGCTCGCGGGTGGCGGCGTCCGTTTCACGCCAGCCGCAATAGCCGGGTCCGCCGCGGTATTGCTTGCCGCCGCACTCGTGCCGGCGTTCGGCAGCCTCTACGTGGTCGAGGTCGGGACGACGATGCTGCTCTACGTGATCCTCTGCCTGGGGCTGAACGTCGTCGTCGGCTACGCGGGCCTGCTGGACCTCGGCTATGCCGCGTTCTTCGCAGTCGGCGCCTACACTACCGGCATCCTCACCACGCGGTTCGGGTTGAACTTCTGGCTGACCCTGCCGGCCGGGATCCTATTCGCCTGCCTGGCCGGCGTCGTCATCGGCACGCCCACCCTGCGGCTGCGGAGCGACTACCTGGCCATCGTGACGCTGGGCTTCGGGGAGATCGTCCGGCTGATCGCGCGCAACCTGGACATCACTGGGGGCGCCAGCGGCCTGGTCGGCATAGACCGCCCGTGGCTGTTCGGCTGGCACCTGAGCCGGGTGCAGGACTTCTACTACGTCTTCCTCGCCGCGGTTCTCCTGACCATCTTCGTCTGCGTCAGCATCGAGCACTCGCGCATCGGCCGCGCCTGGCGCTACGTCCGTTACGATGAGGACGCGGCGGCGGGCATCGGCATCAACCGGGTCGCCGTGAAGTTGTACGCCTACATGACCGGCGCCGCCATCGCGTCGGTGGCGGGCACGCTGTACGCGGCCAAGATGACGGCTATCTCGCCGGAGAGCTTCACCTTCACGCAGTCTACGCTGATCCTGCTGGGCGTCGTGCTCGGCGGCATGGGCAAGGTGCCCGGCGTCATCCTGGGCGCCCTCGTCATGACCATGATCCCCGAGGTGCTGCGCGACGCCGGCACCTTCCGCCCGCTGGTCACGGCCTTGGCGCTGCTCGTGCTGATGCTGTTCCGCCCGGCCGGGCTGTGGCCGGGGCGGGGCTGAGACGGTGGCGCTGCTCGAGGTCGCCGGCCTGACCCTGCGCTTCGGCGGGCTGAGCGTCATTTCCGACGTGTCCTTCATGGTCGAGAAGGGCGCCATCAACAGCCTGATCGGGCCGAACGGCGCCGGCAAGACGTCCATGTTCAACTGCCTCACCGGCTTCTACCGGCCCTCGGGCGGGACGATCACCTTCCGCGGCCAGGCGATCCAGGGACGCGCGCCGCACCGGATCACTCAGCTCGGCCTGGCGCGCACCTTCCAGAACATCCGGCTGTTCCGGGAGATGACCGTGCTGGAGAACGTCATGTCCGGGCCGCACTGCCGCACCCGGCACGGCCTGGCCGCCGCCATCCTGCACCTGCCGGCGCAACGGCGGGAGGAGCAGGCGATACGGGAAACAGCGCAGAAGTGGCTCGGCTTCTTCGGCATCGGCCGGCACGCGGCGGCCCTCGCCGGCGCCCTGTCCTATGGGGACCAGCGCCGGGTGGAGTGGGCGCGGGCGCTGGCGTCCTCCCCGGACCTGGTCCTGCTGGACGAGCCTGCTGCAGGGCTGAACCACAACGAGAAGGGCGGGCTGGTCGAGCTGATCCGCCGCGTGCGGGACGACACCGGCGTCACAATCCTGCTGATCGAGCACGACATGGGCCTCGTGATGGAGGTGTCGGAGAAGGTGACGGTGCTGGACTACGGGCAGAAGATCGCCGAAGGCCCGCCCGCCGCGGTGCAGTCCGACCCGGCCGTCATCGAGGCCTACCTGGGCGTGGAGGAGTAGCGCGGTGCCGGACGCCGTCCTGAAGGTGCAGGACCTGGCGGCGGGATACGCCGGGGTGCAGGCGCTGCACGGGATCAGCCTGGAGGTGCAGCAAGGCCAGATCGTCACCCTGCTGGGCGCTAACGGGGCGGGCAAGAGCACGACCTTGCGCGCCCTGTCCGGCATGATCCCCGCCACGGCTGGAAGCGTGACCTTCATGGGCCAGCCTATCGCCGGCATACCTGCCCACAAACTTCCTTATCTGGGCCTGGTCCACGTGCCGGAGGGCCGGCGCGTCTTCGGCAGCATGAGCATCCGGGACAACCTGATCCTGGGGTCGTTCACCCTGTCCGACGAGGCGGAGCGGCGGCGGCGGCTGGACCACGTCTTCGCCCTGTTTCCCGTGCTGGCGCAGCGGCGGGACCGGGACGCGGTCTACCTGTCGGGCGGGGAGCAGCAGATGCTGGCTGTGGGCCGCGCGCTGATGGCCGCGCCGAAGCTGCTGCTGCTCGACGAGCCCTCCATGGGCCTGGCGCCGCTGATGGCCAGGGAGATCACGCGGATCATCCGGCTGCTGAACGAGGACGGGGTGACGATCCTGCTGGTCGAGCAGAACAGCAAAGCGGCCCTGAAGCTGGCCCACTACGGCTACGTGATGGAGACGGGCAACATCGCGTTCCAGGGCGCCGCGGCCGAGCTGGCGGGCGACGACGCCATCATCCGCGCCTACCTTGGCGGCGGGGCGCACTGATGCGGCACGGGCAGGTTTGGACGGAAGGACAAGCGGGATGATCGGATCAAGGCGCAACCCAAGCGGCGCGCAGGCGGACGCGGCCCTCCTTGCGGAGTTCAGGACGGCGGCAACCGCCCTCATCAGCGACAACCTGTCCCGCATGCCGGGTGCCGTGGGGCTGCGGCCGTTCCACCGTGAGGGCGTCGTCATGGCCGGCACGGCCCTGACCGTCCGCACCGCCTGCGGCGACAACCGCGCCATCCACGAGGCGCTGGAGCTGGTTCGGCCTGGGGATGTCGTCGTGGTGGACGGCGGGGGCGACATCAGCCGGGCGCTGGTCGGGGAGATCATGACGACCATCGGCCAGGTGCGCGGTGCGGCGGGCTTCGTGATTGACGGCGCAGTCCGGGACGCCGCCGCGCTCGCCCACTCGGACTTCCCATGCTTCGCCCGCGCCGCCATCCACAGGGGGCCGTACAAGAACGGCCCCGGCGAGATCAATGTCCCCGTCAGCATCGGCGGGTTGGTGATCGAGCCTGGCGACATCGTCGTGGGCGATGCGGACGGGGTCGTCGCCTTCCCGCAGGCCATCGCCGCGGAGCTGCTGCTGGCAGTCCGGGCGCAAGAGGCGCGGGAAGCGGTGACGCTGGAGAGCATCAGGGCAGGCCGCTACGTCGGGCAGTATGCCCGGCAGCCCTCCTGACGGGGCAGCGCCGGGCCAGGCGGGATGCCGGCCTGCCGGAGGGGTCCCGGCCCGTCCCGCGGGTTGGCCGTGCTGCGCGCGTTCAACGCGACCGTGGCGCGGGCTGTCCGGTGTCCTCGCCCAGCCTCCCTGCCTCGACCTATCATCGGCTGAACTGCCGGCTCAAGCCGGCCCATGCCGGTGCCGCCCGCCTAACCTGCTGCCCGGACCCGTTTCGCCACGGCCGCCGACTTGAGAGGCTGAACGACCGATGCCCCAGGAGGCGCGGCCGCAGCCGTGGCGACCGACCGGTCGCGCAGGGCCTTGAGCCGTTCGATCAGGAACACGCTCCCGCTCTTGATGTGCGTGTTCAGCAGCTTGACGGCTTGCTCTGTTTGCCGGCTGCGGCACAATGCCAGCAGCTCCTTGTGCTGCCTGTCGGCGCTCTCCTCCACACCCGCAAACGTCACCATCATGCGCGTGTAGCGCTCGATCTGCTGATGCAGGCGCCCAACGATCTCGATCGTGGTCGTGCGGCCCGATGCGGCGTAGAGCGCACTGTGCACGCGCCAGTTCGACTGGAAGGACTGGTCTGCCTGATACGCCAGCTTCGAGTAGCTGTCCGTAGCCTCCTCGATGGCGGCGATGTGCTGCCCGGTCATGTTCGGGATCGCGAGTTCGAGCAGCCAGGTCTCGATGCGCGCCCGCAACTCGAACAGCTCGACGATCTCCTCAAGCGACACCTCGGCGACGACCGCGCCCTTGTGGGAGACGAGCGTCACGAAGCCCTCGGAGTGAAGCTGGTGCAGCGCCTCGCGCACGGGGATGCGGCTCACCCCCAGGTCCGACGCGATCCGCTCCTGTCGCAACTGCTCGCCGGCCTTGTAGGCCCCGGACAGGATGCCGTGACGCAGCGCGTCGGCAACCTGGGTGGTCATGGTCTTCTTCTGGATCATCCGTCAATCAATACACGTGTTCCTCGATCGGCGCATTGCTGGCGATCCGCTCGAACGCGAAGGGCTTGGTGTCCACCGACCTGGACACGCCGTAGAGGATCATCTCGCTCGCTCCTGCGCCCGCCGCCGGGGAGTGCATCATGCCGTGGCCGCTGAAGCCGCAGGCCAGCACCATGTTGGAGACCTCCGGGTGGCGCCCTATGATGCCGCTGTGGTCGAAGACGTTGTGTTCGTACAGCCCCGCCCAGGCCCGCAGCAGCCGCAGCCGCTCGAAGCCCGGGACGCGGTGCGCGAGCGCGGGCCAGATGACGTCCTCGAACAGGCCATGGTCCACGTCGAGGCTGAAGTCGTCCGGTGCGTTCTCGTTGGGTGGAGTGGTGCCGCAGATATACAGGTGGCCCTCGGGCCGCATGAAAATGCCGCTCGTATCCATGAGGAACGGGCCATGGGATATCTTCTCGGGACTGTCGAACACGAACACGCAGCGCTTGACCGGCACCACCGGCACGTTGAGGCCGGCCATGCGGCCGATCTCGCCGCTCCATGGCCCGGCGGCGTTGACCACTGTGCCGCACGCGAGCCGTCCGCCATCCGCCAGCAGGACCGCGCCGACCCGCCCGGCGCCCGCCATCTCCAGTCCCGTTACGGCGCCAGCGACGTAGTCCACGCCTTGGACCCGCGCCCTACGCTTGAACGCCTGCAGCAGCGCGGGTCCGTCGAACCAGCCCTCCTTCTCCGGCCCATAGGAACCGATGCCAAGGTCGTCCACCCGCAGCCAGGGATGGCGCTCGCGCATCTGGTCCTGGTCCAGCAGTTCGGTGTTGATCCCGCATGCCCGCTGGTTGGCGTTCTTTGCCTGGAAGCTCGGGATCTGGTCCGGCGTGCCGAGGATCAGGTAGCCCGGCTCGCGCAGGCCAATGTCGGCATCGTAGCCCTTGACGCTCAGCAACTCGCGCACGCGGCGGAGGAACTCGATGCTGTAGGCGGACATGCGGATGTTGGCGGGCGTGGCGAACTGCTGGCGGATGGCGCTGGTGGAGAGCGAGGAGGACGAGGCGGCGTAGGTGGGGTCGCGCTCTATGACGGCGACCCGGCCGGTGAAGCCGGGGTTGGCGGACAGGTGGTAGGCGATCGAGCTGCCGATCACGCCGCCGCCAATGATCACCACGTCGTAGCTGTGCTGCATCCTGCGAGTCCTTCATCTATGTTCGCGCCAGGGCGTCGAGGGCACGCCTGCCGCTCCCTGTTCCAAGGGGAGAGGGGAGCCATTTCAGCCTCTACGGACCCGACGTTTCATCGTCACGCCCCAGCGTCCCGGCACGCCCGCCACACCCGTTCCGGCGTGGCGGGCATGTCCAGGTGCGGGACGCCCAGGGCGTCGGCGATGGCGCCCCTCACCCCCAGCGGCGCGCCGAAGGCGCCCGCCTGGCCCC
>CAXTOB010000102.1:0-16309 GCA_964245505.1 uncultured Acetobacteraceae bacterium | reverse complement strand
GGCCGCGCCCTCGACCGCGACGGTCGCGTCGCCAGCGACGCTGCGGCGCTCCGGCTCGCGCGCGAAGGCGCAGAACCGCTCCCACGAGCACATCGCGCGGATGCCGTTGGCCGGAAGGTGCTTCAGCCAGTCCTCGATCCGGCTATGCGGCTCAGCGCGATGGCCGCCGTTGTTGTAGGTGACGAGGGCGCGGCGCAGCCAAAGGTTCGCCTCCGCCTCGTCCTTCGGCTTGTGGAAGTGGTAGAGCGTCTCATGCACCTCCTTGATGGTGCGAAACGGCCGTTCAACCTTGCCCTTCGAGCGCGCGGGCGTGCGTCGCTCGGCCTCGGACGGCGGCATGTGGGTCAGCACGCGCACGCCTAGGCTGCCCATCACGGACTGGAACACCTTGGAGCGGCTGACCGGGCCGTTGTCCATGTAGATCGCGGCCGGGATGCCCTGGAACGGCAGTTCCGGCTCGGGTTTTGGGGCCATGGCGTTGAACAGGAAGCGCAGCGCGGACTCGGCATCCTCGCCGTAAACGCAGCGGTATTCATCATAGGCGACGCCGGAGCGGTCATCGACCGCCGAGAACAGCATCAGCGTCGGCTTGCCGCGGCCGGGCTCGATCCAGAGCGGGGCCTCGACCTGCTTCAGGTCAGACGGACTCATGTCGAAGTGCCAAAGCTCGTTGGACCGCTTGGCCTGGAAGCGCACCGCTGCGACTGGGCGCACCACGCGCGCATGGTCGAGACCGGACGCACGCAGGACGCGGTCGACAGTCGCGCGCTTGAGCAGACCTGCCGGCGCCCGCACCAGGCCGTCCGGCGTTTCGACGCCGTCATCTTCAAGCAGCTGGATCGCCCGCGCGGTCGAGAGGTGGCGCCCCTTCTTGTTCAAGGTTCTGATCTTGAGCGCGGCGACGATCTCTGCGTAACGCTCCATCCCGGCGGCAGGCATCGCCCGGGTCGAGCCGTGGTCGGATCGCCGCACCGATTTCGGCCGGGTCAACTCACGCAACGCACGGTAGATCGTCCAGACCGACACGCCGTAAGCTTCGGCGGCGCGCGCGATCACCTCGGTGCGGGCGGGGTCACGGGCCGACAGCAACGCCAGGCGCCGCCGCAAATCGACCAGTGCCTCGCCAGGTGGCCATTTCGAGCGGTCAGGCATGGGGAACGGGGTTGTCCGCGACGCTATCCTCGGTGCCACGCTTGCCGACGTGGCGGTAAAGGGTGGCGACCGACACGCCCATGCGCTTGGCGACATCGCGCACCGGCAGCTTGCCCTCCTTCATCAGGGCGCGCGCCGCGGTGACGTCCGCTGCCTTGAAGGCCGGGGGCCGCCCACCCTTGCGGCCGCGGCGGCGCGCCTCGGCAAGGCCGGCGGCGGTGCGTTCGCGGATCAGGGCGCGCTCGAACTGCGCGATCGCCCCGAAAACGTGGAACACGAGAACGCCCCCGGGCGTGGTGGTGTCGATGCTCTCGGTCAACGACACCAGCCCGATGCCGCGATTCTCCAGGTCCTCGGCCGTGGTGATCAGCTTCTTCAGCGAGCGGGCGAGCCGGTCGAGCTTCCACACGACCAGCACGTCGCCGCGGCGCAGCACGTCGTCGAGGACCCGCGCCAGCTCGGGACGGTCTGCCTTGGCGCCGGACGCCTTCTCCGAGTGGATCCTCTCGCATCCGGCGCGGCGAAGCGCATCGAGCTGAAGCTCCGGCGATTGGTCGGTGGTGCTGACCCTGGCATACCCGACCCGCATCCGACGCCCTTGTTCTCGAAACCCGTCCGGTTGGTAGCGTTTCGGAACAGGGCAATCAAGAACAGTTATGAGAAGGGAAAGTGCCTTTCCAGGCCGCTCCGGGTCACACGCGCCGGGGCTCGTCAAAAACCCTGGTTAAAGAGAACACCCCAGCCATCTCGCAGTGGCCAGATCCCATTGGCAGCCAATGTGAGCACGACCGTCCGTTGGCGAGCACGGCCCGATGATGGCGAGCACAGTGGCAGATAATGTGAGCACGACGCGCGTCCCATTGTCAGCTAATCCGAGCAGAAATCTGCTCCGTTTGCGAGCACGAGCGCCGATGATTGCAAGCGCCTACACCTAGCGTGTCCGCGGCCCGGCGGCGGAAGATCGTCTCATGGCGTTCGGTCGCGACCGGCCCCGGGTTGATGCCGACCACGCGGATGCCGTCTGCGGCACTGGCGCTGCCCAGCGCCTGGGTGAAGGCGATCAGCGCGGCATTGCCCATGGATCCCGCGATGTAGCTGGCATCCACGCGCTTGCCGGCCGATCCGATGACGTTGACGATCGTGCCGCCACCGCGCGCCTGCATGGAGGCGTAGAAGCGCCGGGTCATGTTGACGTAGCCGAACACCTTCAGGTCCCAGGCAGCCCGCCAGGTCGCTTCGTCCACCTCGTGCAGGCGCCCCGACGGGATGGCGCCGGCGTTGTTGACAAGGATGGTGGCATCGGGATGCCGATCCGCCAGGCCATCCACGCTCGTGCTGACGCTAAGGTCGGCAACCTCAGTCGTTATGGCAGTGCCATGGGTGCGCAGGCGGGCCTTTACAGCACCGAGCGCGCTGGCATCGCGGGCGACCAAGACCACGTCGCAGCCTTCGCGTGCAAGGGCTTCGGCCACGGCTGCGCCGATGCCCTTGGACGCGCCCGTCACAACCGCCTTGCGGCCGCCCAGCTTCAGGTCCATTCGGACGTCGTCTCCCCCTGCTCCGGCCCATCTTCGGCGCTGCCGGCACTTATCCCATGAGTAGCATGTCATTCACGATAGAGAAAGAGATTGTTAGGTCGTCAGGTCATGTCCATGCCGGTTGAGACGTACCGGAAGCGGTCGCCCCAGCGCACGACATGGCCCAGGCCGGGCCAGGGATAGTGATAAGACACCAGCAGGCCGCGCTCATCGGCGAGCCGGCCGACATGCCGGTCGAGCGAGGCGAGCGACAGTGCGGGGTCGTGGTCCCCGGCGAAGGCCCAGCGGTTCTCCAGGCCCAGGACGGGGTGCCGGGTCAGGTCGGCCGTGACCGCGAGGGACTGCCCAGCGGAATGGAGCACGAAGTGCGTGTGCCCCACCGTATGGCCGGGTGACGCCACGGCCTCGATGCCCGGCAGCACTTCCTGCCCGTCGGTGATGCCGTGCAGCCGCTCCCGGTTCGGCGCCAGTTGCTGCATTGCGAGCGCGTGGAAGGCCGCAAGGCGGGGGCCGGTCCGGTCCGGGTCGGTCCAGAACGCCTGCTCGGCCTCGGCGAGGTAGAGCTGCGCGTTAGGGAAGGTGCGCTCGCCGGCATCGGACATCAGGGCGCCGACGTGGTCGGGGTGGCCATGACTGAGGATGATCGCGTCGATGGACGCCGGCGCGATGCCTGCAGCGGCCAGGTTGCCGAGCAGCCGTCCGCCGCCAGTCCCGAACAGGGTGGACGTGCCCGCGCCGCAGTCGAACATCACGCGCCGCCCGGGCAGGTCGGCGACGACGACGTTCTCGTCCATCACGACACGGTCCGTGTCCAGGAAGCGGGCCTGCATGGCCGCGTCTATCTCGGCTGGAGGCGCGCCCGCGAAAGTCTTCTTCGGATCGGACGAGTAGGCGCGTCCGTCGGACAAGATCGTCACCACGGCGTCGCCCAGGGCAAAGCGGTAGAAGCCCGGCGCCTTGACCAGCGGCGACGGGACGCCGGCGCGAGGGCTGGACAAGGCCAAGCTTCCAAAAGCCGAAGCGAGTCCGGCCCTCACGAGTATGCGCCGGCCGGGCCTTGGTGTGATGTGGTCCATGTGTCGCCTCCATATGAAACTTGCACGACATATCCCACATTGAGCATAGTATTCCACATGGTAAATCTCATTGCTTGGCCTTTATCTTGGGATGGCTGCCTTGTGTCTGCGCGATCCGATACCCGCGGCGCGTGATGCCCTGACCAGCCGGAGACCCTGTCATGCGCACTGCGCTTGTTCACGTCCAGATGGTGTCCGCCCCGGCGATGGAGGCCGCTTTCTCTGAAGGCTGGCCCGATGCGGAGATCGTGAACGTGTTGGACGAGGCGCTGTTCACCGCGCGGGCGCGAGGGGACGCCTATGTCCGGGAGCGCTTCCTGGCGGTCGCGCGCTACGTGGCCGACACCCCCGTTGACGGCATCCTGTTCACCTGCTCCGCGTTCGGGGCAGCGATCGAGGCCGTCCAGCGGCTGCTGGCGCCATTGCCGGTCCTGAAGCCGAACGAGGCCATGATCGAGGCCGCTGCCGCGAGCCGGGGGCGGGTCGGACTGCTGGCCACGTTCGCCCCGACGCTCGAGGCCATGCCGCGGGAGTTTCCACCCGGCGCCATTGCCCGGTGCGCGTTCGCCCCGGGCGCGTTCGACGCGTTGAACGCGGGCAACGCCGCCCTGCACGACCAGCTTGTGGCCGAGGCTGCCGTCCGGGAGCTTGCTGCTTGCGACGTGATCGCCCTGGCACAATCCAGCATGGCGCGGGCAGCCGGCGCCGTCGCGCTGGCAACGGGAAAGGCGGTCTTGACGACCCCTGCAACAGCCGTTGCCAAGCTGCGTGGCCTGGTGGCCACACGGCCGGCGTGAGCGCGTAGAGCGGCTTCATGGCGCAGTTCCGACCATCAGGCAGAGACGACCATGCCAATACTTTCAAGATACGGAATGGCTTGCTGAATGAAGGATACTCGGCCAATGTAGTGGCTGGTGCACCGTTTTGCTGTGGTGACAGGTATGGACAGCCAGCCGTCCCGTCTCGAAACCGACGTCCTGGTCGTAGGCGCAACCGCTGCAGGGTGTGCCGCCGCAATCGCCGCAGCCAGGGAGGGGGCGCGGGTCGTATTACTGGAACCCACGCCGTCCGTCGGCGGCGTGTCCGCCAACGGCGTCCCGTGCTTCGATGCCGGTTCGCTACAGGCTCTGAGCGGCATCGCCGAGGAGTTCTGCGGCCGGGTCCTTCGGCACTACGAGACTGCAGGCTTCGACGATCCCCTGCTCCGCAGCGGGCAGAACGTGTTCTGGGAGTTCCATGTCGCCGAGCGCGTCTGGCGTGCCATGCTTGCCGAGCAGCCGGCGGTCACACTCCTTGGCTCCGCCGTACCAATTGGCGTGACCATGGGCGGCGCCTCGATCGTGGAGGTGCTGTGGGAGCCGGCGTCCGACCCATTCGGCAATCCTCCAGCCCAGGCGGTGCCGGTCCCGAACGGGGTCCGCGCGGCTGTCGTCATAGACGCGACCTATGAGGGCGACGTCGCGGCCTGGGCTGGCGCGCCGTTCGACCTTGGGCGCGAGGCCCGGTCCCCGTCCGAGCCGCATGCAGGGATCATCTACACGGCAAGCCACGAACACCGGATCAACGCCGCGGGGTTCCTGCCCGCGACCATCCTGCCCGGCAGCACCGGCGCACCCAGCGAAAGTGTCATGGCCTTCACGTCGCGCCTCAGCCTGCGGTGGCAGGAGCAACCTGGCCGGCGCCGGCCGGTTCCCAGGCCGGACGGCTACGACCCGGCGAAGTATCGCTGGACCCCGCCCGTCATAGGACCCGACGGCCGGCCGTCCTTCGGCTTCGACCTGATCCCCGCGGTCAACGGCAAGATGCTGCTGAACCAGCGGGAGAAGGGCAACGACGTCCTGGCAGAAACGCGCGATTTCATCCTGGCACATCCGCGCGAGCGCACGGCGATCCGCAAGCGCATGTTCGATCACATCCTGGGTTTCCTGCACTTCATCCAAACCGACGGCGGGTCGCCCGAACTGGCCCTGGCCGAAGACGAGTATGCCGGCAACGGCAACGTTCCCCACCTGCTCTACGTCCGCGAAGCCCGGCGATTCCACGGTCGCGTCCGACTGACGGAACCGGACGTGAACCCGTTTCTGGCCGGCCCCGGGCCGCGTCCGCCGCGGCAGCCGGATTCGGTCGCGATCGGCGACTGGGCCATCGAGTGCCGGCCTTGCAGCGACCTGCGCGACCCGGCCACCGGGGCCTGCGAGGGTGCTATCCTGGCCCGTGCCGTGCGTGCGCCTTACCAGGTGCCGTTCGGCTGCCTGGTCCCGCAAGGCGTCGAAAACCTGCTGGTCACGACGGCCATTTCGGCCAGCCACATCGCCTTCTGCGCCCTCCGGATCGAGACGGTGTGGACCGGGACCGGGACCGCCGCCGGGGTGGCCGCCGCGCTGGCCAAGCGCGGGGACTGCCGGGTGGGCGAGGTTCCAGTCGCTGCCATACAGGGCGCGATGCTGGCCCGCGGCTGCAAGCTGACCTACCTCGCGGACGTTGGCAGCGACCACCCGCACTTCGCGGCGATCCAGTGGCTGGCGTTGCGGGGCTTCTTGCCCGTCAGCCGGCGGTTCGACTTCTTTCCTGACGGCGCGGCAACCTGGGACGACCTGGTCGAGGCCTCGGTCTGCGCCTTCGGCATTTCGGTCAGCGTCACCGGGCTGCACTTTGAGGGGCTGGACCCCGGCCACCGCGCCTTCCGCCATGCCGAGACGCTGTATGACGTGGCGAGCCGGGCAGGGGTCGTCCTGTTCGCGAACATGCGCCACCCTGTGATAGACGCCCCGGCCGACCATCTCCGCCCCGAGCCGCGGACGCGTTGGGTCGAGTTCTTAGCCGGACGGCCGGTGCATCCATACGCTGCACACGGCTTTGTGGGCCGCCTTGTCCAGGCGCTCGGATTGCCGCCGCGCCCGTCCGAAGCGGCGCCGGACGGGGCGGCACTGTCTAGGGGCGCGCTGGCGCACATGCTCCGGCAGGCGGCGGAACCCGGCTGACACAATTCATTAGCTTGCCAACAGCAGAATTACATTCCAAGGGAGGAAAACCATGGCTCGCTTAGCAATCGTGCGGATCGCCCTTGCGTGGGCTGTCATGGCCACCGTCGCCGCCGCCCAGCCGAGGGAGCGCATCAAGGTCGGCGTGCTCACCGACATGGGCGGAGCGATGTCGGACTATGCGGGCAGGCGGTCGGTCGCCGCCGCGCAGCTTGCCATCGCCGACTTCCAGGCGGGCAACGCCGCCTTCGACGTCGAGCTGGTCTCCGCCGACAGCCAGAACAAGCCTGATGTCGCCTCGGCCATCGCCCGGGGCTGGTTCGACACTGGGGGCGTGGACGTCGTCGTTGACGTCCCGAACTCGGCGGTCGTCCTCGCCTTGTCGGGACTGGTACGGGACAAGAACAAGGCGCTGCTCTCCACGTCCGCATCGTCGGCCAGGATCACCGGCGACCAATGCACGCCGAACACCATCAACTGGACATACAGCACGTGGGCGCTGGCGCACGGCGCTAGCCAATCCATCCTGAAATCCGGCGGCAAGAGCTGGTTCTTCATCACGGTCGACCTCGAATACGGTCGGTCGGTTTCGGCGGAGATGCGCCGGGTCATCGAGGCCGGTGGGGGCAGGATCGTCGGGATGGCGGGGCACCCGCTCGGCACCACCGACTATTCCTCCTACCTGCTGCAGGCCCAGGCATCGGGGGCGAACGTGGTCGCGCTGGCCGACGGCGGAACGGACACGATCAACGCCATCAAGCAGGCCCGGGAGTTCGGGATCGTCGCCCAAGGGCAGACCATCGTGCCGACGATCCTTTACCTGACCGACGTACACTCCCTTGGGCTGGAAGTGACTCAGGGCCTACAGTTCACGACTGCCTTCTACTGGGACATTGACCCGGGCACCCGGGCCTTCGCCGATCGCTTCCAGCAGGCGGTGGCGGACAGGGGCAAGCCGACGCAGGTCCACGCCGCCGTCTATTCAGCCGTGACAGCCTACCTGGACTCGGCAGCCCGGCTCGGAAGCGCCAGGGACGGCAAGGCCGTGATCGCGGGCATCCGAGAACGGGGCTGGTTCAGCGATCCGTTGTTCGGCCGCACCCGCGTGCGTGTGGATGGAACTGTCGAACACGCGATGTATTTGGCCGAGGTGAAGAAGCCTTCGGAGTCGAAGGCACCCTACGACTACTATAAAATCCTCGACGTCATCCCAGCGGAGACGGCGTTTCAACCATTGGGGGAGACGGGGTGTCCAATCGTGCGGTGACGGCCCAGCCAGCCGCTCACTCCTCGACAGAGGTGCGCGACTGGGCGCGGGTTTCCGCGTAGCGCTCCCCACGCGCGACCAGCGTGGCATCACCGGCGGGTTGCGCCTCGCCGGCCAGCACGGGATAGTCGGTGTACCCCTTCGCACCCCCTGAGTAGAACGTGTCCCGGCGCGCCATCGCGAGCGGCGCGCCGACCTTGAACCGGGCGACGAGGTCTGGGTTGGCGATGAACGCGCGGCCAAATGCAACCAGGTCCACCCAGCCGCGCCGCAGCGCCTCGTTGGCACTATCGAACGTGTAATCCACGGCGCCAATCAGCGTTCCGCGGTAGCTCTTGCGGAAGTAGGCCGCAACCGACGGATGGATCAGCTCAGCGGGCAGGCCGTCTAAATCGCCGATCGGCTCCATGATATGCAGGTAGGCGAGCGGGTCGGCGTTGACGCGCTCAACGATGGAGGCGAACAGCGGCAGGGTTTCCTCGTCGAACATGACGCCGGACAGGTTGTGCACGGCCGGGTTCAGGCGCACGCCGATGCGGTCCGCCGGGAAGGCTTGCTTCACGGCATCGATGACCTCGAACAGGAACCGGGCACGATTCTCGACCGGACCGCCATAACGGTCCGTGCGCCGGTTCGTGCTGCGCGCAAAGAACTGGTGGATGAGGTAGCCGTTGGCGCCGTGCAGCTCCACGCCGTCGAACCCGGCTGCCGCCGCCCGCGCGGCGGCCCGGCCGAAGTCCTGAACGACGGCGGCCACCTCCCCGGTTTCCAGCGCGCGGGGCGTCACCGTTGGCTTGAAGCCACCACTGGTGAAGGCGTTTGTCATCGGGTTCACCGCCGAAGGCGCCACCGGCAGGACACCCCCTTCCTGCAGGTCAGGATGCGAGATGGACCCAACGTGCCAGAGCTGTGCGAAGATGCGCCCGCCCTCGGCGTGAACCGCGTCCGTGACCTTGCGCCAGCCCTCGGCCTGGGCGTCCGTGTACATCCCCGGCACGTTGACGAAGCCGATGCCCTGGCGGCTGACGTAGGTCCCCTCGGAGATAATCAGCCCAGCCGTGGCGCGCTGGGCGTAGTAGGCCGCGACCAAGTCAGTCGCCTTGTTCTCCGTGTTGTCGCCCCGGTTGCGCGTCATGGGCGCCATGACGACCCGGTTCGGCAGCTCCAGCGAGCCGAGGCGGTACGGCGTCAGAAGATCCTGCGTCATCGCTGCAATCCTATCCCGCTGTGAACTCGGCCCGGATCGCCTCCGAGTGCTCGCCTACTGCCGGAACCGGGCCAAGGGCGGATGCCCCGTCCCGTACGACCGGCGGCGCCACGATGGAGGCGGGGCCGGCTGGGGTTTGGACCAGCACGCGCCGCAGCGCCGGATGGGTGGCCAGGCCGGCCATGTCGTTGACCCAACCGTAAGCCGTGTTGCCTGCGTGCAGCCGGGCCGCCGCCTGCTCCCGCGTCAGCCGCCCGAAGGCGGCGGCAACCAGGCCGTCCACGGCGGCGCGGTTCGCCACGCGGGCGTTGTTGCTGCCGAACCCGTCCCGCCCCGGCAGGTCCGGCGCGTCCAGCAGGTGGGCACAGAACGCCGCCCACTCCCGCTCGTTCTGGACCGAGATCAGGATCAGGGCGCCGTCCGCGGTCGCGAAGGCGCCGTAGGGACAGATGGAGGGGTGCGCCAGCCCCATCCGCGCCGGCGCCTTGCCACTGCCCTCGAAGCATAGCAGCGGCACGTTCATCCAGTCGGCCATGCCGTCGAACAGGCTGACCTTCAGCGCCTGGCCCTGGCCGGTGCGGCCGCGGGCGATCAGCGCCTCCAGCACCGCGGCATGCGCGGCCATGCCGCAGGCGATGTCGCAGGCCGAAACGCCGACGCGGCCGGGGCCGGCGGGGTGGCCGGTGATGCCAGCCAGCCCGCTTTCCGCCTGCACCAGCAGGTCGTAGGCTTTCATGTCGGCGTAGGCGTGACCCTCGCCGTAGCCGCTGATGTCTACCGCAATCAGCGCCGGGTGTCGCGCCCGCAGCGCCGCTGACCCGAAGCCGGCGCGGGCGGCGGCGCCCGGGGCCAGGTTCTGGATGAACACGTCTGCTTGGGCCACCAGCCGCGACAGCAGCGCCGCGTCGCCAGGGTCTTTTATGTCGGCGACCAGGCTCTGCTTGCCGCGGTTGAGCCATACGAAGTAGCTGGACATGCCGTTCACGGCGGCGTCGTAGCCCCGGGCGAAGTCGCCCTCCGGACGCTCGACCTTGATGACGCGGGCCCCCGCGTCCGCCAGCCGGCTGGTGCAGTAGGGGGCAGCCACCGCCTGCTCCAGTGCTACAACCAGCAGCCCGTCGAGCGCGCCCATCAGTAGCTGCGCGGCATCCCGAGCACGTGCTCGGCCACGTAGGACAGCACCAGGTTCGTGCTGATCGGCGCCACCTGGTAGAGCCGCGTCTCGCGGAACTTGCGCTCAATGTCGTACTCCTCTGCGAAGCCGAAGCCGCCGTGCGTTTGGATGCACGCCTCGCCCGCGGCCCAACTGGCCTCCGCGGCCAGCATCTTGGCCATGTTCGCCTGCTCCCCACAGGGCAGCCCGGCCTCGAACCGCTCCAGCCCGTCGCGAACCAGCAACTCGGCGGCGCGCATCTGCGCGTAGGCGCGGGCGATGGGGAACTGCACGCCCTGGTTCTGCCCGATGGGCCGGCCGAACACCTTGCGGTCGCCGGCGTAGGCCACGGACCGAGCCGTGAACCACTTGGCGTCGCCGACGCACTCGGCGGCGATCAGCAGCCGCTCGGCGTTCATGCCGTCCAGGATGTAGCGGAAGCCGCGCCCCTCCTCGCCCAGCAGCGCGTCGGCTGGGATGTGCATGCTGTCGAAGAACACCTCGCAGGAGTTATGGTTCATCATCGTGCGGATGGGCCGGATGGTCAGGCCCTGCACGGCGCGCATGTCCACGATGAAGGTGCTCAGGCCCTCGGTCCGCTTCGCCACCTGGTCGCGCGGCGTGGTGCGGGCCAGCAGCAGCATGAGGTCGGAGTGCTCGGCGCGCGAGGTCCAGATCTTCTGGCCGTTGACGACATAGCCTTCGTTGGTGCGGACGGCGGTGGTGCGGAGCGCGGTGGTGTCGGTGCCGCTGCCGGGTTCCGTCACGCCGAAAGCCTGCAGCCGCAGCTCGCCACTGGCGATCTTGGGAAGGTAATGCTGCTTTTGCTCCCGCGAGCCGTGGCGCAGGATGGTGCCCATCGTGTACATCTGCGCGTGGCATGCGCCGCCGTTGCAGCCCTCCGCCTGCACCGTCTCCAGGATGGCCGCCGCCGCCGAGAGGCCGAGGCCGGAGCCGCCGTACTCCTCGGGGATCAGCACGGACAGATAGCCGCTTTCGGTGAGGGCCTGCACGAACGCGGTCGGGTAGCCCCGCACTTCATCCAGCTTGCGCCAGTACTCGCCGGGGAAGCGCCCGCACAGCTTGCGGACCTCCTCGCGGATCTCGGCGTGGTCGTCAGGGCGGGCGAGGGCGACGTCCATGGTGGTCCTTTCAGGCGGTCAGACCGGGTCCCAACTGAACACGTCGGGGCTGCGGTCAAGCGGGAGCAGGCTGGCCCGCAGGGCCGGGGCGGCGTGTTCCGCGACCAGCGCGGGGGTCCAGCCCTCGGCACGGTGCACGCTGCGGACGGGGCGGCTTTGGGACATGAGGAATATGTCGTTGTGCCGGGCGGCGAACACCTGGCCGGTCACGTCGCGCGCGGCGTCGCTGGCCAGGAACACCGCAAGCGGAGCGTTCTTGTCGGGCGTCATCTGCTCCACCTTCGCCACCCGCGCCTTCTGCTCCGGCGTGTCCGCCGGGATGCTGCTGGTCATGCGGGACCAGGCGAAGGGCGCGACGCAGTTGGAGCGCACGCCGAACCGCCCCATGTCCAGCGCAATGGACTTCGACAGCGCCGCGATGCCCAGCTTGGCTGCGGAGTAGTTGGCCTGGCCGGTGTTGCCGATCAGCCCCGAGGTGCTGGTCATGTGGACGTAGGCGCCGGACCCCTGCGCCCGGAACGGCTCGGCGGCGGCGCGGCTGACGTAAAACGTGCCGTTCAGGTGGACGTCCACCACGCTCAGCCACTCCTGCTCGGTCATCTTGTGGAAGATGGCGTCGCGCAGGATGCCAGCGTTGTTCACCACCGCGTCCAGCCGCCCGAAGCTGTCCAGGGCGCACTGCACGATCCGCCGCGCGCTGTCCCAGCCCGCCACGCTGTCGGTGCTGGCGACGGCGCGTCCGCCCCGCTGCTCGATGATCTGTACGGTCTGCTGGCCCGGCGTGGCGGACGCGCCCTCGCCTCCCAGGCTCGCGCCCACGTCGTTGACCACGACCGCGGCGCCCTCCAGCGCGAGGGCCAGGGCGATTTCCCGTCCGATGCCGCCGCCGGCGCCGGTCACGATTGTGACCTTGCCTTCCATCATGCCACTCATCGTCCGGTCCCCTTCAACTCGGCAAGTCCAGGACGGCCTTGGCCAGGATGTTCCGCTGTATCTCGTTGGACCCGCCGTAGATCGTCACCGGGCGGGCCTGGATGAACTGGCCCGCGGGGTTCAGCTCGCGGTTGCCGCCCATCGGGTGCAGCAGCCCGGCGTTCTCCCCCGCGATGTCCAGCATCGCCTCCGTGATGCGCTGATACAGCTCGCTCTGGTTCAGCTTCAGCATGGACACGTCGGCGCCCAGCAGCTCGCCCCGGCGCAGCCGGTCCACGTAGGTCTCATACAGCGAGGTGTGGTCGAGCAGGTCCAGCCGCAGCCGGACGTAGGCGTCCTGGAACGCGCCGTCCCGCCACACGTCCATGTGCTGCGCCAACTGCCGCAGCCGGTCGAGAGCGTAGGCGGATTGCTTGGGTGACCCGATCATCACGCGCTCGAACCCCAGCAGCGCCTTCGCCATCGTCCAGCCCTGGTTGACCTCGCCGACCAGGTGATCGGCCGGCACCTGCACGTCGTCGAAGAACACCTCGCAGAACTCGTCGTGCATATCGAGGTTGACGATCGGCCGGACCGTGATGCCCGGCGCATCCATCGGCACCAGCAGGAAGCTAATCCCCTCTTGCTTCTTCGCGGCGCGGTCGGTGCGGGCCAGGACGAAGACCCAGTTCGCGTCGTTGGCGAGCGTCGTCCAGGTCTTCTGGCCATTCAGCACCCATTGGCCGTCCTGCAGCACCGCCGTGGTGGACAGGCTGGCCAGGTCCGACCCGGCGTTCGGCTCGCTGTAGCCTTGGCACCACACGTCCTCGCCGGCCAGGATGCGCGGCAGGAACCGCGCCTTCTGCTCCGCCGTGCCGTAGCGGATCAGCAGCGGGCCGAGCATAACGATCCCATGGTCGTTCATCCGTGCCGCGCCGAACCGCTCGAACTCCTCCACCATCATCAGTTGCCGTGCGCCGGACAGGCCGAGGCCGCCATGTTCGCGCGGCCAGCCCGGCGCGATCCAGCCCTTGCGGGACAGTGCCATGTAGGCCGGCTTGTTGTCGCGCCAATGCAGCCGCTTGGCCGGGTTGCGCAACTCCGACGGGTAATGCGCCTGTAGCCAGTTCCGCACGGTGCGGCGGAACGTGGCCTCGTCCATGCCCTCCAGGTCGTCTGCGTCAGTCATCGGACACCTCCGGCATCGTTGCGGCAAAGCGGGCGCGGTGCAGCCGGGCCGAGCCGAACTGGTTGGCCATCACCATCGCCCTGCGGAGATAAAGGCCGACGTCGTACTCGTCGGTGTAGCCGATGCCGCCGTGCATCTGGATCGCCTCCCGCGTCACCAGGATCGCGGCCTGTGCCGCACGGGCCTTGGCGCGGGACACGGCGGCCCGGCGGCGGGTGGGGTCTGCGTCCCGGTCCAGCAGCGCCGCTGCGCCCTCTACGCTGGCGCGGGTCAGGGCGATCTGTAGCTTGAGGTCCGCCGCCCGGTGCTGGAGTGCCTGGAAGCTGCCGATGGCGCGTCCGAACTGCTTGCGGGTCCGCAGGTAGTCGAGCGTGAGCGCGAAGCTGCGCTCCATCACGCCCAGCAGCCCGGCCGCGGTCAGCAGCGTCGCCGCCTCGATGGCATCCGCAAAGTTGCCCTCGACCGGGCGGCACGGCGCCCCGTCCAGCGTCAGCGTGCCAAAGTGGCCGCCGTCCTGCGTTTGTGCCGTTTCCAGCCGGGCGCCAGGTGCGCCGGCCTCGACCAGCATCAGGGCAGGGCCAGCGGCGACAAGGAACAGATCGGCGGCGGCCGCCATCGGGATGAACAGCTTGCGACCCGAGACGCGCCCAGCCGTTGCCCTGGTGCCGTCCCCCGGCTGCACCGTATCGACCGTCTCTTGCCATGCTGGCAGGGCGATGCGCGTGCCGGCCAGCACCCATTCCAGCACATCCGCGGGCAGCAGGCTGGCGATGCTCGCACACGGCACCAGCGGCTCGGGCAGCAGTCCCTCGGCGAGGACCTCGGCCAACGCACACCCTTCGACCATGCCCAGCCCGGCGCCACCCTGTTCTTCCGGCACCAGCAGGCCTAGCCATCCCATGCCGGCCATCTGCTGCCATATGGCGCGGTCTATGCCGGGCAGCTCGAAGCGCAGGGCGCGGATGCGCATCAAGCTGCCGCCCTCCGGCGCGACGGCGGCGGCGCTGTCGCGCAGCATCCGGACGTTCTCGGCCTGCTCCCCCGTCATCGTACCGGCTCCCAAGTCATCAGGCCGTGGTCGATCACCACCACGTCCCGCTCGGCCACGCGGGCGCGGAAGGAGCCGTCGGGCCACATCTCGGTGCGGATGGTCTCGCCGGGGAACACCGGGGCGGAGAAGCGCAGTTGCATGCGGCGGGGCAGGGCACCGTAGCCGTGGGCGCGCATCAGGGCGTGGGTGACGACGCCCAGCGTGCATAGCCCGTGCAGGATCGGGCGCGGGAAGGCGGCCCGTGCCGCCACGGCCGGGTCGGCATGAAGCGGGTTGTCGTCGCCGTTGAGTCGGTAGAGCAAGGCCTGCTCGGGCCGGGTCGGCAGCTCGACCGTAGTCTCGGGTGCATCGGCTGGCATCAGGTGCGGCTGCGGCACGGGGCCGGACGCGCCGCCGAAACCGCCGTCGCCGCGCAGGAACGTCGTGGCGCCCGTCATCGCCAGCAGCGTGCCGGTTGCGGCGTCGGTCAGGCACTTCTCGCTGAACAGCAGCGCGCCGCGGCCAGCGCCCTTGTCCACCAGGCCGGTCACGCGCGTGTGCCCGACCACCTCACCCTCGACCGGGAGGGGCGCGTGCCACTCTATCCACTGCTCGCCATGCACCAGCCGGACTGCGTCAACGCCCGTGCGCGGGTCTGCCAGCCAGAAGCCAGGATGGCCGAGCACGACCGCCATCGAAGGCATCGCACGCAGTCCGCGGTGGGCGTCAACGTAGTCGAGCTGCCGTTCGTCCATCGGGTCCGCGCCGAGGCCGACGCTGAGCGCATACAGCACGGCGTCGCGCGGCGTGACGCGCTGGCGCACCGGCGGGATCGGGAAGGCGACTAGCGCGGCGGGATCAACGGGCATCAGAGTGCTGCCGGGTTGCCGAGGATGGCAGTGACTTGACTGGCCAGGGTGCCGCCGTTGCCCTGGCAGAGAGCCACGTCGCAGCGCGGGAGCTGGCGGGCACCGGCGTGGCCACGCAGTTGGGTCACGGCCTCAATGATGAGGAACATGCCATACATGCCGGGATGCACGCAGGACAGGCCGCCACCATTGGTGTTGACCGCCAGTGCTCCCCCCGGCGCGATCCTCCCGTCGGCCACGAACCGGCCGCCCTCGCCCTTGGGGCACCAGCCCAGGTCCTCCAGGAACAGGATCGTGTTGATGGTGAAAGCGTCGTACAGCATCAGCAGGTCCACGTCGGCACGCGCCACCCCGGCCATCGCCATCGCCCGCGGCCCGCTGTCGCTCGCGGCGGTCACGGTCAGGTCCGGCATGGACGCGATGGCGCGGTGCCACTGCGCGCCCGCGGCGCCGAGCAGGTAAGCAGGACGGTGCGGGAGGTCACGGGCGCGGTCGGCGCGCACCATGACGCAAGCCGCGCCGCCATCCGTCACCAGGCAGCAGCCCCGCGTCGTGAGCGGGTCGCTGACCATGCGGGCGCCCAGCACCTCGTCCCGGGACAGCGGGCCGCGGGCGAAGGCGTCCGGGTTGAGGTTGGCCCAGGCGCGGGCGGCGACGGCGACATCGGCCAGGTCCTCGCGCGTCGTGCCATATTGGTGCATGTGCCGCCCGGCGGCGAGGGCGTAGGCGGTGATGGGGTGGCGGGGGCGGTAGGGCGTCTCGTGCCAGGCCGGCTCGGCCATGGAGACCAGGC
>CAXTOB010000101.1:0-16492 GCA_964245505.1 uncultured Acetobacteraceae bacterium | reverse complement strand
TCCTTGACAGAAAATCGCCCGTAAAAACGTCAAATCAAGGCTGACAAAGCACTAGCGAGTCACCCCACCGCGGCAGTGGCGGCAGGCACCACGCCGCGGCAAAGGTGCGCGGTGCAGGCAAAGGAACGGGGTCCGTCAGGCTGTCCAGCCTCATAGGCCGTTTGGAGATGCCGCTGGAGGCAGGACGCCGCCATGGCCGGCAGGGACAGGACATACTTGCCCAGCGTGCCCTCCCCGGACGCGATCGGGCCCCAGAAATCGTCGAACCGGTCGAAGTCCATCCAAATCGTTGCGGAGGATTCAGAGACGTCTCCCAAGCCGGTCTGCTCGAACAAGGAACGCAGGTCGCCGCGCCGGGTCATCGGGCGATTGAAGGTTTCCCCGCGCAACACCACGGCGGCCGGGTCGAGCATCGCGGCGGTGTCCCAGAACATGCGCTGATGCGGCATCCCGCCGCCGCTGTTCCAAACCGCGGCTGCTACGATGCCGCCCGGACGGACCGCGCGGCGCATTTCGGCCACCGCTGCCGCTGGGTGGGGTATGAACTGCAGGACAAGCTGGCTCAGCGCAGCGTCGAACGCGGCATCGTCGAACGGCATTGCACAGGCGTCGCCGTGCTGGATGCCGATCCGCGGGTCCGCTGACCGGTCACGTACGGCGCGGACGTAAATCTCCGACGCGTCCAGGCCGTCCAGCCTGTCGAACGCCGGGTCGGCCGCCAACTCGAACAGCAGGCTGCCGGTGCCGCATCCAACGTCAAGCACGCTCCGCATCCCATCGAGCCCGGCAAACGCAATGAATTCCGGGGCCAAGCGGCGGCTCCACCGGCCCATGCTGCGTTCATAGGCCGCGGCGTCGCGCGCATTGAAGGTAGAGGCCATGCCGGTCTCAGCTCCCTGGTCATAGAGCATGTCCGGCCCAAACAGCTCCACTTGGGACGGACAAGCACTCGCAAAAACAAAAGGTTGAGCACGTCTGATATCTCAACTTGAACCGGACGTGCTCTAGCTTCCTGGCCGGCCGCCGATCTGCGGGATGAACATCTCGCTCCAGCGGATCGCGGCATTCTTGATCTGCCCGGTCGCCGATAGAAAATCCGAATAGGTCATGATGCCGCTCGGGGTGGCGGTGAAGGCCGTCTCGGGATCGTCCAGCATAGTCCGGATCACGTCCGGCGCCATCTTCACCCGTGACACGCGGACGAAGCTTTCCGCTGCGGCCGCCTTGTCCCGGGCAATGGACTCGTCGGCCTCGTCCTTCGCCGCCAGGAACGCCGCGATGATCCCCGGATTTGCCTCAGCGAAGCGTTTGCTGCCGAACACGACGTCAATGGTGATCGGACCCAGCAGGTCCAGGGTGGAGACCACCCGGTGGATGCCGGGATGCGTCAGTTCCTGGTTGGAGAACGGCGGCGAGGCGAAGTGGGCCGTGATCTCCGTCTTGCCCGACACCAGCGCGGCAAAGGCTTCGGGATGGGGGATGCCGACCGTCAACGGGTCCAGCTTGTCGTAGCTGGCCATGCCGAACTCCTTGGCGACGGCCATCTGCAGCACCACGGCGGCAAAGCTGGTCTTGATGCCCGGCACCGCGATGCGGTCCTGGGCCGTGAAGTCCCGCAGGGATAGCACGGCGGGCTTGTTGGAGTTCAGCCACAGCGCCCCATTGCCCAGGGCGCAGATGCCGGTGACGGCTGATGCCGCGATGTTTCGCGCCTTGGCCCAGAGGGTGATGAACCCCGGCGCTCCAGTCCCGGCCATATCCACTGCGCCGGCCAGGACCGCGCTGTTGATGGTGTTGCCGCCGTCCAGGATGGACCAGGTGACGGTCAGCCGTCCCAGTCCCAGCCGCTCGGCGTGGTGTTCCAGCAGGTTGCGGTCGCGGATCACCATCAGCGGGAGGTAATGGATGCCGTAGCCATGGGAGATGCGGACTTCATTGGCGTCGGCCCGCGCCGGGCGGAGCGGCGACGCCAGCGCCGCTGCAGCGCCAAACATCAGGCGGCGGCGCACGCCGCTCATATTCCGTGGTTCCGTGCCGTGGCCTGGGCCGCGCCCTGACCGGTCAGGCGACAGGACACCAGCCCGGCGATCACGCTGGCAGAGAAGGCGCAACCAGCACCGGTGACGATCACGTCGAGGCTGCGATCGGGCTCAAGGGACTTCATGTATTGGCTTCCATTCATCTTCAAGACGGGAGGCCGAGGCCCAGCGAGGATGCAAGCAGGAAGACGGCGGCCCCGGCACCCAGCAGCACGAAGGGGGATACCTGCGTCATCGTGAGGACGACCGTGGAGGACAATGCAATCATCCATGCCAGCCAGCCGCCAGTGGCGGCATGCGCCACCGTGAGCGAGGCCGCGAGGATCAGCCCCGCCGCGACCGGCGTCAGGCCTCGCTCCACTGCGCGTTGCCAGGGGGCGCCGCGGTGGCGTGCCCAGATGCGGGCCAGGCCATACAGCAGCAGCGAGGATGGCAGAAAGATGGCGATGCCGGCCACCAGCGCTCCCGGCAGGCCCGCCACGTCCCAGCCGATCAGCGCCACCAGCAGCGAACCCGGCCCCGGCGCCAGGCGGGACAGGGCGAAGTCGTAGATGAACTGCTGCTCGGTCATCCAGCCGTGCTGCGATACGGCCTGGCGATGGATTTCGGAGATGATGCCCTGGCCGCCCCCGACCGTGGTCAGCGACAGCGGCGTGAACACCAGGAGGAGGGCCAGGAGCGATCCACCCTTCATCGGCCGTTCCAGACCGACAGGGCGATGCTGACCGGGGCCAGCACCAGCACCACCGGGATCAATGGCAGCCGCAGGACGCCGACGGAGACAAAGGTCGTTGCCGCCATCCCCAGCGGCAGCAGCGCCAGCCCGTTGCGCTGGATCGTGCGGACACCTAGGGATGCGCCCATGCCGATGGCTGCCGCCGCCACGCCGTCCAGCGCGACGCGCAGCCCGGCATACCGGGACAGGTCGCCGAACACCGCCGCGAAGCCGATTAGCACGATGCCCGCCGGTACGATCATCGCCAGGGCGCCGACAACTGCGCCCTGCCCGCCATGCAGGCGGTAACCCAGCCAGATCGCCAGGTTCACCACGTTTACGCCCGGAATTACCTGGCATAGCGACAAGCCCGACAGAAACTCGGCTTCCGTCATCCAGCGCCGCTCCCGCACTACAACCCGCAGCAGCCACGCGCTCAGGCCGCCGCCGAAGCTGGTCAGGCTGATGCGCGCCATCACTGCTGCGAACTCGGCCAGCGACGGCGCACGCAGCGGCGGCGCCGGCAGGGCGTCAGCGGCCAGCATCGCCCCCTGCCACGAGCAGGCGGCGCGGTTCGCGGGCATCGCCCAAGCGTTCCGTATCCAGCACGGTGTCAATGATCCGCTTCACCTGCGCCGCGGACAGGCGCTGTCCGGCCAACTTGCGAGATTTCCTCACCATGGTTTAATGGAATCGAGATTGTGTTCGCTGCCGTGGAGCGCCTCGACGGTCCGTTCCATGCGGGCGCTGTTGCGCAGCGCCATCTCCACGTGGATCAGGTGTCGGAATGCCTTGCCGCAGGCGGTGATGGCCGGGTCTTCCTTCCAGTTCATCAGACGAGACAAGCGAATGCGGTTTAAGGCGCCTACTGCCGCCCCGGTGAACTGATCCACGAACGCTTCGTCCCCGGGCAACAGAGAAGCGATGTAATATGGCAGACTGAGCTGCTCCGAAACCAGGCTCTGCGGCTTGCAGCGCCAGCCGACGTGGTCAACTGTTACGCGCGAGCTGTGCACAGTGATGTACTCCACGTTATCCGGCGCGCAGAGATGCTGCGCCTGTATGGCTTGCAGGGTGTCAGAGAAAATGTGGTTGCTGCCGACGCAGGATGTAGAATTTGAGCGCAATGCGCAGGGTTTCCCAATGCTTGCCTAGTCAGGCCGTCAGCTCCGCCTGGTAAGCAGTCCAGCGACCGCGAGGAAGTGGCGCAGAACCCGCCATACTCCTTCTCGAACACATTCGGTCATGCCGGCGAGGCCCCGAGCGTAGTTCGGAGGCCGCTCTGTTTGGGTTGCACAGGTCCTGTTCCAGCGCAGCCGCTGCTTCTTGTTCATACGTTTGGCGATGATCTCGTCCACTGCGCTCACCACGAACGCGGTCGAGATCGGCTTGTTACGCCGACGCCGGGCAGCGTCGTGCATCAGCGCCTCCTGGTTCCGCTCGATGTAGCTCAGAAGCTCACTGACACGCCGCCCGAGACGCCCGATGTCCGCCATGTCGCGCACATGCGATGCCGTTCGCACATTACGGTTACCTGCCTCGACATCATCTCTGCCTGGAGTGTCCCTGCGAGCTGCTTCGCCTCGCCCAGCCGCAGTGCAAGGCCGGCGACACTGGCCTGTTCGTCGCACTCGAAGCTTGTTGGCAAACTATAGGTCGGACTGCTAGACCGTTTTAGCAATTATGTGACGACCGAAGGTCGCAACGGCCCAAACCAATGAGGCCGAAGCAGGGAGGTTCAGAATGAATCGGATCAGGCGTATCCTGTGTGCTGGCGCCGCATCGCTGCTGTTGGCGTGGCCGGCGCTTGCGTCCCCTGATAAGCCGGTCATCGGCGTCGTGGTGAAGATCGGCGGAATCCCGTGGTTCAACGCCATGGACGCCGGCATCAAAAAGAAGTCGGCCGAACTCGGCGTCAAAGCCTTCATGGTGGGTCCGACGAGCGCCGACCCAGCCCTGCAGGTGCGCGCCATCGAGGATCTCATCGCTCAGAAGGTGGACGTCATCGGCGTGGTGCCGAACGATGCGGAGGTGCTTGAACCGGTGCTGCAGCGCGCCCGCGACGCCGGCATCAAGGTCATCACCCATGAGTCTCCCAACCAGAAAAACGTGGATTACGACTTTGAACTCGCCTCGACCAAGGGCTTCGGCGAGGCCTACGGCAAGAGCCTCGTTCAGGCGATGGGCGGCAAGGGCGAATATGCGGTCTTCGTCGGCGGCCTCACGGTCCCACTGCACAATGCCTGGGCTGACGCGGCCATCGCCTACATCAAGGCGAATGCCCCCGACATGAAGCAGGCCGGGGACCGTTACGGCGTTGCCGAGAACGTGGATCAGTCGCGCAGCACCGCGCTCGACCTGATGCGGGCTCATCCCGACCTGAAGGGCTTTCTGGCCTTTGGCAGCCAGGGTCCGATCGGCGCCGCCCGTGCCGTTGCGGAGAGGCATCTGGACGGCAAGGTCGTCGTCCTGGGACCGTTCTCGCCGGGGCAAGGCCGGAAACTTGTTCATGACGGCGTGCTGACCGGCGGCTACATGTGGAATCCCGAGGTCGCCGGCGAGGTCTTCGTCACGCTCGGCACCATGGTTGCCAAGGGCGAACCTATCACGGATGGCACCGATGTTCCCGGCCTCGGCACGGTTCATCCGGTTGGACACAACCTGATCGTTGACAAGCTGGTGGATCTCAACAAGGGCACCGTGGACGACTTGGCCAAGCTGGGCCTTTGATCCCGTGGCCTCGACGCGGCGGTCGCCCTGCCGCATGCCCCTCGCGCCGGTAGGCCCGACAGCGACATGCCAGACTCAGCGACGGCCACCGACACCCCCCTGATCCACCTGGAGAACTTGTCGAAGAGCTTCGGCGGTGTCCGGGCCTTGAGGGACGTCCGATTTGACGTGATGCCCGGCGAAGTGCTCTGCCTCGCCGGCGAGAACGGTTGCGGCAAGAGCACGCTTATCAAGATCATCAGCGGGGTGCACCAGCCGGAACGCGGCGCCACCATGCTGTTCGACGGCCGATCCATTGCCGGACTGGACCCGGCCAAGGCCCGCGCCCTCGGCATCCAGGTCATCTGGCAGGACCTCGCGCTATTTCCAGAAATGTCGGTCGCCGAGAACGTCGCGTTCGAGCGGAACCTGGGCGCAAGGCCCAGGCTCGTTGACTACGCCGCGATGAGGGCGGCAGCGCGCCGCATTCTTGAACGCCTAGGTGTGTCGCTAGACCTCGACTCTCCGGTCAGGTTGCTGCCCATCGCCCAGCGCCAGGTCGTCGCCATCGCGCGTACGCTCGTTGCGGACGCCCGCCTGATCTTCATGGACGAGCCGACGGCATCGCTGAGCCAGGCCGAAACGGACGCCCTGCTGGTCATAGTGCGCAAGCTGTCTGCGGAGGGCATCGCGGTGGTCTTCGTCAGCCACCGGCTGGCCGAGGTGCTCGACGTCTGCACCCGGGTCACCGTGCTCCGCGACGGCGCCTACGTCGGCACCTTCCCGACGGCCGGCATGACCCAGACCCGCCTCACGGAGCTGATGACGGGGCGCACCTTCGACTACGCCGTGCATGACCGCGACCTATCGGCGGCCCCCGTCGTGCTGGACGTGCGTGGCCTGTCGCGCCCTGGCCAGTATGAAGATGTTTCCCTGCAGATCCGGCGCGGCGAGGTCCTCGGGCTCACCGGCCGGCTCGGCTCGGGGCGGACGGAACTTGCCTTGTCGCTGTTCGGCATGACGCGTCCCGCGGCTGGGACCGCCACGCTCGACGGCAAGACACTCGATATGTCCAGCAACCAGGCCACCATCGCGGCCGGGGTAGCCTACGTATCGGAGGACCGGCTAACCCTGGGGCTGGTGCAGCAGCAGTCCATCGGCGACAACACGGTCGCAGCCGTGCTCGACCGGCTGCTGGACCTGGGCCGCCTCGTGTCGCGGCGTCGGCGCGACGCCGTGGTCAAGGGTTGGATCGCCGACCTCGGCATCAAGATCGGCAAGCCCGAGGACGCCGTCTCAACGTTGAGCGGCGGCAACCAGCAGCGCGTGGTGCTGGCCAAGTGGCTCGCCACTGAACCGAAGCTCCTCATCCTCGACTCACCCACGGTTGGCGTTGACGTAGGCGCTCGCGCCGGCATCTTCGCCATCATTCACCGCCTCGCCGCGCAGGGCATGGCCATCCTGCTCATCTCCGATGAGATACTGGAGGTTTACTTCAACGCCGACCGCATCCTGCACATGCGTGACGGGAGGCTGGTCGGCACCTACCGGCCCGCCGCGGTCGAGATCGACCGGATCGAGGAGGCGGTGCATGCCTAAGCTCGGCATCGGCGGGACGGAGCGCTGGCTCTTGGTCGTCATCCTCATCGTGATGCTGGGGCTGGGCCTGTCCACCTCCACCTTCCTCACCCTGCCCAACCTGTTCGACCTCGCCAACGCCAGCGCGGTCAACATCATCTTCGGCGTGGGACTGCTGGTCGTGCTGATCGCGGGCGGCATCGACATCTCCTTCACCGTCGCGGCTTCCGTGGTGCAGTATCTCGTGGCGCTCTCGGTCGGTGCGCTGGGGGGCGGCGACTGGGCGCTCGGCTTCACTCTGGCGGCGCTGTTCGGCACCGGACTTGGCTGCGTGAATGCCTTCCTCATCTACCAATTCCGCATCGTGTCCATTGTGGTGACGATTGCGACCTACAACCTGTTCTTCGGCCTCTTGATGTTCTTTTCCGGAGGCGTGTCGCTCTACGACCTTCCCGACTGGTGGACGACGCGCCTCAGCCTCGTCGCCCTCGAGACCGCGGCAGGCCAGGCGGAACTCACCCTGCCGGTCCTGGTCATGGTAGTTTGCGTGGCGGCGACCTGGGTCCTGCTGCGCCGCACCTCGACGGGACGCCAGCTCTATGCGATGGGCGATAACCCCGAGGCCGCACGCCGTCTCGGCATTGGCATCGGCGCCGCGCACTATCTGGCGTTTGGCTGGCTCGGCCTCATGGCCGGCATCGCGGGCTTGATGCAGGCCCACTACGCCCAGGAGGTCGTGCCGAACGCGCTGTATGGGCGCGAACTCGACGTGCTTGCAGCAGTCGTGCTGGGCGGGGCGCGGCTCGGCGGCGGCCGGGGCACCGTGCTCGGCGTGGTCCTCGGCATCGTCCTCGTCGCCATCACCCAGAATGGGCTGAACCTCCTCGGCATCTCGCCCTATGCCTTCAAGATGATCATCGGCGCCATCATCCTGGTCGCCATCACCTTGTCGAGCGAGGGTGCATCCCGCCTGTTCGGAACGTGGCGCGCGCCCGCGCAAAGGGTCGCCTCGTGACGAGCCAATCCCTTCCAGCGGATCTGCCTGTCCAGCGCAAGCCGGTCATCGACACCGAGATCCTCGGCCTGATCGGCTTCCTCGTCGCCGTGGTGGCGCTGTTTGCCGCCCTGTCGGACCACTTCCTGTCGGGCGCCACCTTTCAGTCGGTCGCGTTCCAGCTTCCCGAACTCGGCCTGCTCACGCTTGCCATGCTGATGCCCATCGTTTCCGGTGGCTTCAACCTGGCCATTACCTTCACGGCCAACTTGTCGGGCCTTGCCATGGCATCGGTGCTGCAGGCGCATGGAGGCGTTGACGCCGGCGCCCTCCCCTTTGTGCTCGGCGTCGTGGCCGCGCTGGCGACCGGCGCCGTGGTGGGTTGGCTGATGGGCATGATCATCGCCTACACCGGCGCCCACCCGATCCTGGTGTCGCTGTCGATGATGATCTTCGTCCGGGGCCTGGGCGAGTTCCTGACCCGCGGCGGCGACGTGTCGGGAATGCCGGGCTTCGTCCAGGCAATCGGGCAGGGCACCGTGGGCGGCGTGCCGGTCCCCCTGCTGGTGTTCCTGGCCTGCGTGCTGTTGTGGCACGTGATCATGTCGCGCACGCGCCTCGGTTTCGCGACGCGCTTCATCGGCTCGAACATTGCGGCGACGCGCTTCTCCGGCATCAACACGCGGCGCATGCTGGTGCTGATCTACACGCTCTCGGGCGCCATGTGCGCGGTCGCAGGGATCGTGATGCTGGCCCGCTTCAACTCGGTCCGGGTCGGCCACGGCGAGGCTTACGTGCTCATCACGGTACTTGCCTGCTTCCTTGGCGGCGTTGATCCCTTCGGCGGCTTCGGCCGCGTGCTGCCGCTCGCCCTCGCCCTCGTGATCCTGCAGGTGATCGCGTCGGGCCTGAACCAGATCGGCGCCAGCCAGCACTTGGCGACGGCGCTGTGGGGAGCTTTCCTTCTTGCGGTCATGGTCTTTCGATCCGTCTGGAAAACCCGGTTCCTCCAAACCGTTTTCGGCCGATAATGCGAGCGAAACCCCCGTGTTTGCTGGTACGGGCTTCGGCACGCCGCCGGGCAAGATCATCTCGCCCAGCAGGAAAAGCACCTTCGAGAGGCGAATTGGCCCTGCCCTGACCCGCTCACGGGCGGCAAGGCGACCGCGGTCCCACCGCAAACGCAACCGACGCACTGGAGCGCCGACATGAATAAATTGGGTGTGCATGCACTTGTCTGGGCGGCAGGCTGGAGCCACGACGAGGCAACCTACGCCATCGGGCAGACTGCCGAACTCGGCTATGACCTCATCGAGATCCCGGCCCTCGACCCCGGGTCCATTGACGTCGTTCACACCCGCCGTGCGCTGGAGCATGCTGGCATCGGCGCCACGTGCTCGCTCGGCCTGGATGCCGGAACCGACATTTCCAGCGGCGATCCCGATAAAACCAGGGCGGGCCAAGCCCGGCTCGAGCAGGCAGTGTCCATGGCGCGCGACATCGGCGCCACCCATGTCTGCGGCATCCTGCACTCCGCCTTCCAAAAATACACCGTCTCGACCACGTCCGAAGGCGTGAAGCGCTCGGTCGAGGTGCTGCAGCGCGTCGCGGAGATAGCCGCCGCGAGCGGCATCGTGCTTGGGCTGGAGGTGGTGAACCGCTACGAGTCGAACGTGCTCAACACTGCTTCGCAGGCTGTTGAGATGTGCAAGCGGATCGGTGCGCCCAACGTGAAGGTCCACCTCGACGTTTATCACATGAATATCGAGGAGTCGGATATCGGCGCCGCGATATTGGAAACGGGTGATTACCTCGGCTATTTCCACACCGGCGACTCGCACCGGGGCTACATGGGATCTGGTTCGATTGACCTTGCGGGCGTGTTCCGCGCGCTCGTGAAGGCCGACTACAACGGGCCGATCACCTTCGAGTCGTTCTCGTCGCGGGTTGTAGGCCAGCCGCTAGAAGGCATACTCGGCATCTGGCGCAACCTTTGGGAGGACGGACGCGACTTGGCCGCCCATGCCAAGATGTATACGGATGCACAGCTCAAGGCTGCACACGAAGCGCGCAAGCAGACCGAGCGCAGCCGTCTCGTTTGAGCGGCGCGCCAGCCAGTCTGAAGCGTCCCCGATCATCCGGATCTGCTGGTCGCGCTGGCTGGGTGACATACGCCCGCTGCTCGCGCAGCCAAAACCTACAAGATTCGAAGCACGCAGCGACACCAGGTTGAGGCGATGCCAGCAACACCGTATTCAGCCGTCCCGCAGCACGCAGCGAAACCCAAGATGGCTCGTTCCGCTGTCCACCGCCTGCGGCTGCCGGGCTGCCGGGCGGTAGCGCCGGCAGTAATTCGGGGCGCATAGGTGGGACCCGCCCTTGATAACGTGCCTGGCGATGGCGGCATGCCTGGGCGCGCAGCACGGGTGGCTGCCCCCACCGGACCAGAGGTCGTCCGTCCACTCCCAAACATTGCCGATCATGTCCACCAGGCCGAACCCGTTTGGGGGATACTTCCCGACTGGTGAAGTGCCGGCAAACCCGTCCTCGGCCAGGTTCTTGAATGGGAAGCGGCCCTGCCAGGTGTTTGCCCGGTGCACGCCACCCGGCGCCAGCTCATCCCCCCAGGCATACTCGCCGCGCTCCTCGCCGCCACGGGCAGCGAACTCCCACTCGGCCTCGGTCGGCAGCGCCTTGCCGGCCCAGGCGGCATAGGCGACGGCATCCGCGTGCGCGACGTGGACAACGGGATGGTCGGGGTCGCACTCCCGCGCCGCTCCTCCAGGGCGCCGCCAGTGCGCGCCGGGCACGAAGGCCCACCAGTCCCCCCAGAACCGCATCGCGTCCGGGCTGCTGGGTGGCCGGAACACGATGGACCCCGGCACGAGGGCGGCCGGATCGGCATCCGGGTAGGCGCCGGGATCGGGCGGCGCCTCCGCCACCGAGCGGTAGCCCGTGGCCTCGGCGAAGGCCGCGAACTCCCGGTTGGTCACCGGCGCGCGATCAATCCAGAAGCCTGGAACCGCGACGGCCCGGGCCGGCGCTTCCTCCGGGTAATGCCGGTCCGACCCCATCCGGAACCGCCCGCCGGACAGGCGGACCATCGTTTCAACGGGGCGCAAGCGGCTCGACGGCACGTGCCCAGCCCTGGGTGCGCAGGTCGCTGCGGATGCGCCAGCGCAGGATGTCCTCGATCAAGGCGCGCTTGGTCGCGTCATGCGCCGGGTCGTCCCACAGGTTGCGCAGCTCTTGCGGGTCGGCCTGCATGTCGAAGAGCTGGCCCTCCGGCGTGTCCACGAAGTGCACCAGCTTCCACTCGCGGCTGCGGATCATGGTCATGAACTCGGTGCCGTGCAGGATCAGGTCGCGGGCGTGCTCGGCGAACACGTGCTCACGTGGGTCGGCGGCGTCGCCGTGCAGGTAGGGCATCAGCGTGCGCGCCTCCATCCAGCGCGGCGCCTCGATACCGGCAAGCTCCAGGATGGTGGGGCCGAAGTCGAACAGCGACACCAGATCGGCCACCCGCCGGCCCGAGGCGACCCGGCCGGGACCCCAGACGATGGCCGGCACGCGGACACTCTGCTCATACATGGTCCACTTCTGGCTGTGCCCGTGGTCGTTCAGGCAGTCGCCGTGGTCGGACGTGAAAATAATGACGGTGTCGTCCAGCACGCCGCGCCGCTCCAGCGCCCCCATAATATGGCCGACCTGGGCATCAATCATCGTCACGTTGGCGCAGTAGAACAGGCGCTGGCGCTGCAACTGCTCCGACGTCGGGTGCTCCAGGTGGACGACCGCGTCGTGATCGTGGGTGAGGTGCTGCAGGCGCAGCTTTTTCAGCGGCGTCGGCTGGTTGTCGAAATCGGCCTGGTCGCCGATCGGCATCGGCAGGTCGCGCCCAGCGTAAAGATCAATGGCCTCCTGCGTCGGGTCATAAGGCGGATGCGGCCCGGGAATGCCGACTTCCAGAAAGAACGGCCCGGCGCCGCGCCAGGTGTCTATCCAATGGCACGCCAGCCCCGGCACGAAGTTGTCGGAATGCAGGTCGGCCGGGATGTCCCACACGAAGGCGCCCAGGCTGGTATGGTAATCGTCCCGCCGCCGGTAGGTGATGCGGCTCGGCTTCTCGAAGCCCCGGGTCCAGATCGCCTTGTCCCAGTTGTCGAGGAAGTACGGCAGCTTCGGGTTGGCACGGTCCTTGTTCTCGACGACGTGGCGCTCGTGGAAGCCGAAGGACTGCTCGAACGGCGAGGTGTGCATCTTGCCGACGTTCACGGTGCGGTAGCCCGCCTCGGCCAACTGCCGCACCCAGGTATGGGTCCACGGCTCGTCGTTGCGGAACACCCCGGTGGTGTGCGGATACAGGCCGGTGAATAGGCTGGCCCGCGACGGTGCGCAGGACGGCGCGGTGACGAACATGCGGTCGAAGCACACGCCCTCCCGCACCAGCCGGTCCAGGTTCGGCGTCAGCATGTAGTCGAACCCAGCCGCGGCGATCGTATCGAACCGCTGCTGATCGGTGATGACCAGCACGATGTTGGGGCGCTTGGGTTCATCAAGCGGGGCGGTCTCAGGCGGCACTGAACAGCTTCCCTTCGTAGTACTGGCTGGGCGGCAGCGGGTTGGGCAGCTTGCCGAAGGCGTGGAACAGCTCGTTGAAGTTGCTGAACCAGCCGTCCACGGTGCCGTCCTCCGTCAGGTGCACCAGCTCCTGGCTGGTCAGCAGCTTCACCGTTTTGGCGATCGTCATCACCGCGTCGCGCGGCACACCGAGGAAGGTGGCGGACAGTTCGACCGAGCGGTCGAAGTTGGCCACCCGGTAGTCCATCGCCCGCTTCAGCACGCGGACGAACCGCGTCACCAGTTGCGGGTTGTCCTTCATGGTGTCGTTGCGGGCGACAAAGGTGTTGATGAACGAGGTCTTGGGGTAGAAATCCTCGTCGTTGGCCAGCTCGACGACGCCGGGCACCCGGCGGCGGATCACGTCCAGCAGCGGATACCACAGCCCGGCACCGGCGATCTGGCCGGAAGCAAATGCCGCGACCACTGTGCTGGGGTCCATCGGAACCACGTCTATGTCAGCGACGCTCATGCCGGCGCGGCCGAGCGCCAGGCGCAGGATCATCTCGCCGGATGTGCCCTCGGGCACGCCGACCTTCTTGCCGCGCAGGTCCTCGATGCGGGTGATGCCGGGCTGCGATATCACGCGGTCGCTAAAGGTCAGCAGGTTCACCGCGACCACCTTGGTGCGCCCGCTGGCCGGCAGCCATAGCGCGCCGGGGCCGATGGCGCCAAAGTCGAGTGACCCCGCGCCCATCGCCTGGATCTGGATAGGTCCGTTGGTGAACACCTTGACATCGGGCACCAGCCCCTCGGCCTGCCACATCTTCTGGTCGGCGGCGATGGCGGGCAGGCTGGCGTTCTGGTAGTCGGCGATGTAGCCCAGGCGCACCAGGTCGCCCGCCGCCCGGGCCGGGGTCGCGGCGGCGGCAAGCGCTGTGCCCATCAGGGTCCGGCGGCGCATCATGGCGTTCCTCCTCCTCGTTGTTCGTTGGGATGATAAACCGCACGCCAAACCCGGTTTCGCAAGGCGGCGAACTCGGGCGACAGGCGGATTTCCTCGGTGCGCGGGTATGGCAGGGTGATTGGGATCACCTCCAACAGCCGGCCGGGCCGGGCGGCCATGACCACCACGCGGTTGGCGAGGTAAACGGCCTCGTCCACGTCGTGCGTGATGAACATGACGGTGCGGCGGTCCTGGCTCCAGACCTGCAGCAATTGGTCCTGTAGCTGCACGCGGGTTAGGGCGTCCAGGGCGCCGAAGGGTTCGTCCATCAGCAGGATGGCCGGGTCCACGGCGTAGGCGCGGGCGATGGCGCAGCGCTGCTTCATGCCGCCGGACAGGGTTTTCGGCAGCGCCCCGGCGAAATCGGTCAGCCCGACCAGGGCGATGAAGCGGTCCGCCACCTCGCGGCGCCGCGTGGCCTTCATGCCGGCGACGCGCAGGCCGAACTCGACGTTCTCCCGCACGGTGAGCCAGGGGAACAGGGCATACTGCTGAAAGATCACGCCGCGCTCCGGTCCCGGGCCGGTCACCGTGGCGCCGTTCACCAGCATCCGCCCAGACGACGGCAGCAGCAGCCCGGCGGCGATGTTCATGGCGGTGGACTTGCCGCAGCCGGACGGCCCGACGACGGTGATGAACTCGCCATCCCCGATGTCCAGGCGCAGCCGGTCCAGCGCGAGAAACGTGCCGCCGCCCGCCAGTGGGAACTCCCGGGAAACGTCCTGGAAGGAAACCTTCGCGGTCACGCCCGCTCCTGCCAGGAGGTCAGCCGCCGGTCGGCCGCCCCGATGGCGCGGTCCATCGCCAGCCCGACGACGCCGATGGCGATCAGGCTGACGAAGATGGTCGGCAGCTCGTAGTAAAGCTGCGCCTGCTGCATGCGGAAGCCCAGCCCGGACTGCGCCGCGATCAGCTCCGCCGCCACCACCGTCGCCCAAGACGAACCGAGGCCGATGCGGAAGCCCACCAGCATGAACGGCAGCGACGCCGGCACGACCACCCGCAGGAAGATGGTGCCGTCACCGGCGCCCAGCACCCGGGCAGCGTTGATGAGCGTCTTGTCCACGCTGACCACGCCGCCATAGACCGCAACGACGCTCGACAGGAACGAGGCCAGGAAGATTACGAACACCTTCGGCGTTTCGCCGATTCCCATGGTGACGATGGCGAGCGGGATGATCGCGAGCGGCGGGATCATGCGGAAGAACTGGACATAGGGTTCGATCAGCCCGCGTGCCGTGGAATACCAGCCCATCAGGAACCCGACCGGCACCGCGACCGCCGCCCCGAGCACGAAGCCGGCCAGCACGCGGGCGAGGCTCGCGCTCATGTCGGAGAACAGTTGGCCGCTTTGCATCATCTCGACCGCGCGCTGGGCGACCTCCTGCGGGCCGGGCAGCCCAGCGACGCCGCGGGCCGTGACGCCCCACCAGACCGCCAGGCCGAGCGCAACCGCGGCGACGTTCAGCACTGTCGAGCGCGGCGTCACTTCGCGGCCTGATGCAGCATTGCGGCTATGGCGGGCCAGCGTAGGTCGGCGACGTAGAGCGCCGTGAGCAGGACGACCAGCAGGACGATGCGGAGCGTGGCCTTACGGGGGTTCTCTGGGGTGCTCATGCTGCTGCCTGGTAGCGCCGGAGCGCGGCTTGATTGAGTGGGTGGCCGAGGTCGGACTCAGCGGACAGGGTGGCGCGGCCGTCCTGGATGCGTGCGACCGGCCCGCAGGTCAAGGTGTGGAGCGGGTTCGGCACGGCAATCACTTGAAGGTTTAGCTTGACAGGGTGATGGGTTTGCCGGTGGCGGTTCAATGGCAGTCCTACGTCTTCCTTGTTTGGAGGCGGTCATGGCATCACCGGTCGGCATATTCTTCCTCGACCATTTCACGGGGCTGCGCGGCCCGCGGCAGGCGTGGAAGGCGGTGTTCCCGCTTCCTGAGATGCTGTCGGTGGTTCTCTGCATTACCCTCGCCGGGCCTGAGCATTTCGGAGGCATCCACCACTGGGCACGGCTGCACTCGGGCTTTGTTCGCCGCTTTCTCTTTATGCCAGCGGCACTCCGGGCCACGACACGCGTAGCGACATCCTCAACGCCACTGATGGCGAGTTGTTCGCCGCCTGCTTCACGAAGTTGGTGGCCGGCCTGTTTGCCAGCCCGTAGGACGATTCCGGCCTTGAAGATACAGGCCCCGAAATCGTCGCCACCGACGGCAAGACCTCCCGGCGCACCCACGGCCAAGCTTTGGCTCGCCGCCCCTTATCACCTGTTCGACTGGCTGGTCACCGGCGGGGTGCTGCCCACCAACCCGGCCGTCTCTGCGCATGGGCCGCGGCACGCGGTCAAGGTCGGTTACACCCCCGTGCTGGAGCCGGCCGAGGCACGGTCGCTGCTGGACGCCACTGATGTGACCACGCCCATCGGGCTGCGTGACCGGGTGCTGATCGGCCTTATGATCTACAGCTTCGCCCGGGTCGGCGCGGCACTGAGCATGCAGGTGGAGGATGTGTTCACCCGGAGACGGCGGCTGTGGGTGCGGCTGCAGGAGGAGGTCAGCCTTGCCGAAGTGGAGCGGATCAGGCTATGACCTAAAAAATGGGGTCCGATGGCAGGCGAACTGAAAGTCCATCTCGCCTTTAACCCCCGCGGCGGGGATTTGCGGGCCAGAGTATAGATGCACGGGTTGATACGTACTGGGCACCGCCGGAACCCAGCAGAGCGAAGCGCCCTGGCTACTCGCAAAATACGGTGGTTTAGTAAATGCCTACCGAGGGTTCGTTGGAAAACGCACATCCATTGATGTAGGCTGCATTAATGGACCATTGGGCATCCGGCTATGCGATCTAGTGCTTTGTCAGCCTTGATTTGACGTTTTTACGGGCGATTTTCTGTCAAGG
>CAXTOB010000100.1:0-16551 GCA_964245505.1 uncultured Acetobacteraceae bacterium | reverse complement strand
CGTCATGCGGCCCGGTGGATGGCTGTTCCCCGGCCAGGACCCGGCCAAGCCGATCACCACCCGCCAACTCAGCCGCGTCGTCGAGGCCGCCGCCGCAGCGGCTGAGCTGACCAAGCACGTCAGCCCGCACACGCTGCGGCACAGCTTTGCCACCCATCTGCTCGAGGACGGCGTCGACATCCGCGTCATCCAGGTCCTGCTCGGCCACGCCAAGCTCGACAACACCGCCCTGTATGCCCGCGTGGCGACAAAGACGGTGCGCACCGTGACCAGCCCGCTCGACAAGATCATGGCGCGCATCGCCCAGGGTGACAGTCCCGGAGCCAGCCCAGGCGGCTGACCGCGGTGCGCCCCGCGCTGGAGGTCGCCGACATCTTTCGTCGGCACGGCCCAGCCTGGCGGGCCGCCCATGCCGGTCATGTCACCCTCGACCAGCTCAAGGTGATGGCGGCCATCGAGGCCTGCCGCACGGCAGCACTCGGCGGGCACATCGAGGGCTGCGAGGACTGCGGCCACCGCCGCATCGCCTACAACAGCTGTCGTAACCGGCATTGCCCCAAATGCCAGGGTGCGGCGGCCCGAGACTGGCTCGCCGCCCGCGAGGCTGACCTGCTGCCGGTCGGCTACTTCCACGTCGTCTTCAGCCTGCCGGCCGAGGTCGCCGACATCGCGCGCGACAACAAGGTGGTGCTCTACGACCTGCTGTTCCGCGCGGCATCGGAGACGATGATGACGATCGCGGCTGACCCGAAGCACCTCGGCGCCCGCATCGGCATCACCGCCGTCCTCCACACCTGGGGGTCGGCGCTGACCTACCACCCGCACATCCACATGATCGTGCCAGGCGGCGGCATCTCGCTTGATGGTGAGCGCTGGGTTTCGTCCCGCCCGGCCTTTCTGTTGCCGGTCCGCGTGCTGGGCAAGCTGTTCCGCCGGCTGTTCCTGACCCGGCTGCTGGACCTGCATGACGCGGGCCGGCTGCGGTTCCATGGCACGCAAGCTGGGTTGTGCGACCGGGCTGCATTCCAACGCCACCTGGCGCCGGTTCGCAAGAAGCCCTGGGTGGTCTATGCCAAGCCGCCGTTCGCCGGGCCCGGGGCGGTGCTGGCCTATCTGTCGCGCTACACTCACAGGGTCGCGATATCGAACCGCCGGCTGCTCGCGCTCGACGAGCGCGGCGTGACGTTCCGCTACAAAGACTATCGCCGCGACGGCGCCGAGCGCCACCGCACCATGACGCTTGATGTTGACGAGTTCATCCGCCGCTTTCTGCTGCACGTCCTGCCGAAAGGGTTTCACCGCATCCGCCACTATGGCCTGCTCGCCAGCGCCGAGCGCAGGACCAACGTCGCACGCGCCCGCGAACTGCTTGCAGCGCCGCCGGTGCTGGACGCGGCCGAGCCGGTCGAGGCAGCCGATCACCGGCCGCCCTGTCCGTGTTGTGGCGGGCGCATGATCATCCTCGAGACGTTTGAGCGCTGGACCCAACCACGAGCGCCGCCGCGGCCGACATGCTCAGCCGCAAGGAGTTCGCCGTGACCCGGCACGGCATGTCGAGCCTGATGATCGCAGCCCTGCTGCGGTCAACGATCTTCTGCGACCCTCCTACGCCGAAACGGCCAGCGAGCGGTCGTTCCGAGCCTCGGCACTGGCCGATACTGGTCCTCTCGCATGCCGCAGCAGGCCACCCGGATCGCTCGACATACCCGTTCGAGCCCTCAAGGCCGATGGTCCCAGCCCGGCTCGCCCGCTAAAACCCCATACAGACCGCTACCGGCCCGCGGGTTCGTTCTTCGGAGACTTTCGTACGCCAAGCGGCGTCCGAAACTCTTCACGGGAGCGGACTATCCGCTATGGAGAGGTCGGTCGGAGAAAGCGGACGCGCGAATGGGAATATTACGTCTGCAGCGCTGAATCGGGCGCGCCGGGCTGCCAGGGCGGAACCGGTCAACCATAAGCGTGTGTTCCGGCTTATGCGCCAGGGTTAGCTTCTGTTGCAGCTGCATGTCGGGCTCCGGCCGACCCGGGCGCACGAGGGCAGCGTGATCGCCCCGGCCTCCGAGTAGCGCTGGTCCTCGGGCGGGCGGGAAATCCGTTGTTGGAACGGCGAGGTCGTGCGTGTGGGATTCGGCATCGACACCCACGACAGGAAGATCATCGCCTAGCAAGCAGCGACTACATGCTTCATCGGCAAGATGACCCGCGACCTCATGCTGAGGTACGTCGAGCAGCGGTTCGCCACCTGCCAGGCACCACACCAAGCGCAGTGGCTGGCCGACAACGGGTCAGTCTACACGGCCCGGGAACACTGTGATTTCGTTATCGCCGTCAACTTGGTCGCCTGCTTCACCCCGGTCCGTGCAGTCCGGAAAGCAACGGCATCAACGAGGCGTTCGTTAGATCCCTCAAGCGCGACTATGCAAAAATCCAGCCTTGTCCGGATGCCCTGACCGTTCTCGCCCAATTCCACCACTGGATCAACAACTATAACGAAAACCACCCACATCGCGGCTTGCAGATGCGCTCACCTCGTGAGTTCATCCGTAGCCAATCGCAACCAGCCCCGAGTCTGGTTTAGCGGGGCTACATGCATCGCGACGCGAGGCGAGGCGAGTAGACCCATGCCGCACAAGACGTTGCCGCCTTATCCATGGCAATAACAAGCGCCCTCAGGTAAGTAGGGCGCATGATCGGTGAGGCGCAGAGACTGACGATCGATGCCGTGATGCGCGAACTGTTCCCGAACGGTACGCGGGGAGGGGCCGCCACGTCGGACGGCAGCGACGATTTGTGGTTACGCTGCCCCACTTGGCCACCCGACCTTTTCGGTATAGTGGCCACGATAGCGGACAGGTCGGGCTGCTATTCCGAGCAAGGCGTGGTGATGTCGCAGGACGCCGACGAGCGTACCAGGAAAAAGCAGGCAGCCGCGGATGCCGTCGAGATCGGGACGGAGTGGAGGACGTCCGGCGACGTACCCACGAAGGCGCAGACCCTTTGGGAAATCTTGGTGGCGAGCCGTCACGAGCACGTCTGCGACGCCGGGGTATCAGCTTGGAAGCAGGCCGTGATGAGGCTGCTCGCGATAGCGGACGAGGCGTCATCGGGGTTTGGGTTCGTCCCCCAACCGGACGATGACTCCCTTGCCACGGTGGTGTTCGATGACCTCCTGGCGTTCGACAAGGGCGAGGCCTGCCGCACCTGTGCTTTGCCGCATAGTATCGCGTCCACGATCTCGCCCGACCGGCTCTGCATCATGCCTAAGGCACTGACGCCGCCGTTAGGGTGCACCTTGCGATCGCTTTCGCACAACCTCGCCCTGCTACCCGGTAAGGGCGTCGTCAGCCCACGTTGGTTCATCGGTACTGCCGACCCAAGGCGGGCCGAGGCGAGTCCCGTCGCGGGCGGCACGGACCCTAGCGGCCCCGAAACTCCGGTGCTCGTGCCAAAGCGCGCAATCAACGACCGGCTTAACATCTTAGTTATCCCCTTTCCCTACGACTTGGCTCGAACGGACTTCCGCGTCCACCGGGAACCAGAGGCGGGTACTACCCGGGTGGATGGCTACTTTACCCTCGAGCAGACATGGCTGAACGCCGGCGGCGAGCGGCTGCACCGGGACGAGATCGCCCATTTCGTCGCGGAACTCGTCCGCCAAGCCGAGCGGGACGTGGGTACCGTCCACGCGATCGTGCTGCCGGAGACTGCGCTGGACGATGGGCTGGCATCCGGATTGATAGAAGATCTCGCCAACAATTTCGCTGAGTTGGAACTGGTGATTTGCGGCGTGCTCCATCAAACCTTGGAGGGCTCGTTCCGGAACCAGGCTTTGCTAGCCCGGCTCGGCGGCGGGACGCTCGCGCGGAGCGTGGTCCAGAACAAGCATCATCGCTGGAAACTCGACAGCAGGCAAATTGATCAGTACCAGCTCGGCCGTCAGCTGGATCGAGATCACGGGTGGTGGGAAGCGATTGATGTGTCCGATCGGCAGATCGCCTTTGGGGTAAGCAGCAATGACGCCGTATACGCGGCACTTATCTGCGAGGACTTGGCACGCTTTGACCCGGTGCTCCCCGTCCTGAACTCGGTAGGTCCCAACCTGGTTGTTGCGCTGTTGATGGACGGTCCGCAGCTGCAGGGTCGATGGCCAGGCAGGTATGCCACCGTTCTTGCGGAGGATCCCGGAAGCTCGGTCTTAAGCGTGACATGCCTCGGTATGGTCAAATTGGCCCGCCGCCACGGTGAGGAAGTTCGCCGGGTTATCGGTTTATGGAAGGACTCCAGCACCGGCGCCAGCGAACTCCTTCTACCCCAAGGCTCGCTGGCACTAACCCTCTCGCTAAAGGCAAGCAGCGCGACGCAGACGACAATGGACCTGCGGACGGACTGGGGGACGACGGTCAGGCTTACCCTGGTGGAGGTCATGCCGGTAAGCCTGTCCCGACCTCCGGCATGGCTGGAAAAGAGTTAGACGTTGATTATATCCCTTACTAGGAGGTCATGAACGCGATGGTATCACTTAGCCAAGGGGCCGCTTCAGAACAGCTGCTGCGGGAACTGGAAGCCCACTCGGAGCGATTGAGCAAAAACGCTGCCAAGCGGTTCTATCAAGTCCGCGGCTCTGCTCCCTTACCGTCCCAAGTACGTTCGCCCGCTAACAGCGCTCCAGAAATAAAGCTGTCACCCTCGAAGGCGGTTTCCTCTTAGGTTATAGTCGCTCTGACAGGCCAGAGGACACGAGCGATAGCAGCACCTCTGGCTACTCGAAGATCGCGGGGGCCGATTGATCTCCCTCGTGAGGGCAGGGGCCGGCAGTTGCGCGGCGAACTTGAGCGAGCGCGCCGATGCGACCGCGGCGGTGTTGGGCGCGGCAGCGCGGAGCCTGATTGCCGAGAACCACCCGCTGCTCGCCGACTTACGGAACATGACTAACCAAATCCTTGACCTGCCTAGGTGCAGCGAGTTTCTCGAGCTGACCCGTGACCGATCCGTGGTAGCCCAACAGTCAGTCCGGTGATTTCTCGCTTAGGTAGCGTTTGGCGTTCTCGATGAGACCGTCGAGGTCCAGCCCCTCGACTTCCTTACCGGCGCCGACGCCGCGATTACCGGTGCACACGAGTTCCGTGATGTATGCGCCGAGGGCGCGGTAGGCCTCGAACTGAGATTCCGTGAACCACTGCTCCGCGGTGGACTCGTGCGGGAATGTTTTGTTGGCGTTGGCGTAGCTGCGGACGTGGGCCGGTTCCACCCCGCGGTACCCTGGCTTAATGTACAGCAGCCATCCGTCGTCTCCTTCGGGGTAGCGGATCGTGCCCATTGCACAGTAGAGGCCAGGCTCTGCTGGGTTCCTGCGGGCCGGAATATCGAGGGTCCGGAAGTCGACGCTGACCCCCATGTCGATGTATATCTTCCTGACGGCGTTCCCGAGATCCTCGAACGCACTGCCCGGGTCGCAGCCGGCATCGCTGACCACGATCTTGCGGCAGCCCCTGCGGACCATCTCGTAAATTCCGAGGTTCTCAAAATGGCCCCCGTCAGACATGTACATCCACTTGCCGCGGTCGGTGGTCTGGCCCGCGAGCTCCATCAATGCGGGCCATAAACCCGGCCGGGGCCCCTCGAGCCTGTAACCGTCGTGCCCGGGGTTCCCCAACCACCAGCCCAGCCTCAGGTTGAACAGGGACAGCAGCATGCCGACCAGCGGGGAGGAGTGGTAGCCGGAATTCGGGCTGACCGCCGCGCCGGATATCGCCATCGCCGTGCCGAGCGTGATGCCCCCGCCCCGATCGCCGTATTGTCCCGTCGGACGGAAGCCCACCGTCGGATTTCCCGAATGCAGGGCCGTAACGGTGAAGGACTCGGCCTTTCGCTCCTGCCATGCCAGGTTCTCCGTCGCCACCACGTTCAGCGCCATGTTAACGACGTGGAAGAGCCTGACCCCGTGCGGCCCGGGCTTGGGCAGTGTCTTCGCCATCCGCATGTTGTCGTCCGGGTCGAAGCGGCTGAACGGGTCCGGGTCGCGGTCGGGGGCCGAGCCGCTCCTGGCCGCCCCGAGGAACGCGCGCACCAATCTGTTGCGGTAGAGCGCATGCAGCGAGAACCGATTGACGTTCACCCGGTAGCTGACGAGGAAAGCGGCCGCCGGCAGCACAATGGCGCCGACAAACTGGTAGATCGCGGCGCGGCGGACGTCGAGCAGCGCGCATGCGCTGCCGGTCGACACCGCTGCCTGCCCATTCGCGAACATGCAGACCAGTTGGTCGTCAAACGCCGACAGCGCGCCCGCGAGGCAGGCCGCGAACACGAGCGACGCGATGGAGACGACTGTCGATGTCTTGAGCGGTTCGACCGCCTTTCGAGGGGCCGTGGCGCCGGTGAACCGGCTAGGTCCGAGCATGAGGGTGATTGCGCCGGAAAGGCCGAGGCTGGCCAGGTAGGCGGTGCCTTGGCCCCACGTCCAACGCATCGCGCGGGGCATGTAGAGATCGACGGCGCAGCCGATCGCCAGGGTCGCGCCCATGGCCAGGAGCCAGCCGCCGTAGCGTGCCAGCCACTCGCGGTCCTGCTCCCCCCGCGAGGCGAAACTGTTCAGGCCGACGAAGGCCAGGTCGGCCAGGGCGAACGAGAGCAGCGCCCACGTGGGGCCGAAGGTGAGCAGAGCCGCCGGTCCCGGTGGAAGCAGTGTGCTCAGGTGCAGACCTGAGCCGAGGCAAAGCCCCGCCACCGCGCCCGCGACCGCGGTGGCACCCATGTCCTTGTACCAGACCACATCCGCGAGTTTCCGAGCGGCCGGTGGAATGGCTCTTGCCCAGAGGGTGAAACCGATGGCCCACGCAAGGGAATAGCAGGCGGCGCCGGTCACCGCGCCGTAGAGCAATGACGGCAGCAACGCGGTGCGGAGCCAGTCGTCCGCGCCGAACGTCATCGCAAGGGCCGCCGCCACAAGGGGCGCCCCGACGCGCAGGACGAACCGGCCGTCGGTCAGCCACGCTCCGGACGCCTGCAACCGGCCGCGCACCGCCGAGGCCAGTCCCATCACGGCCAGAGCGGCCCCGGCCAGCAGCCATGGAACGGGCGCGGACGCCCCAACGGGGCCGAACAGGGCGAGCAGGCTGGCGCCGAACTTGGGCACGAAGAGCGCGCCAAGGAAAAGGGGGCCGAACACGAGCCAGTTCAGCACCAGGTTGCGCAGGACCAGAGCGAGGGCCGCCCAAGTGTCCGCTGACAGAACGCCAAGCTTGGGCGTCAGGTAGTTGCTGTTGGCGCGGAGCCCCTGCACCTGCGGCGCCTCGCGCCCGTCCGGACTCCTGAACCTGTCCAGGGCGGCGAAGACCGCGCCGTCGTCCGCTTGGTGGGCCCTCCAAGCCGTCAGCCAGCTGCCGATGTAGCCGCCGCCCGACACCGTCGAGAGGTAATGGAACTTGTCGAGCAGGTCGAACCGCGCCAGCGCCTCCAACACGCCCAAGGCAAACGTAGCGCTCCGGATGCCGCCGCCCGACAAGCACAACGCGGCGAGCGGCTCGGTGGGGGACATGCCGGGCAGGAGCAGGGCGCGCTCGGCGGCCAGCACCTGTTCCCGGGACAGCGGAGCGTCCGATGCGTCGGTGTTAGTCATGCCCGCTTCGCCTCGAGGTCAGAGTGGGAGCTGGCCGGATCCCGTTCTTGGAACTGACGGCCTGGAGCGCATTTCGCCTACGCCACCGACCGGTAGTTGCCGAGTTCCATAGAGACCCGCGTCCCGTGGGGGACGGCGTCGTTGCGAGCCAGGAGGTCGCCGAGCGTCGCCGTTGCCGCGATGACGTCCATGCCGCCCGCCGTGAACGTCCCGGCGTGTTTGATGATATGGTAAAGCAGTTGTTTGTTCTGTTCATGTTAGAATTCGTCGGCAGCGACCATGCGGCCGATAAGCGGAGGGACAGCCGATCGGGGCGGCAGCTCCTCGGCGAACAGCCCCACGAAGAACTCCACTTCGTCCACGTCGCCGTAGACGCGGCGGAGCTCGCCCGCCACGAGCGGGTCGCCGTTGATCTGCTCGAACCGCGTCACCCTCGGGTACTTCATCAACGCCCGGTAGTCGTTGTAACGGGCCAGGCGGTTGTCACGGCCCTGCTGAATAGAAGCCGCGTCCACCGCGTCCAGCATCGGCGTGGTATTGAACAGCCCCATCCGCCATGCGGGAGTCTGGCTTGCCCCCGCGAACGCCACCGCGAGCCCGTCCCGCAGCAACCCGGTGTTGTTGAAGCGGAGGGCCGCGAGGTCCATGGGCGCTCCGCCCCACATGGCCTCGGCCGGGACCAGGCTGTGCCAGCGATACAGGAGGTTGAACTCGACCGGAATCCGGTTCTCCCGGTTCCATTCGGCGCGGTAGGCGGGCGCGGGGTCGGCGAGCAGCCTCATCCAGTAGGGCGAGATGTGGTTGATGTACTCCTCGACCACCAGCTTGATCAGGAGGACGATGTTGATGTTGCGCGCGGTCTGGAAGACCCGCTCGTCGTCCCAGCCGGGGTTGTCGCGCTCGAGCATCGCGCAGAGGCGGTTGTGCTCGCGGAGGAACAGTGTGTTGATGGCTGCGGTGAACGCCGTGGAGTTGGCCCGCTCGCCTCCGAACGCGAAGATGGCTGCGCGCTTCTCGGCGGGCCATTCGCCCGGGAGATGCGTTGGTTCGGGCACGAGCGCGAACATCGGATCCCTTGCTCCGGTGGCGTCATACAGGGGGGGCGCCCATTCGCCCGACGCCGTGGCGACCGACTTCAGCCTGCCTTTCTCTCCCGGCACCTCGCTGCGTAGCCGCAGCACGGCCGTGACCGTTGAGTCTAGCCCGTAGAGCTGGGACAGGTCGATCTGATGGTTGGTGCTAGTGCGTCGGCGGTCCTTCCCCGTCATCAGGAACCCGTCCGTGAACCATTGCGCGAAACACGGTAGGAGCAGGGTCGAACGGTTTGACTGCACCGGCGGCCGTTCCGGGCGAAGCTTGAACAAACCGGCGACGTCGTCAATCGGCGGCAGCCCGTCCTGTGGCGTGGGGGGCAGGTAGCGACTGAACCACGTCCTGTCGGTCAGGGTCGCCCAGGTGGTGTAGGGGGCCTGCGTGCTCAGCGCCAACGGCCGGGACGGCACCTTACGCACGGCGTTGCCGACCATCGCCCCGTTGAGGATCCGGGCGAGACGAGGGGTCCTGTTGACGAATGTCCAGAGCGGCCTCAGGCCGGAGAGCAGGTAGTCCTCGACCTTGTTGCGCAACCCGTCGCGGGACGTGTCACGTTGCCCTCTCGAAATCGCCATTACGCCACCCCGTACCCGAGCCTGAACGACTCGGCGAACGGCCCGCCCCCATTGTCCACCGCGCTGCCCCCTTGCGGTAGCAGGTGCAGGCCTGGCACCAGCAGTATCCGGCGGATGGCCTCCGGGATGATCTCGTACGCCACATACTGGCCTAGGCAGGTGTGGGGCCCGAAGCCCAGGTGCATGTAGAGATTCCGCGGACGGGCGTGGAACTCATCCGGCGCCGGGAACACTGCGGGATCGAACATCGCCGAGCCGACGCCCACGGCGACCACGCGCCCGGCCGGCACCGTGACCTGGTGTGCCGAACCCGGCGCGATTACCGCCGGCTGCGCCGCCATCCGTGCCACGAACGTCGTCATTGGGTTAAAACGGAGGGCCTCCCAGACGATCGCGTCCAGCGCGGCGACGTCGCCGTCGCGCGCGGCACGGGTCGCCAAGTCGGCCTGCGACGGGTCGAGCAGGATCTGCTCCGTCGCGTTGACGATGGCTTGCGACGTCGTCTCGATCGCGCCGACCAGGAGCCCGCAGACGTTGCTGATCACGCCTTGTCGGTCCAGCCCGGAAAGTCCCGAGCCGGTCAGCCGGAGCAGGCGGGAGACCGTGTCGTCGCCCTCCGCGCCGGCCCAGGGCTGGCGCCCATCGATGAAGCCTCCCACCCAGGCCTGCATCGCCTGCCCGGCCGCGGTGTCCGCCTGCACCATCGCATGGTCGTTGCCGGGATTGTGGAACATGTCGGCCTGCGTGGCGCGGGACCAGGCGAGCATCGTCGCGTCGTCCGGCCCGGGAAAACCGAAGCTGCGTTGCACCGTCCTGAGCGGGACCAGGCGCGAAACCGCCGAGACGACGTCAAGCACGCCGCTTGTTCCGCCCGTCGCGGCAACCAGGGCCGAGGAGGCGACCTCGCCCGCCGCAACGCGGATAGCGGGCAGGTCGTCCCAGCGCAGGAGCGTGCGCATTGCCGATTTGTCCCGCCAGTTCTCCACCGCGCCGTCCCGCGCCAGCATGAAGGGCCCGACGGACGGGTCCATGTGCGGCGCGTAGGTCACCCTGAACGTCTCGTTGCGCGACAGCACGTCCACCACGTCCGCCCACCGGGTTACGACCGTCATCACGGGCAGATCCAGCACGGGCCGCTCCTCGCGGAGTTCGGCGAACAGCCCGCGCCAGTCCTTTCGCAGCCAGCCGTAGAACAGGGCCATCCTCATGGCGGGATTGGCCGCGTTGTCATACGCGTCGAGGAAACTCATCGGGGCGTCCTGCTGGGGTTGCGGCATCAGAAGACCGGCTTTTCCGGGGGATGCTGCGGATCCTGCGGCTCGATGCTGACCTCGTAGTCCAAGGGCCGCGTGGTCATGATCTTGAGGCGGCCGTCCTCTATTTTGATGGAATGGAGGCCCGCCCCGACACCGGCGGGCGGCACGCACGCTGGGGTCTCGCCGACCCGGCGGGTGGCCGTGTCGACCGTCCGGGGAATGCTGTGCTGCCAGTCGATGTTTGCTTTAGTCATCCGAGCCGTGCCGACCGCGAGTCCGAAACCCGCCTCCGAGTCTTTCACGCAGACGCCGTGATTGCCGACCTTCCTCAAGGTGACGTCCTCGTAGTGGCAGGATCCGTCCGGCGACTTCGCCCACATCTTGTGGATGTAGGTGAACACGCCATTTTCTTGTTTGACGAACGCGATGGCCAGGCACTGGTAGTGGCCCAGCGGCCTCATGCTCCGCGGATCCACGTTCCTCACCTCTCCGTAATAGACCGGTTCGCCGGCGTCCTGCGCCCAGAAATGAAGCCGGGACGCGATCTCGGCGATGTCGGTGACGGCCTGGGCGGAGGCGGCAGACGAGAGTGCTGAGGTGACCAGAAGTGCGGTTATAAACTTAAACACAGACCCACGTCTCCCGTGTCGGAGTTTCAGGCGTAACCGACGCCCTGCTAGTGATCCCAACGCGCTCCTTGGGTCCGCCAGCGGCAGGGGCGCCGCGATCTCCGTCTACACCTGACCGCGACGTTCCGTCAACGTCATGTCACGCAAAAGGTAGCAGAAAACCCGTGACGACCCGTCACCCAATGCGTGCTATCATAGCCATTCATAGCGCGCCTTGAGGTGGTTAAGCACGTTGAATGGCACGACCGCCCGGTGCTGCAGCTGCCCGACGACGATGCCCGGCGCCACACCGCAATCTGCCGCGAAGCGGATCACCTCGGCCTCGCCGCCCCGGAAGGTACGGAGGAAGGACTTGAACGCGCTGCCCGGCACCAGGAACTCGGCCGCCCAGGCGTTCGCCTCCGCTTCCTGCTTGGGATCTGCGCTACCCGGCCCCTTCGCCGCGTCGATGAAGATTGCCTTGCGGCTGTGCAGGAGGAGGTGCGCGCATTCATGGAAGAAGGTAAACCAGAAATGGTCGTCGGCCATGTGGCGCAGGCTTTGTTGCACCAGCGCTTTCCTCGGCGTGAGCCAGCGGGAAACGCCGCTGGCCCGCACGTTCTTGAACGGCTTCTCGAGGACGAAGACGACGCCTGCGCCGGCGCACCCCGCGGCGAGCTTCGGGCCCGCGGTTCCAAGGGGCTCGGGCGTAAGATCTCTCATTTCGCGCAAGGCGGCCATGAAGACCTCCCGGTCGAAGCTCGGCGTCTCCCGACCGAGCGCTGCCTGCTCGCCCAGCCGCAGCCATGCAGCGAGCGCCTCGCGGCTGCTCGAGAACGACGCCGACGTGCGGAAGTCGGCCGCAAGGAGGTCCTCGATGCGGTCCTCGCAGGCTTTCACGCTTCCGACGCCGAAGAAGGTGAGCAGCGCCTCCACCGAAGCCGATCGGTCGGTGTGCCGCGCGATGTGGCCGCGCTCGGCGAGTTCCTTGATCGGGAATCTCCTGGCCCAGTCATAGCTGCCGGCCAGGCTACGCCGCTCGTCGTTTCGGGCGAGGTGCAGTTGGTACCCCGCCTCCATATTTGACCAGACAGACGCCGACAGCCCAAGTACCCGCTGCAGCTGCAGGGCGGTCTCGGGCTCGATCGGCGCCTTCCCCGCGACGATCTCCGCCATTAGTTTGCCGGATCGGCCACACCGGCGCGCCAGTTCGCGCGCCGAGATGCCGAGCGCATTTAGGTAGTCCAGGATGAGGTCTCCGGGCGGGGAAGCGTGATCGGGCCGATATGCGAACGCTCTGAGGGCTTCGGTCACGGCGTTCTCTCCTTGAAGGATGGAGCTGCCTTAACTCCGATGATCGTGACGCCGGTGATGGTGGACCCGTCCCGCGCCGCGTGCGGATCGGTAACCTCGAACTCGAGCCGGTGGGTCGTCCCGAGCGCGACAGTGTACCGGGTCGGCGACCGGCCGACCGACGTGAGGGCGATGGGCGGATCCTTAGGTAGCAGGCCCAGTACAGGGGCCGACCGGAGAACCGCCAGGCGGCAGCAGATGCACCGCGCGAGCTCCGGCCCGAACGCGCGTTCCATGCGCTCCCGCCGGCAGAACAGGTCGCACGCCTCCGGGGTTGGGAAGAAAACTTCCAAATCGATGCCGATTCGATGTTACTTGATGGGTAACGGTTACGGGAAAGCGTTGCAACCGCGGCTCGGCGGATAACCGCATGCAAGCATTGCACGTCACCAGCAGCCGTTGACGTGGTCTAGGATGCTGGGATCCGAGCGGAAGGAGGCGGTGAGCACGATGACGGCGTCCGGGTCCGCGCGCGCTATCTTGTCTCGCCCCGACTGATAGGTCGCGATGGCAGCTCCCCTGAAGCGGTAGATTTGCAGCCCCACGAGGTTACAGCCACGAAGCTTGCTGTCCATAGGGAGGTCGAACAGCGCCAAGTTGCGGATGCGGCCCTCTCGCTGAAGTGTGAGGCGAATGGACCAGACCTGCGTGGGCTTGAGGGGCGGCTTGGGACCGATGAAGGCGCTCTTGTTCTATGGAACCACGGGCCAGGCGGTCGGGGATATGGTTTTTAGCTTTGAGGGCTGCATGACGATCTCCTGAACCGCGGGACGGCGGTAGAAAATCGGGCAGCAGACCTTATGCTAACGCGCCAGTCCTGTTGCTGCAGATGGCTGCAACCGAGTCCGGTATCGGGAAGCTGGCCCGAGCGCCTGAACGTCCGAGATGGGCGCAGAGCAGACCTTGATGCCACAAGCACTCTGCGATTGCGTTCCAGCATTTCGTGATAGGGGAACGTCCGCGGTTGCTGCCACAGGCTGTTGCTTTGTGTGCTGCCTGCAGCGCCTGGGCAGGGTTGGGCCAAGTAGGGCCGTAGCGATCGACGATCATCCGGCTTGAGAGGGGGCTGCTGTTGACGGCGAACCTGTTTCGGCACGTTCCAGAACCGCCCGGACCTGGGTTGCGGCCCAGGTGCCTCCGCGTGCGGTGCGCACGCCGCGCGCGTTTAGAATGCGGGCTATGCCGCGCAGGCTTGTGACGCCGCTGTCCCTGATCTGCTGCACGACGGGTGCGACGTTCTCGGCAAAGCGGCGTGCGCCGTCGGCTGTGCGCGCCGCCCCTATCACTCCGGCCTCCGCCAGGTTGGTCGGGTTGCCCAAGACAGCGCCTTGCCGCTTGCGTGCGGCCAGCGCGGCCCGGGTGCGTTCGGAGATCATCCGCCGCTCCTTCTCGGCCAGGGCCGCGTAGATGTGCAGCATGAACGGGTCCACGTCGGCGCCCAGCTCGGCCACCACGAAGGCCACCCGCTGCGCCATCAGCCCGGCGATGAAGTGGACGTCGCGCGATAGCCGGTCGAGCTTGGCCACCAGCACCTGACCCCTGTGGCGCCGAGCGGCGGCCAGAGCGGCTGCAAGCTGCGGCCGGCGGTCCAGCGCGTCCGACCCCTTCCCGGTTTCCACCTCGGTGAACGCCTCAACCATCTCCATGCCGTTCTGGGCGGTGAACTGGGCGCAGCGCTCCCGCTGGGCATCCAGTCCTAGCCCGGACCGGCCTTGCCGTTCGGTGCTGACGCGGTAGTAGGCGACGACGGGCTGCATGCGCTGTCCAAGATGGGCCTGTTTGGTCCCTTGTAGCAAGAGGCCAAACGGTGGACAGGCTTAGCGGCCATCAGGGCGCAGCGGGTCCGGGCCGGGCAGCGCGTCCATGCCATACCGCCCCGGCAGGACGGAACTCATCACCGGCGGCGGCCCCATGTCCTTGGGCGGCAGAACCCGTTCGGTCGTAGGCACCCCCCTCTCAATAATCAGCGCCTCCATGCTCGCGGGCGTGTAGCCATTGAGGAAGCGTGCGGTCTCGCTGTCCACGCGGAAGGCGTGGCGGGTATCGCGCGGCACCATGACGAAGTCGCCCTTGCGCGCGGTCCTGATCTCGTCGCCGAACAGCAGGGTGATCTCGCCGTCGAGCATGTAGAAGGTCTCGTCGGACCAGGTGTGCTTGTGCGGACCCGGCCCGGACCCCTTCGGCAGCAACTGCTCCATGAGCGAAAACCGGCCGCCGGTGTCGCGCCCATCCGCGAGCACCATCCACAGGACGTCGGCCATCCAGTAGGCGGGTGCCGTGTCGGCATTGTGGATGAACGGCACCGATCCGGGGATCGGCGGCAGGGCTGGGGGCACATTGCTGTTCATGGAAAGCTCTCCTTGGGTGTCAGAAGCCGCCATCCTCCCCGCAGCCATTCTGCGAGCTTGGCATAGCTGTAGCACTCTCCTCCTCGGACGCCACGGAGAGATTGCCGACCGCCCGCAGCAGATGGTGGGGGCGACGTCGCCCGCACGTCTCCGGCCTCTATCCACGGATGCCGAAGGCCTCCTTCAGGAACGTCGTAGCAGAGGGCGGGGCGACCGACCGGGTGATGACCTCGATGATCGAGCGCGAGTGTTGCGGCTCGGTCGCCTCCCCGATCAGGGCGTGCGCGAGGTCGGCGCGGGAGGTGAACCGGCCGCGCAGGTGCCGCGGCGCCACCTCGTAGTCCTCGGTCGGCTCGGCCGCGTTGAACAGCCCGGCCGGGCGCACGATCGTCCAGTCGAGGCCGCTGTCGCGGACGATCTCCTCCATGCGCTGCATGTCGTCGTACAGCGTGCGGCCCAGGACGTTGCGCAGCAGGGGGATGACGGCCTTGCGCCAGAACAGCGATCCGCCGGGTGCCTCCTCCTTTGCCACAGTAGTGGAACTGACGCAGACCAGGCGTTCGATGCAATGGATGGCCATCGCCCGCGTGATGTTGGCGATGCCCTGCGAGTACACCGTGATCCGGTGCCGGCTGTAAGGCACACCAAAGGTTGAGATGACCGCCTGCGACCCGGAGACCGCCCGCTCGACGGCATCAGGGTCGGTCACGTCGGCCGCGACCACGTCGAGGCCCGGCGAACTCAGGGGATACTCGTCGGGCTTGCGGGTCACTGCGGTGACGTGGTGACCCGCGGCGAGGGCCTGCTGGACGACCCGGCGACCGGTGGGTCCGTTGGCCCCAAAGACAGCAAGGTCCATGACGGCTCCTTCCCCGCAGCCGTTAAAGGCGAACGGTCTCGTTCTCGACGCTGAAGGGCTTCCCGGTGACACGCCCTTTGACGAACGACAGCAACGAGGCCACGATGACCCCGCCGGGAGTTTCCCAATACTCGGCGCTGTCAGCTTGCACCTTCACGAGCACGATCCCGGGTGCGTCCGGGTCTTCGGGGAACCAGGCCGACACGCCGGCCCCCCATAGCTCCTTGGCCTTGCCGGCATCGCGCACGATCTCCGCCTCACTAGTCACGGAAACCCACGAGGCCTTGGACGCAAAGGCGACATTGACGTGCGCTCCGTGGCATACCTGGTCCACTTTGCGCGTGTTGTCTTTGGTGACGAACCAGAGATCGCCGTCGAACTCGACCTCCAGCACAGCCATGGGACGGCTCACCAAACGATCGGTCGTGTCTGTCGTCGTGAACATGCACACCTGCGTGTCGGCGATGAGCTTGGCGATCTTGGTGACGCTCCGGTCGTGGGCCTCGTCGGAGGTCTGAGGGACGGTGCTTATGTGTTTTCCTTGGGTTGGCTGTTTGTGGTGACGGTCTTCTTAATCGGTCCGATTCGTGCGGAGGCGGACGCCGCTGCCCAAACGTCTCAAGAGACGAGGCGGTCCTGGCGGCCTAAGCCGCCGGGTGCTCGCCTGATAATGGTTAGCCGCGCGCGGCGAGCAGCTTGCCGGCGAGGTCCGTGCTCTGCTGATCGACCTCCTTGGCCTCATCGATGCAGGCCTGCATGTCCTGCACCGTTTGGCTCATCCCCACGCTCTGATACTGCTGGCGAATTCCCGTCAGGCGACCTGGGCCATCAGCGTGCGGAACTTC
>CAXTOB010000099.1:16330-16572 GCA_964245505.1 uncultured Acetobacteraceae bacterium | reverse complement strand
GCAACGTACTGCTGTGGCTGGCGCGCAAGGCGTTCCTGGGCCGGGTGCCGATGCCGGTGTATCACGTGGACACCGGCAAGAAGTTTCCCGAGATGTATGCCTTCCGCGACCGTTATGCCTCGGAATGGGGCTTGGACCTGCGTATCGGCGCCTGCCCGCCGGTGGAGGAGATTGACCCGACGCTGCCGCCCGCCGCCCGGTCAGCGGCGCGCAAGACCGCCGGGCTGGCGGCGGTGATCGAG
>CAXTOB010000099.1:0-16320 GCA_964245505.1 uncultured Acetobacteraceae bacterium | reverse complement strand
CGTCGCCGGCATACGCCGCGACGAGCAGGCGACGCGCGCCAAGGAGCGCGTGTTCAGTCCGCGCGCTGCCAGCCACCGCTGGGACGTGCGGAACCAGCCGCCCGAGTTCTGGGACCAGTTCGCGACGCCGGTCGAGCCCGGTGCCCATGTACGTGTCCATCCCTTGCTGGCGTGGCGAGAGCTGGACGTATGGCGTTACATCGAGCGGGAGGGGATTCCGGTGGTGGACCTTTACTTTGCGCGCGATGGCTGGCGCTACCGGTCGCTAGGGGATCAGGACATCACCGCCCCGGTGCCGAGCGAGGCTAGGACCATCCCGGAAATCCTGGCGGAACTGCGCGGCACACGCGAAGCGGAGCGGGCGGGACGGGCGATGGACAACGAAACCGAGGATGCGTTCGAGCGGCTGCGCGTTGCGGGTTATCTGTGATGGGCGCCCTCCTTCAGGTCGTCCCGGTCCAGTCTGTGAATGACCAGCCGGTCAACGACACCGTCGCCACCGAGAACGAACTTGCCACCCGCATCGTCATTGTCGGCCATGTGGACCACGGCAAGAGCACCCTGATCGGCCGCCTGCTGCATGATACCGGCAACCTGCCGGAAGGCCGCATGGATGCGGCCCTGGCCAGCAGCGAGCGGCGGGGCCTGAAGATCGAGTGGTCCTTCCTGCTCGACAGCCTGCAGGCCGAGCGGGACCAGGGTGTCACCATAGACAGCACGCGACTGCCCTTCGTGCTGGGTGGGCGGCCGTTCGTGATCGTGGATGCGCCGGGCCACCGGCAGTTCCTGCGCAACATGGTCACCGGCGCGGCCGGCGCCGCGGCGGCTGTGCTGGTTGTGGACGTGGCCGAGGGCGCGCAGGAGCAGACCCGGCGCCATGCCGTGCTGCTGCGCCTGATCGGCGTGCGCCACATCATCGTGCTGCTGAACAAGGCAGACCTGCTGGACTTCGACGCCGACCGGGTCGCGTCGGCCACCCGGGCCATCACCGAGTTGCTGGAGCAGTTGGAGCTGAGCCCGGCCGCCGTCATCCCCGCCTCCGCGCGGCATGGCGACAACGTGACGTCGCGTTCCACACGCACCGGCTGGTATCGTGGGCCGACTTTGACGGAGGCGCTGTCCGTGGTGCCGCCGCTTGCGTCGCGCGCCGAGCGTCCGCTGCGCCTGCCGGTGCAGGACGTTTATCGGTTCGACAGCAAGCGGATCGTGGTAGGCCGGATTGAGGGCGGACGGATCGCGGTAGGCGACACCTTGGTGATCGGCACCCAGGGCGCGGTGGCCAAGGTCGCCACGCTGGAGGGGTGGCCTGACGACGGCGGTACGGAGGCCGAGGCCGGCCAGTCCGTCGCCCTGACCCTGACGCCCGATGTGGTCGTCGAGCGTGGCGACCTGCTGCACGCCAGCGCACACCCGCCGCTCCGCGCTGCGCGGCTACGCGCCCGGCTGTTCTGGCTGCGCCAGGAACCGCTGCGCACGGGCGAATCCTTCCGTCTGCGCTTGTCCACGGCCGAATACGCCGTCACCGTCGCCGCGATCACCTCGGTGGTCCGCATAGACGATTTGACGGACCAGCCGGCCGACCACGTGCCGCCGGAGGGTTTTGCCGACGTGGTGCTGGCCGCCAGCGAGAGCATCCCGTTCGACCCGTTCGAGCCGGGGTCGCTCGGCGGCCGCGGAGTGCTGGTGGATCTGCACGGGCGCATCGTCGGCGGCGCGCCCTTGATCGGCCCGGCGCCGCTGTCCACCACCGGCCGGTCCGTGTTCCCGGTGGACAGCGCCGTATCGGCCTGGGACCGGGCGCAGGCGAAGCGCCATCGCAGCGGTGTGTTCTGGATGACGGGCCTGCCGGGGTCGGGCAAGAGCACGGTGGCACGGGCGGCAGAGGCGCTGCTGTTCCGCCGCGGCATAGATGTCACCCTACTGGACGGCGACACGCTGCGGGCGCGGCTGTCGTCCGACCTCGGCTTCTCGCCGGAGGACCGGCGCGAGAACATCCGGCGTGCGGCCGTTGTCGCGCGCCTGCTGGCTGATACAGGTCAGGTCGTGCTCGTAGCACTGATCTCGCCCGGGGTCGACGACCGCGCCATGGCCCGGCAGGCCGTCCAGGAGGGCTTCCGCGAGGTTTATGTGGAAGCGGACCGCGCGGTGTGCGAGGCGCGTGATCCCAAGGGTCTGTATGCCGCCGCCCGTGCCGGCCGGCTGTCCGGCTTCACCGGCGTGGACGCGCCGTATGAGCCGCCCAATGCGCCGGACCTGGTCATCAGCACGGCCACGGCCTCGGTCGGCAGCTCTGCCGAGCGCCTGGCAGCATTCGTCACTGAAGCAGTTGCCCTGCCGGGGCTTATGCCGCGGACAGGCGGGGGCGATTGAACTTCCAGACAGAGGTATTTGCCCATGTCCCTGTCGCGTCGGGCCGCCCTGTGTGGTTTGCTGACCACCTCGCTGCTGCCCTGGCGGTCGGCCCGTGCGTAGGGTGCCGACACGCTGCTGAACGTGTCCTACGATCCTACCCGAGAACTGTATGCCGCGCTGAACCCGCTGTTCGTGCGGGCCTGGTGGGCGAAGACCGGGCGGGATGTGCAGGTGCGGGCCAGCCACGGCGGGTCGGGCGTGCAGGCGCGTGCGGTTATCGATGGGCTTGAGGCGGACGTGGTGACAGCGGGATCGACGAGGCGTTCCTGGAGTGCCTGTATTACGGCTCGCGGCAGATGGTGCGCCACCTGCACCGGCTGGGGCACCGGGTCGGCTGCGCCCGGGTATGCCCGGGCAGCAGCGTCGGCACAGGAGGCGGCGTAACCAGAACCTGGGACCAGCTTATCTTCGCCGCCAACCTGTCCGAACAGGTGAGACCACCTCAGTTTCCCTCTCGGCTTCCCTCGCCGCCGGCCGGCTCAGGTATGATCTCGCTCAGCAGCGGCGTGGTCACGTAAGGCAAATGGCCGAGGGCGCGCTGACGGCGATAAATTTCCTGAACCCCGGCAGCATCAGCCGGGTCCCAGTAGTCAAGACTTAGGATGGGCAGTGGCGGCGTGGACGCCTTAACGGGCGCCAGCAGCGACATCTGTGCGGCGATGTCGCCAGGGGTGTTCCAGTGGAAACCATTCGCAGCCGGGTCAGGCGAGGTCAGCAGGCTTTCAGCAAGTATGGCGTCAACCACCGGCAGGATGTCGGGAAGGATGGCATACCCCCGGTTCACGATAATGAGCATGTCCGGAAACATGTCACGTATGGCCCGTACCAAGTCGATGGAGGCTTGGCGCATGCCTCGATTGGCGATCGGGTCGATCTGCTCGAGCCATGGCGGAGTATCAAGCGTATCGAGCATGAGCCCCGTAAAGCCGTGTGCGGTGATGGCGGGCAGCATCTCATGCAGGACAACCTTCTCCCATGCCGCCTGCCGGACATCGACCCGCCAAGTCCCGGGCCACGCAGGGTTCTCCTCGAGCAGGCATGCCGTATCGAGCCCCTCGAAGAACGGGTCAGCCCGCCGGATCTCACCCAGGCTCAGATAGGCGCACAAGCGCGTGCCACCGGCGCCGACCCGCGCCAGGTCGCCCTGGAACATCGGGTCGAGCACCACGAGATCATAGCCCGACAGCACGGTCTCATCAGCCGTCTGCCCGTAAAACGCGAGCCACTTGAGCTGCCCGTCTGCATCCCGCAAAACCACCGGCCGAGTGGCTCGGGCGGCGAACACCTTCGATCCTGCGCCCATACTGCCGGTCAACGACGCGGCAAGTATCGCGGTGCAGGCTCGCAGGAACCTGCGCCTGAGCAGCAACGGCTTCTGGCGCCATGCTCGACCGCCCGTTCTCTTGCCCGCGGGCAGGTTAGGATTGGTCGCGAGCTTGGGTGCCGCCTCGGCGGGGTATCGCTTGGTCATGTCCGCCCTCGCCGCGACTGTAGGCTATTCACAATCGCGCAACGCAGCAAGCGCTGCCCGATATTCGCTCTCCTGCCCAAGGCCTGCCGCAAGCTGGGCGTATTGCGGGAGCAGCGTGCGCGGCAGGCTGCCGCTCTGCTGCAGCGTCCGCATGGTAGTCAGCACCGCCTGCGGGGAAGCGACCGCCGTCAGCAGGTCGGCCCAAAGCCTCTGCTCGGAAGCACCCAGCGAAGCGACATCAACGGCGCCGATAAGCGACCGTGTGCGCACGAGGTCGCCCTCGGCGAAGGCAAGCCGCGCAACGAGCAGCGGCATTTTCTCGAACGCCTCGGATGGAATGGCGGACCAAAACGGTGCGAGTGCGCCGATGCCGAATTCCGCTGCGATCGCGTTGGCGTAGCGCGCGACGATTTCGGGCGCCGCGCCGCCTCCGAGCACCTCTCCAAACGCCTCCCAGACAATGGCCGGTTCGCCCCACTCCCGGCAGGCCGACAGGAACCCGGCGAGATCATCTGCCGACGGCCACGGATTGGCCAGCCGCCAGGTCTTGAGCAGGTGCTGCGCCACGATAGGGGCATTCTGCTCTGCCAGTTGCTTGACCATGTAAAGGCGTATCGCCGGATGTAGATCGGCGACCGCATCGGCGAGCACGAAAGTGTCTTCGGCGGCTGCCCGCGGCGCTACCAACAGCAGCAACCGGTTGGCAAGCCAAGCCTGGCGCCACTGCGCGATCCACAGCTTGCCGAGCCGGACGGCCTCGGCGCCCTGCCCCGTATCGGCAAGCAGGGTAGCAAGCAGCAGGCGCTCCTCGTCGTTACGGCTCTCCTTCGGAATCATCGCGATGACTTCGGCGCGAGAAAGGGCAGCAATGGCGCGCAGCGGCTCGCCGTTGTCCGTACGGAGCTGGGCCAGCCGTAGCAGAAGTCCGCTCTGGACCGTCAAATCAGTTGCGAATCGCGTCAGCAAGTCGCGTTCCGCGTCGGTGTTCTCCAGGGATCGATACAGCACCGCAAGTTCGGCGACGCGCGGCAACTTTGGCGCGAGCGCGACCGATCTTTCGAGCGCCTCCGTCTGCCGGCCGACATCGCCCGCAGCCCCGTAAAGCCCGGCCAGTCGTCCATAGGCGTCCGCGTCTTGGGGCCGGAGTGCGACGTAGCGCTCAAGAAGCTCGATGGCATAGGCCGTGTCGCCGAGATCGGCATGGGCGCGCCCGAGTGTTGCGAGCAGGCTCGGGTTGGCGCCGTCCCGCGCCAGCTTCGGTTCAAGCAGGGCCACGATCTGCGCCTGCTTTCGGTCGTCGCGCATCACCGCGAGCCATTCATCCGTGCGGGGGGCCATCGTCGCTGCCGCCGCAGCGGCGATGGCAAGCACGAGGAGCAAGAACTGTCCGGGCAATGTCACTGTTTGCTTACTCTTCTTCGCTTGCTGCCCGGCTGGAAGCCAGCCGGGCAGTAAAGAGCTTCACCGCACGTATTCGTCGGTCCGGAACAGGTCGCGGTTCGCTTCGACGAAGGCGATCGTCTGTTGAAGACCGTCATCTAGCCCCATCTTGGGCGCCCAGCCCATCAAGCTGTGCGCCAGGGTATTGTCGGACACGAGTTTACGGACCTCGCTGAGTTCGGGTCTGACTCTCTGATCATCCTGTATGATCGGTTTGCACGTCCCCATCAGGTGCTGGATCCGTTCGGCAAACCAGCCGACTGAATGGGTTTCGCCGGTTCCGAGGTTGATGGTCATGCCCTCGATACCAGGCGCCGTCCCGGCGGCAATGAAACCGGCGACGCTGTCGCTGACAAAGGTCATGTCGCGCTCGGGCGTGAGCGCACCGAGCCGGATCTCGTTGCGGACCACAGCTTGCGAAATGATGGTCGGGATAAACGCCCGTGCGCTCTGGCGTGGCCCGAAAGTATTGAACGGCCGGACCGTCACGACCGGCGTGTCGAATGATCGGTAATAGCTCTCGGCAAGCTTATCGGCACCGATCTTGGAGGCTGAGTAGGGCGACTGACCCTGCAATGGGTGGGTTTCGTCGATCGGCACCCGCTGCGCGGTGCCATACACTTCCGAGGTGGAGGTGTGCACGACGCGTGCCGTGCCAAAGCGGCGGGCCGCTTCAAGCACGTTAAGCGTGCCTTCGACGTTGGCCCTCACGTAGCTGCGGGGCGAAGTATAGGAGTAGGGGATCGCGATCAGGGCAGCGAGGTGGAAGACAATCTCCTGACCCTCGATCGCACGGAGCATGAAGTCGCTGTCTTCAATATTGCCGCTGAGAATCTTGAACTGCCCGCGGACGCGCCGCTCGACAAAGGCTAGGTTGCCGACGAGCGAGCCCGAATTGTAGTGGACCATCGCGGTGACGTCAGCGCCCGCTTCGACCAGGGCTTCGGCCAGATGGCTGCCGATGAAGCCGCCCGCCCCGGTGACGAGCACCTTCCGGCCAGCAATTAAGTTATGGTCTGACAAGGTGGTGTTTCCTTAAAGGGACGAATTGTTCGTTATGAAAGCATGATAATGCAGCCACGGCAGCTCGGATAGCAGCACTGCGAAGGCCACGATGAAGGTGATTGCAGCAGCGATCATTGCGCCGTAGCCATAGTACGCTTGTCCAACCTCAAGAAATACCATGGTGAATACAGTATTGAGGACTGCGTAAACGGCAACAATGAGAAGCGCTTTGCGGCGAAGGTCGAAGTATAACAGAAAGACGAAGCAGAACATAGCGCTCCAATGAAAAGTCATGGCGGTGAGCGAAATCCTAAGAATGCTCATGTAACTTGGCCTGAGCCCGAGCTGGTTCATGAATACAAAAGAAAACAGTATCGAAACAGTCGTGACGATTGCAAGCGCCACAAAGATCGTGGCAACGCTTGAAATGACGTGGATCCGAAGGTTCTGAATGGCGGCGGTCAGCTCGCGCAAGCTGGCTTGACCACCGATGCGGCCATAAAGCCGGCCGAATAGCATCTTGAGCTCAGGCTCGACATGCACGAAGGCGATCGCGACGACGGGGATCGAGGCGAGTTGAGCCCAGAATACCGCGGTATCATAGCTCGGCATGGTCCTGAGCATGCCCGCCATCGTCAGGCCACCCGCCGGAGCCTCGTGCCAGGGCAACCCGTACCACATCACGACCTTGTCCGCCCAGATCCCGAGAGCGTAAGCGAGGCCGCAGGCCGGCAGGTCCCACTTCTCGCGAAACCGCCGCAGCAGGCCAGACTCGCAGCGGATGGCGCAGCCGATACGCCGCACGACGAAAACCATCATGATGGCGTCAATCAGGGCGAAGCTCGCATTGAAGCCTGTCATCAGTGCCGTCACGCTCGGATCAACGAGCACCCAGCCGAGCGCGGTCATGGTCGCCGCACCGGCACCAAAGGCGGCCAGGATGGCCTTATGGGCGCGCAATGCACCCAGGAACGGGATGAGGAGCCAGGAGACGCCAATGAGCAGCGCATTTTGCACCGCCGCCAGCTTTGTCGGGCCATCGAGGTCCGTGCACAGACAGTAAACCGGCACGGCCACAAGAAACGTCGCAAGGCAGAGCACGGCGAGTTCGGCCACGAGCATCCCAAAGATGCCCTCCGTTTGACCGCCATGCAGCTTGTCGGCGGCATGCCGTCCGGCGAAGAACGCGAGAGGGCTCGTCACCACGAGCGAGAACATCGAACTGTAGATCGCGATGGTGCGGAACAACGGCAGCTGCTCGCACGGCGCGGCGCAGCTGACGGCGCTCAGCCCGGCGATGCCAAGCATGGTGAAGATCCAAGGACCCGCCACCATCAGCGCCGCACAGAGATAAGCGAGCGCAATCCCGCTCAGCGCGCCCTGGCGCGTCATCCGCTCAATGCTCGCGTGGGTCGCCGACATCCTGCTCAGGCTCCGAACGCGGCGCCGCGGGCGCTAACCCTGGCCTTGCTTGGCAAAGACGTCCCTGGGTCCGTGGCAGTGGAACGGCGCAGCCAGCTTCTCAGCGAGAAGCGGCCAGCGGCGGCAGGTGCTGCGACACCGCTGTGTGTCGCTCCGGGACCACCGGCCGCGGCGTCTGCACCCGCCAGAAGCTCCGCATAAAGCTCCTCGTAGAGGAGACGGATGCGCTCTTTGTGATAAAGTTTCGGAATGCGCCTCTGCATGACCTGTCCCATTGCGAGACGCATATCACGGTCGCGTAATATAATGGCGAGCGCCTCCGCCATCGCCTTCGGATCGCAGGCCGGCACTACGAAGCCGCCCCTGCCTTGCACCGGGTCGTCAGCAAAGCCCTCGATGATCTCGCGGCAGGAGCCGACATCGGTGGTGACCGCCGGCAGCCCGGTCGCTGCCGCCTCAAGCAGCGCGATCGGCTGCGCTTCGCTGATGCTCGAAAGGACGATGACATCGGCGCAGCCGAGATAGGTTTTCACGTCCGGCACACGGCCAAGGAACTGGACCGTGTCCGTAAGGTCGAGCTGAGCCACGAGTGCGCGGCAGCCAGCGGCGTAAGCCGGGTCTTCCTCCTCCGGGCCGATAAGGATGGCAACGGCCTCCGGCACCAGCCGCTTCAGCAGCGAGACTGCGACGATAAAGTTGCGGATGTCCTTGATGGGCACGATCCGGCCGATCATCAGGGCGGTTGGTGGCCGCACCTCGGTGCTTTTGATGACGGAGGCATACAGATCGACATCGATGCCATTCGGGATGATGCGGAGCTTCTCCCGGGGGGCGCCGTCCGCACGCTGGTAGTTCTGGTTGGCGCGATACTGGGTGGTGACGACATCGGCGGCCGCATAGGCCACTTGTGAGAAGGCCACGAACCCCTTCAGCCAGACCTCGCGCAACTCTGCGGGCTTGGTTCCCACCAGGAAGCCGCTCGCGCCGGAGTCGAAGATCCACTCCGCAACGCTGAGTTCGATGCGCCGCTCGTTGGTGTAGATGCCGTGCTCGGTGACGACATAGGGACGCCTTGTGACGTGCTTGGCATAAGCGCCGACCAGCCCGGCATAGCCCGTAGAAACCGCGTGGAACACGGCCGCGTCCGGCAACGGTGCGGTTACAATCGCAAGCAGGCTGCAGGCAAGAAACCGCCAGGTCCAGAAGAAATCAATGAGCGACCCGTTCGGTATCGTCTCGTGATAGACCTGCTCCATGGCGCTCCACGCCGGCTTGGAATCGAGCAGCGCAGCTTGACCGAAGCCCGTCTGACGGACGAGATCGACAAGTGCCTTAAAGCTCGTGCCCGGCGCGCCCGCGAGCACATCCTGCATAAGCCGCACGCCATAGGCGATTCTCGCTGCGTCGGCTCGCCCGGGGGTACGTCCTGCGGGTGGCCGGTCGAGGAGGATGTCCGTGATGCCCGCAACGTTTTCGGCAAGGGCAAATTTTGGGATACGCGGCTGGGCCGATACCCCGATGGCGATGATATGGAACCGCAATGTTGGCGAGGCGCGCACAAACGCCTCCATCCATGAGGAAACCCCGCCCAAGATATAGGGATAGCCCCCCTCAACGATGAGGCAGACATCGGTCTGCGCCGCATCGGGGCCTTCATGCGGCATTTGAGACTGCTTCCGGTGCAGAGTGAAGCACTGTCTCGTCCCGGACAGGATGCTTTGGCGGCACAGGGGTTTCCCCGCGCGCCTGGCAAGCATGCGCCTCGTCCATTTCGCGTTTCGCCCGGTCCGGCTCGAGCAGCCCGCTCGCGGCATAGGCGAGGCGCGCCTCGGCGAGCATGCGCCAAACCTTCAGCTCAGGCGCAGCTTGTGCGGCGTCCTGAAGTGCGCCGATATGCTTGGTATGCCTGTTGTGCAGCTGGGCCATAACCGTTGCGGCGAGCACCCGGACGGAGGTGTCGGGGTCCTGAAGCGCCCGCTTGAGCGCCGGCGCAAACGCCGGGAGGTAATGCTTGGCGATGAGCCCGAGCGCATCGAGTCGCTCGGCCGTCGTGCCTTCAATGATGATGTCGAGCAGCGGCCGGATGGCATGCGCCCCGTCGAGGCGCAGACGGCCATCAAGCAGCGTATTGTGCAACGTCTCTAGGCGGCTAGGCATGGCGTCCGGTTCAGCCGCCGCGGCTGCCGTATCCGCAATCGATGCCGCGGATCCCGTGCCGGCTCTAGGCAGCAGCAATGTCATGCCGATAAGCGCCCCGAAGGGACCCAGCAACGCCGTCCAGACCGCGAGTTGCAGCATCGCGCCCTGCCGCTCGGCGCCCGGAGCGCTCCGTCCAATGTTGCGCAGCCCAGGGAGCGCCACATTGAGGCAGAGCGCGAGATGGACCCCAACCGCCAGCGGCCAGATGAAACGCTCAGTGTATAGCAGGACGAACAGCATCGCCTCGAACGCGACAAGGCTGCATCCAAGCAGGATGGTTGAAGTGACCCTTCGCGTCGGCATCCTCTCCGTTCCAGTGCGATTACGGTCATGCTCCGCCTGCTCCCGGAACACCTTCGAGACAGACGGCGAGCAGCTTTGCCAACACACGACATACCTCTTTGAGACGGCGGACGACGATGACCGGACTTTGGACGGGTGCAAGCCGAGTGCAAACCGCGTAGCCGATCGGCTTGGCAGCGTCCGACGTCCGGATGGCGACCCGGAGCGGCAGTTGCGGTATGGCAGTTTCGCCGGAGCCATATTCCGATGGCTCGCCCCGTAGCAGCGGAAGCGAACCCAGCGCCGCCTGGACGATCGGCGCGCCGTCCTCAAAGCCGAAGCAAGGCGTGAACCGGTCACCGTCCCAGAGGTAAACGGCAAAGCTGCCGGCGCCGGCGCCATGGCAAAAGATCGGAGCAAAGCTCACGAGCAGTGCATGGCGGGACGAGAGATCGATCTCTGCGAACGCCCCGAGCAGGACCGCCATGGTTGCGGTATCAGCGGCGATGCGCCGCTCGATCATGCCCATCTCGCGCGCCGTGCCGGTGAGCCGCTCGGCAAGCTCCTCGGCGGTGGCATTGGTATCTTCGAGCCGGTCAGCAAGCTGCTGCTGCTGATGCATGTGCAGCGTGCGCAGCCCGCCCAGCACGAGCGCCGCAGCGAACCAGGCACAGGGCTGGGCGGCAGCAAACGCTGTGTAGTCATAGAATTCTTGCGCTGCTGACTGCGTCGGCAACTCGATTGCGAAGTACATGACGCTGGCCGAGAACGCAGCAAACAGGCCACCGATGATGCCATACTGTGCCGCCATCAGCAGCACCGGTATCCAATATGCATGCGGCATGCTGGAAGCGCCCGGTGAACTCGCGTCCATCAGGTAGCGCATCAGTGTGATCACCAGAAGCAGGCCGAGCGTTTCAGGCGCGAAACGCCGCCAGTTCTCAAGCGACATCAGTTCGATCAGCGAAGGCTGCCGGACGGCGCCCGCCTGGCGGACTGCGATAATCCCAAACCGGCCGTTGGTCCCCCGTTCCGTTGACGGCTCCGGCAGGATCATGCGACCCATTGTATTCGTCCTGCAGCGTGCGCCGCCGCATCGTGCCAGATACCTTGAATCACTCGCGGGTAATCGGTTTCTTGCAGCTTGCCGACGAGGCGCCAGAGCAGGTTCGCATCCCCGTATATCGATCGAAGCTCTCCTGCGCGCACCCGCTCGGGCGCAGTCACCAGGTGCACCGGCTTTCCCGATTCGGCGATTAGAATATCCACCAGATGCGCGAGGTTGGTTGCCCGGCCGCTGCAAATATTGACCACGCCATGGGCGTCCCGGTGCTGCGTGAGCAGGCGGAGAGCCCGGACCACCAACTCGACGTCGATAAAGTCGCGCGCTAAATCGAGAGTGCCAGTCCGCAACACCCCGCCGGTCAGCGGCATCGCTGCGATCTGACGAGCGAAGTCGCTGAGCGCTAGGTGCGATGGCATGCCGCGGCCGATTGGATTGAAAATTCGGGCGACGAGCACCCGCGTTCCAGTCGCCTCGCCAAACGCAAGCGCCGAACGAGTCTGGGCGAGCTTGCTTGCTCCGTAAGCGCTTACAGGTTCGCAAGCGAGCGCTTCCTGCGCCGCGACGCCGCTGGTGATCGCGTTGCCATATTCGGCCGCGCTGCCGCAGCAGACGAACATCGGCTGCACTTGCGCAAGGCTGAGCGCCTCCATCACCGAGCACCCCAGGCCGATGTTGAGCGTCTCAAGCTCCACCGGAGTGCCCGTGGTGCAGCCCGCCAAGTGGAACACCACGTCAGGCTTGGCGCGCCGGATGATCTCCGCGAGGTGCTCCGCCCGCCAAGGCGCGTCGCCCATTGCGATGTGGGCGCTGCCAGAGCTGGCGCGGCGGGTCAGGCGAGTGACCAGTGTCCCATTCTGCTCGAGCTCGCGAACGAGGTGACGGCCGATGAAGCCCTCGGCCCCGGTCACGAGCGCGCGCTGAACGGGCGCCGTCATTTAAGGAACCAGTCACGGTGCTGCTCGAAGATGGTCTGGGCCCGGGCGAAATCGTCCGGCCGGCCGATATCGAGCCACAAGCCGTCATCATGGAAGCAGCGGACGTCATGATTGCCGTCGCGCAGCGCGAGCAGCAGCGAGGGCATGTCGAGATACTCGTTAGGCTTCACCATCTTGCGCATCGCCTCGCGGCGCAGGATGTAGATCCCCATGCTGACGTAGTAGAGGCTCTTCGGCTTCTCGCGGTAGGCGGACAGCCGGCTTTCGGCGTCGAACTCGATGAGACCGAAGTCGATCATGTTCTCGCGCTGATGTACCCCGATCGAGGCGTCCGCTCCCATCTCGTAGTGCTGCCGCACCATCGCGACCAGGTCCATGGTGGTCAGCAGGTCGCCGTTCGACACCATGAAGGTCTCGTCCAGCTCGTCCATCATGTTGCCGAGCGCGCCAGCAGTGCCGAGCGGCTTGTCTTCGCTGATGTAGCGGATCCGCAGGCCGAACTTCCGTCCGTCGCCGAAGAACGCTTCGATCAGGTGACGCAGATGATTGACCGCGACCAGCACGTCGGTGATCCCGGCCTGTTCCATCTGCCGAAGCAGCAGCTCGAGGATCGGCATATCGCCGAGCGGCATCAAAGGCTTGGGCAGGAGCGCGGAATACGGCATGAGCCTTGTGCCCTTGCCACCCGCCATGATCACCGCCTGGGTAACCGTTCCCGGGTGGGTGACCCGAGACAATTGAGTCGTCGCGAGTGACTGGACCTTGTCAGACTTTGTCATCGTTTTCTCCCGTCGGATTAAAGACTTGCACTGGCGTCAGCTGGCCGTGTCGAAGGCTCGGCCGGATCGAATTGCAGCACGTCGCCCGGCATCAGCAGGGTCGTCTCGTTGGCGGGTATGAGGAGCATTCCGCCGGGCCCGCGCCGCATGATATGCAGCGCAGGAGGACCAGCCTTGATCTCGGCCAGCGCGGCCTGACCATTGCTGAGTGTCGCAACCACCGCCTGGATCGAGGTGATGGCGCGATCGAGATCGCTCACCTCCTGCTCGACGGCTACGCGCTCGCGCGCACCCTGGGCGGTGTGGGCCTGCAAGACCTTGGTGCGGGCGCTTTCGGCCTCCGCCAGCCGCGCATCGGCGTGCGCCGCCGTAACCAGCAAGTCCTCCTGCTTGGCGATGCCTTCGGCGACGTCGATGGCCACATCGCTCACCTTGAACTGCGAGACGCTGCCATGGGAGGCGATCGTCTCGAAATCCCGCAGCCGCGCGGCCTTGCTTTGCGCGATCACCCGGGCCTGCGTGACGCGCAGATTTTGCGCACCGAGCTCGGTCTTCGCGATACCAACAACGCGTTCCGCGAGCGCGAGACGTTCGGAGTACGCCTGCCGCTCTACTTTGAGCGCCACATCAGCGTCGCGGAGCAGCGCAGCAATGGCGGCCTGCGGGTGCATTTTGGCTAGGCGAGATGCCGTAATGGGTGGCAGCTCGACTGCGGCAAGTCCGTCCCGCAGGGCCATAAGACGCGCCTGGCGGACCAGTGCCCGCGCCAGCCTGTCCTGGGCGTCGCCGAGCCGTTGGGTTTCTCGAATAATCTCGATCGTCCGCGAAACGCCGGACGCGTCGCGCTGGTATCCGCCCGCCTCGGCGAGCGCCTGCAGCACGATCATGCCAGGCGCATGCTTAATGGTCGCGCCGCCGCGCGGGCCGCCCAGGACGTAAACCGGGCGGCGGTCGAGTATGGCGACATGCACGTCGATCGGCCGGCCGAGCAAACGCCGGAAGATGGCGGCGAGCTGGGCCTCAAGGGCCCCAGCACCCTGGCCGGCGGCAGCGAAACGACCGAGGCGCGGGACATCCACCCCACCCGCCTCATCCACCTGATAATCGCCGGAGAGATCCATACGTGGATAGATCGCATTGATCGCTTGAGTGTCCGGCTTGCGGGCGGGATCGCCCAGGGACACGCTGAAGCTTTCAAAGAACGTGACTTTGAGCAGATCACCATAGGCGATGGCGCTCTGTCCGGCGGGAGGCGGCGGTTTGGCGATGGCGATCGGTTCGGGGTTGAGACGTGGTTCGACTGGGGCAACGACACGCTCCTGATAGCCGCGCAGATGAGCCCAGGCTGCGGACAGACCATCAAGCGCATGCGCCGTGTCGGCAGGGGTGATGCGCATCGCGCCAACCCCTAGCCCAGCCAGGGTGAGTGCACCGAGAGAGAGAGCGGCAACACCCATGCCCGACCGCCGCACAGCGCGCTCCGCACCGGGACCGCTGAGCGGACGCAGGTTGCCCATCTCATCCGGTTCGGACCCGCCACCGATGGCTTGTCGGTTTTGTGACACAGGAGATTCTCCTTCTGAATAGTGGGCCGTTACTCGACAGTTACGGACTTCGCGAGGTTCCGCGGCTGGTCGACATCGGTGCCCCTGAGTACGGCGACGTGATAGGCCAGCATCTGCACCAGGATGGCGTAGAGGATGGGCGCCAGGAATGGATCAACTGCCGGCAGTACAATGGTCTCTGCGGCGATGCCGCTGAGTTTGGCCGCGCCGACCGCGTCGCTCAGCACGACGATCTGGCCGTGCCGCGCCGCCGCCTCTTGCAGATTGGACGCTGTCTTCTCGAACAGAGGACCCGACGGCGCGATGGCAATCACCGGCACCGCCTGGTCAATGAGCGCGATCGGACCGTGCTTCATTTCGCCGGCGGCGTAACCCTCGGCATGGATGTAGCTGATCTCTTTGAGCTTGAGGGCGCCCTCGAGGGCGATGGGGAAGCACCCGCCGCGCCCGAGATAGAGCACGTCGCGAGCACGGGCGACGCGCCGTGCCACGACGAGGACCGCCTCGTCCCGGTCGAGCACCTGCTGCGCCAGGCGAGGCAGGTCACGCAGCGCCGCAAGGAGCTCGGCTTCGCGTTCGGCGGTGATGACGCCCCGGGCGCGCCCGGCAGCGAGCGCCAGGCAGGCGAGCATCGTGAGCTGGGCGGTGAACGCCTTGGTGCTGGCAACGCTCATCTCCGGACCGGCCACGGTCTCCAGCACCGCATCGGATTTCCGCGCCATGCTGCTTTCGGGCACGTTGACGATGGAGACGATGCGCTGGCCTTGCTCGCGCAGATAGCCGAGGGCAGCCAGGGTGTCGGCGGTCTCTCCCGACTGACTGACCAGCAGGCCGAGGCCGCCGGCAGGCAGCGGCGGGGCGCGGTAACGGAATTCGCTTGCAACGTCGATGTCGGCCGGTAGGCGGGCATAGGTCTCCAACCACCAGCGCCCGACAAGGCCAGCATAATAAGCGCTGCCGCAGGCGCTGATCGTCACCCGTGGCACCTGGGTGAAATCGACCCCGAGCGATGGCAGCACAATCGAGCGGGCCGCCGGGTCGAGCATGCGGGCAAGGGTCGCGCCGATGACGGCCGGATGCTCGTGCAGTTCCTTTTCCATGTAGTGGCGGAAACCACCCTTGCCGATCAGCGCGCCGGTCAGGCACGAGAGCATCGGCAGGCGTTCGACGGGCGTGCCGCTGGCGTCGAAGAAACGGGCGCCGTGGCGGTCCACGACTGCCCAGTCACCGTCGTTGAGGTAGGAGATGCGCCGGGTCAGCGGGGCCAGGGCGAGCCCATCCGAGCCTATCAGCATCTCGCCATCGCCGAAGCCTACTGCAAGCGGCGCACCGTGCTGGGCCACGATCATAAGATCGGGGTAGCCGGCGAAGATCATGGCAAGGGCATAGGCGCCTTCGAGCCTTTGCAACGCGGCCTGCGCTGCCTCGACCGGCTGCATCCCGTCCCGGAGGTAAAGGTCGAGAAGCTGGGCTACCGTTTCAGTGTCGGTTTCCGTGGTGAACGTTTGGCCCGCCGCCTCGAGCTCGCTGCGCAGCTCGGCGTGGTTCTCGATGATGCCGTTGTGCACAATGCAGACCCGCAATGTACCATGGGGATGCGCGTTGGCCTCGTTGGGAGCGCCGTGCGTGGCCCATCGGGTATGGCCGATGCCGGTCGTTCCGGACAGTGGCGAAAGCCCGAGAAGGCCCGCGAGTTCGGATAGTTTTCCTGGGGCTCGCCGTCGTTCGATGCGTCCATCGACGA
>CAXTOB010000098.1:0-16651 GCA_964245505.1 uncultured Acetobacteraceae bacterium | reverse complement strand
GCGGCAGCCTTGGCATCGTGGGGGAGTCCGGGTCTGGGAAGACAGTGACTTCGCTGTCGATTATGCGGTTGCTGGAGCCGCCGGGGTTCATTGCCGGCGGGCGGGTGCTGCTGCAGGGCCGCGATATGGTGGGGTTGTCGGAGCAGGAGATACGCGGCATCCGCGGCCGGCAGGTTTGCCTGGTGTTCCAGGACCCGATGACCTCGCTGAACCCGGTTCACCGGGTTGGCGACCAGCTTGCGGAGGCGTTTCTTGCGCATAGCGATCAGGGCCGTGGCGAGGCGATGGCGCGGGCGTTGGCGCTGTTCAAGCTGCTTGGGATCCCCGCTCCGGAACGGCGGTTGCGGGAGTATCCGCACCAGCTCAGCGGCGGCATGCGGCAGCGGGTGATGATTGCGATGGCACTGGTGAACGAGCCTGAGCTGCTGATCCTGGATGAGCCGACGACGGCGCTGGATGTGACGATCCAAGCGCAGATCCTCGACCTGATCCGTGGGCTGCGGCAGCGGGTGAACACGGCGGTGCTGCTGATTACCCATGATATCGGGGTCGTCGAGGAGATCTGCGAGCAGGTGCTGGTGATGTATGGCGGGCGGGTGATGGAGCGGGGCAGCGTCGCGCAGGTGACGGCGGAGCCGAAGCATCCTTATACGCGGGGGCTGCTGGCCTCGATCCCGACGCGGGCTAAGCGTGGCGCTCGGCTGGATGCGATTGGGGGGGCGGTGCCTAATCCGTTGCGGATGCCGCCGGGCTGCCCGTTCCAGCCTCGCTGCGGCCATGCGATGACGGCCTGCTCGGTGGACCCGGGGCTTCGGGATTTGGGTGATGGGCGTTGGGTTGCTTGCTGGTTGTACTAAAGTGACGCAAGACAAAGGGGCTTTGCCCCTTGGAACCCCATCAAAGGCGGAGCCTTTGAAATCCGATACTAAGCATCCAGGTTTTGGGAGCCTTGAGCCCAGCGGGGTGAACGCCGAAACCACGCCTTTGCTGGAGGTTTCGAACCTCCGCACGTACTACAAGACCGCCGGCGGATGGTTTGGGCGCGGTGCGCAGTGGCTGAAGGCGGTTGACGACGTTTCTTTCAGCATTCGGCGTGGGGAGACGTTTGGGCTGGTTGGGGAGTCAGGCTGCGGCAAGTCCACCCTTGGACGGTCGATCCTGCGGCTTGAGCGGCCGCAATCCGGGCAGATCCTGTTCGAGGGGGAGGACCTGGTGACGCTGCCGCGCCAACGGCTGAAGCGGGTGCGGCGCGATATCCAGGCGATCTTCCAGGACCCGTTCGGCTCGCTCGACCCGCGGATGACGGTGCGGCAGGTGATTGCCGAGGGGCTGATCGTGCAGGGGGTGCTGTCGCGGGACGAACGGGACGCCCGTATCGAGCAGTTGGTTGAGGTCGTTGGGCTGCGGCGCGAGCACCTGGGGCGGTATCCGCACGAGTTCAGTGGTGGTCAGCGGCAGCGGATCGGCATTGCCCGTGCGCTGGCGTTGCGGCCGAAATTCGTGCTTGCCGATGAGCCGGTTTCGGCGCTCGACGTTTCCGTGCAGTCGCAGGTGTTGAACTTGCTGGCGGACTTGCAGCGGGAGTTTGGGCTTACCTACCTGTTCATCGCGCATGATCTTTCGGTGGTGGAATATATCAGCGACCGGGTTGGGGTGATGTATCTCGGGCGCATGGTGGAGTTTGCGGCGGCGGAGCAGCTCTATGATGACCCGCGGATGCCTTATACGCGTGCGCTGCTCTCGGCGACGCCGGGCAGCGAGCGGACGACTGGGCGCAAGCGGATCGTGCTGACGGGGGACGTTCCTAGCCCGATCGAGCCGCCTTCGGGGTGTCCGTTCCGGACTAGGTGCTGGCTTGCGGAGGACGTGTGCGCTGCCGAGCGGCCGGAATTGCGGGAGGTCGCGCCGGCGCACTTCGCGGCTTGTCATTTTGCGGACGATCCGGCGCGGCTTGCGCGGATGCCGGGGTGAACTGCCGCGGCGCATACCAGTGACCTCGGCGACCGGCTGGCTTCGCTCCTGGCGCACCTGCTTGCGGTGCTCGGCCGGGTGGCTGCGGGTCTTGGCTTCGATCTCGTGGAGGTTGCCGTTACGCATCAACCGCCTGGGACACCCTTCGTAGCGGCGACGGCTGGATGGTCAGCTTGCGGCGCGGTGTTCCAGCATGAGGCGGTCGCGGCGGCACTGCATGAGCGGCTGGATCGAGCGGCCGAACGCATCCATGCCGGTGATGAAGTCGTCGAACGTCAGCATGATCCCCTTCACGCCGGGGATCGTCGCGACCTGGTCCAGCATCGCCGCCACATGGGCATAGGACCCGACCAGGGTGCCCATGCTAAAGTTGATCGGCGAGGGCGAACGCTGGATCGTTGCGGCCATCGAGGTGCTCGCGGTTGCGGTGTCCTCGGCGGCCTTGCCGAGCAGGTGTGCGAGCGCTTCCTGGTCGGCGCCTCCATTGTAGTGATCCCACTTCGCCATGGCGGCTTCGTCGGTCGCGGCGGCGATCACCATGAAGAGGAGGTAGCTGCCGACGTCGCGCCCGGTCTGGCTTGCGTGCTGGAGGAGGCGTCCGGCCGTGCCGGTGGCTTTCAAGGGCTCGTTGATCCCCTCGCCGAACGCGAAGTTGTAGTCGCAGTATTGCGACGCGAACGCCATGCCGCGGTCGCTTTGCCCGGCGGCGACCAGCTTGATCGGCGATTTCGGGCGCGGGCTGAGCCGGCAGTCGTCCATGGTGAAGTGGGCGCCCTTGAAGTCCGAACGTCCGTCTTCCCAGAGCTGGCGCAGCACCTGCACGTATTCCGTGCTGTAGTCGTATCTGGTGCCGAAGTAGGCGTCGCCGGGCCAGAGTCCCATCTGGCTGTACTCGATCTTGTGCCAGCCGGAGACGATGTTGACGCCGAACCGGCCGCCGGAGATGTCGTCGATCGTGCTCGCCATCCGGGCGACGATCGCGGGCGGGATCGTCAGCACGGCGACCGAGGCGAACAGCCGGATGCGGGTTGTCACCGCAGCGAGGGCCGACATGAGGGTGAAGCTTTCGAGGCCGTGGTCCCAGAACTCTGTCGGGCCGCCGAAGCCGTGCAGCTTGATCATCGAGAGGGCGAAGTCGAGGCCGTAGGACTCGGCCCGCTGCACGACCTGCCGGTTCAGCTCGAAGCTCGGCATGTATTGCGGCGAGGTCGCGGAGATGATCCAGCCGTTGTTGTTGATCGGGATGAACACGCCGATGTCCATGGCTTGGCCTCCGCCGGATATTTCCTGGGGAGCGGAGCAAACGGCGTGCCAGTGTCATCGCAGTTGCGCGCGCACCTCCGCCAGCATGGACTGGCGTTCATGGCGGGCGGCGAGCGCGCCGGCCATGTCCACGGCGACGAACCGCGCCGGGGTGTGCGGCTGGAGCTGGCCGATGAAGTCCATGTCGGCGGAGATGACGGTGCCGAGCATGAAGTAGCCGCCACCTGAGACGGCGTCACGGTGGAGCACGATTGGTTCGGTGCCGCCGGGCACCTGGATCGAGCCGTAGGGGTAGCAACTGTCAACGATGTTGCTGGGGTCCGAACCCGCTCCGAATGGCTGCGTCCGTTCGTTGAATGTGAGCGGGCGGCCGCCGCGGAACCGGTAGCCGATCCGGTCGGCCTCGGGCGCCACTTTCCAGGTGTCGGCGAAGAAGCTGGCGCCGGCCGTCTCGGTCAGGCGGTGCCAGTAGAGGCCGGGCATGACGCGCAGCTCTGCCGTTTCTGCCGGCAGCCGCCGGTGCGACGCGGCGACTGTGCGGTGTTCGGCGGCGTTGCGCACGTTGGGCAGGGTTTGCAACTGGTCTCCTGCCTTGAGTGCCCGGCCTTCGAGGCCGCCTAGGGCGCCCAGCAGGTAGGTCGAGCGGCTTTCCAGCACGAGCGGCACGTCGATGCCGCCGGAGACCGCGATGTAGGCGCGGGCGCCCCGGCGCAGGGTCGCGAATGAGAGCACCTGGCCGGCCCTGACCATGAACGATGTCCAGGTTTCCTGCGCGGCGCCGTCGATGCGGGGCGCCAGCTCGGCGCCGGTCACGGCAACCATCGAGTCGTGCCCGAACCGTAGTTCCGGCCCCATGAACACCGCCTCCAGCACGGCGGCATCCTCGTCGTTGCCCACCAGCATGTTGGCGACCCGCAGCGCGTAGCGGTCCATGCCGCCGGAGATCGGAATGCCCAGGTGGTAGTAGCCGGGGCGGCCGAGGTCCTGCACCGAGGTCGAGAGGCCGGGCTTGAGGACTTCAATGGCCATGCAACGTCTCCATGACGGCCCGGCTGGTGGCGTCCGGGCTTTGGCGAAAGGCGTTGAGGTCGAAGGTGACGGGACGGATGCGCGGCTCGTAGCGGCCGTGATCCACGGCTTCGACGGCCTGGTCGTAGGCGGCCCGGTCGATCGGCTTGAATGCGACGATGTCGCCGGGGCGGAAGAAGATCATGAACTCGCGCAGGTAGCTGATCTGCTGGCGCGGGTCGTAGATCGGCATCGGCGTGATGCCGAACATCTGGTAGCCGCCGGCGCCGCGGACCGAGTAGATGCAGCCGAAACAGCCGCCGTGGCCTACGGTCAGGCGCGGCGTGTCGGTACGTGGGCGCAGGTATTTCGGCACCTCGATCTGCTTGGCCCGCTCGACCATCTGATACATGAACGGCAGCCCGGCCACGAACCCAACCATCGAGACGAACCATGGGGTGCCCGAATGCGCGGCGATGAAGGCGTCAACGTCGCCGAAGCCGTTGATGCGTGCGGCGTAGTCTAGGTCGGTGCCAGCCGGGTCCTGGTGGCGCTCGCGGAAGCGCATCAGTGTCTCGTGGGTCCAGGGGTCGTTGTAGTAAACCGGCACCTCGATGATGCGGGTTTGCAGCACCGGGTTGGCTTGGCCCGCCTGCCCTTCCAGCCGTTTCAGCTCGGCTAGCAGGTCGTCGGGGGCGATACGGTCGGGGTCGAACTTGATCTGGAACGAGGCATTCGCCGGGCAGATCTCGGTGACGCCGGGGATGCGGCTCTCGCGCACCGCGTTGGTCAACGAGAGGCTGGTGAAGAAGGCGTCGAGCGACATCGCCTCGCTGACCTCGACGAAGATGTGCTCGTCGCCGCCGAACGAATAACGTGCGGTCATGGGTGGGCGTCCTCCTTGGCGATCGGATGGGTTTCGAGCCAGGTTTCGAGCCAGCGCGTGTGGACAGCGGCGGCGATGACTTCGGGGGCGTGGAGCAGTGCGGCGTGCAGGGGCTGCGTTGTCGCTAGCGTGGCGCGGCCGGCGCTGCTGTGGACCTGCACGGTGGCGATGCCGAGTTCCCTGGCGGCGCGGATGATGCGCACTGCGATCTCGCCGCGGTTGGCGATCAGGGTCTTTTGGCTCGCCAATCGGCTTAGCCTTCCAGCTCGTAGAGCGGCTGGCCGGCCATGATCGGGTCCTCGTTTTCGACGAGGAAGCGGACGAGCTTTCCGGCGGTTTCGGCGGTGACGGGCGTGAAGGTCTTCATGACCTCGATCAGCCCGATCGTGTCGCCGGCTTCGACGGTGTCGCCCTCGGATTTGAAGACCGGGGCGCCGGGTTCGGGCGCGCGGTAGAAGGTGCCGGGAAGCGGCGAGGCGATGGTTTGGATTGGCATGGGAGGTGTCTCCGTTCAGGCGGGTCCGTTTAGGCTTGTCTGTTCGGGCTTGTCCGCTTAGGCGGGGACCGGCTCGGACTGCGCGACGAAGTGAGCGGGCGGGGCGATGCGGATGCCGTTGCGTTCGAGCGCTGCCCGCATGGCGGTCGCCATCGCCAACGCGCCGGGCGTGTCGGAGTGGAAGCAGATCGACTCGAATTCGATGTCGATCGTGTCGCCCTCGACCGTTGCGACCTTGCCGTCGAGGCATGCGCGGACGACCTTGTCGGCCACATGGGCCGGGTCGGGTGCGGCGACCCGGCGGGCGAACACGATCGAGCCGGAGCGGTCGTAATCGCGGTCGGCGTAGAACTCGCGCACGACGGGCTGGCCGGCGGCGCGGGCGATGCCGGCCGTGACGGAGCGGTCCATGCAGTACAGGTGGAGGTCTGGCCCCACTGCCTGCAGTGCCTCGGTTAGAGCCTGCGAGAATGCCTCGTCCTTGGCCGCGTGCATGTAGAGCGCGCCGTGCGGCTTGACGTGCTGCAGCTTGAGGCCGTGGCGGCGGGTGAACTCGCGTAATGCTCCTAGTTGATACAGCAATTCGTTTACCAGTTCCGCCGGCGAGCCGGTCATGAAGCGGCGGCCGAACCCATGCAGGTCGCGGAAACCGGGATGCGCGCCGATGCCGACGCCATGCTGGCCCGCCATAGCGACCGTGGCGTCCATCAGGTTGGGGTCGCCGGCGTGAAAGCCGGTGGCGATGTTGGCCGAGCTGATCAAGGGCATCAGGGCGCTATCGGGCGAGTCGCCTAGGGTCCACGGCCCTAGCCCCTCGCCCATGTCGCAGTTGATGTCGATCGTTTTGGGCATCTTCGTTTCCTACTCCGCTGCTTGCAGGCCGACCGACGCGGGCACGCCCATGAAGGCGCGCAAGGAGCGCTCGAGCACGCCCGGATCTAGCCCATCGACGATGAACACCAGGCGCGACCGGCGGTCCGCATCCGGCCAGGCCGCCATGTGGGTGGGCTTGTGCACCAGGTGCTGCACGCCGTGCACGGCGACCGGGGCGTCGCTTCCGGCCACATTGAGGATGCCCTTTACCCGGAGCACCGATGCGCCGTGCCGGTTGAGCAGCATCGTCAGCCAGATGCCGAACAGGGTCCAGTCCAGGGAAGTATCGAACGTCAGGGTGAAGGCTCGGATGGTGCCGTGCCGGTTTGGGTCGTGGTGGTGCGCTTGGGCTGGCGCCTGGGTTTCTTGGGCGAACCAGCGCTGTGCTGCTTCGCTCTTGCTGGCCAGCTCGAACACGTCGTGCGCCAGCAGGGCCGCCGCATCGAGTGGGTCGTCCGCGGCGCGCCAGACTGGCGCGCCCGGGTTGATGGCGCGGATATCGTCCATGAGTGCGGCCGGGTCGGCCAGGTCGGTTTTGGTCAGCACCAGGCGGTCGGCCACTGCCACTTGCCGCACGCTTTCCTTGTTGCGGCGGAGCTGTGCCGGGGCGTTCACGGCGTCGATCGTGGTGATGACGTTGCCGAGGCGGAAATGGTGGCGCAGCACCGGGTCGGCGTGGACGGTGGAGAGGATCGGGAATGGGTCGGCCAGGCCGGTGCTCTCGACCACGACGCGGCGGAACGGCGGGATCGCGCCCTGCGCGCGGCGGACGTGCAGGTCGCGCAGCGCGTCGGACAGCTCGCCGCGGATGGTGCAGCATAGGCAGCCCGATTGGAGCAGCACCATCGTGTCGTCGATGCGCTCCAGCAGGTGGTGGTCTAGGCCGACTTCGCCGAACTCGTTGATTAGGACGGCGGTGTCGGACAGGGCTGGGTCGGCCAGCAGGCGTTGCAGCAGCGTCGTCTTGCCGGAGCCGAGGCAGCCGGTCAGCAGGTTGACCGGGGTGAACAGCTCAGTCATGCGAAGCGCCCTTTGATCTGACCGTTTCCGTCATTGCGGGGAGTGCAGCGACGTGGGCATGCCCGGCAGGGACCGTGCTGGCGGCCCTGGATTGCCGCGCCGCCATCGCGGCTCGCAATGACGGTTCTGCAACGTAAATGTCAGGGCGACGGGCCATTGAGGTCACTCGATGCTTCTAAGCGGGGTTTCTAAGCGGGCAACGCCTCTAAGCGGGCGATCAGCGCGGGGTCGAGCGGGTCGCAGGGGCGCCCGGTGAGGCGTTCGGCGGTCGCCCAGAGATGGGTCAGGTTGTCCACGATCTCGGTCTTGCCGGTTGCGGTGGCGAGCAGGAAGGCGCTGGCCTGCCAGTCCGACAGGCGTAGCCCGTAGCAGGCCAGCACGCGATTTACACCGGCGACGCGGCGCGCCCGCTCGCGCCGGCGTTCGACCGGGTCGGTGTTGCGGGTGAATACGCCGGGCCGGCTGGCGGCATCGGTCCAGTGGTCCGAGCCGCCCAGGACGCCGCATAGCGCGCACATGGCGCGGTTACTTCGCGCGTGGCGAGCGGCGGGCGAAGTCGTCCGCCATCTCGTTCATCGTCACGAACCGGACGCCGGGGTGGCCGATCATGTAACTGTACAGGCGTTCCAGCATCATCAGCACGTGCGGGCGGCCGGAGACGTCTGGATGGATGGTGATCGGGAACACGGCGTAGTCGTATTCGCGGTAAACCCAGTCGAACTGGTCGCGCCACATCTGCTCGATGTCGCGCGGGTTGACGAAGCCGTGGCTGTTCGGTGCCTTCTTGATGAACAGCATCGGCGGCAGGTCGTCGAGATACCAGCTTGCCGGGATCTCGATCAGGTCGGTCTCATGGCCGCGCTTGAGCGGGGTCATCCAGGTGGACGGCTTCTGCGCGTAGTCGATCTTGGTCCAGCTATCGCCGACCCGCACGTAGTAGGGGAGATGGTCGTGGTGCATCAGCGAGTGGTCGTACTTGATGCCGCGCTCCAGCAGCAGCTCGTTGGTGACGGTGGAGAACTCCCACCACGGCGCGACGTAGCCGGTCGGCCGCTTGCCGCTGAGCTTGGTCACCAGCTCGATGCACTTGTCGAGAATTTCGGTTTCCTGGTCGCGCGTCATCGCGATCGGGTTCTCGTGGCTGTAGCCGTGGATGCCGATCTCGTGGCCGGCGTCGGCGACGGCCTGCATCTCCTTGGGGAACGTCTCGATCGAGTGGCCGGGGATGAACCAGGTCGTCTTGATGCCGAGGCGGTTGAACATGCGCAGCAGGCGCGGGCTGCCGACCTCGCCAGCGAACAGGCCGCGGGAAATGTCGTCCGGCGAGTCTTCGCCGCCATAGCTGCCGAGCCAGCCGGCCACCGCATCCACGTCGATGCCGAAGCCGCAGAAGATCTCTTTGGTCATGCTGTCTCCCCCCTTTTTCTGGCGCGCTGCTGTACGGGGCAGCCTGCCCCGGCTCAGGCGGCAATGACAGTGGCTTCCTGTTGCGGCCAGGCCAGCCATACCGGTTGGCCGGGTCCGAGTACGTTGGCGCCGAACTTCTCGATGTGGCCCTCCACGGCAACCGGGCGGCCGCCGGGCAGCGCCACGTCGAGAGTCACCAGGTAGCCCACCACCTCGCGCCGGGTGATCCGGCCCTCGACCACGTTGCCGGCGTATTCGGCCACTAGGCCGGCACGGTCCCGGTTCTCGGCGTCGAACACGTCGAACGCCTCGGACGGGATGACGATCTCCGCCGGCGCCTGTGCCGCGATCTCGGCACCGGGGGTTCCGCGGAACGCGCCGAATTCGGTCGTCACCTGGCCCGGCTGCGACCCGGCGCTGCCCGGGAAGATCGTGTTGCGGCCGATGAAGCGGGCGACGAACGGCGTGGCTGGCCGGGTGTAGAGCGTAAGCGGGGTCGAGATTTGCTCGATCCGGCCCTGGTTCATCACCACGATACGGTCCGATAGGGTCAGCGCCTCGGACTGCGCATGAGTGACGAAGACGAAGGTGATGCCGAGGTTGCGCTGCAGCAGCTTCAGCTCGGCCTGGATCGCCTTGCGAAGATTGGCGTCGAGCGCGCCGAGCGGCTCGTCGAGCAGCAGGATCTGCGGCTCGACCACCAGGCCGCGGGCAAGGGCGATCCGCTGCCGCTGCCCGCCGGAAAGTTGGTCTGGCCGCTGGTTGGCGATGTCGGAGAGGCTCAGGCGGTCCAGGATGCGGTCCACTTTCGCTTCGCGTTCGGCGCGCGGCATGCCCTTCACCTCCAGGCCGTAGCCGACGTTGCGGCGGACGGTCATGTGCGGGAACAGGGCGTAGTTCTGGAAGATCATCGAGGTCGGGCGCCGCTCCGGCGGCACCTCGTTGTAGCGCTTACCGCGGATGCGCAGGTCGCCGTCGGTGATCGACTCGAAGCCGGCGATCATGCGCAGCGTCGTGGTCTTGCCGCAGCCGGACGGGCCGAGGAAGGCGATGAACTCGCCCTTCTCGACCTTGAGGTTGAAGTCCAGCACCGCCGGGGTGCCGTTGTCGTAGGTCTTTTCGAGGGACGTCAGTTCCAGGTCGTAGAGCACCAAGCCCTCGTTTGTCAGGGTGTCAGGCGTTGAGGAACTCGTCCCACTTCGAAACCAGCAGATCGTATTCCGCCGGCCACTGGTGCCAGTAGGCCACGTGGGCCGCGCGTGTTTCGAGCGAGCCGCCGTCGCGCAGGTCGCCCTCCTTGATGCCGCGCTCGGGTGCGCCCTTCCACGGCTTGCCCTCGTACCAGAAGGCATACTTGTCCGGTGGCATGACGTTCTTGATGTTGGTGGTGGGCGAGTAGTAGCCCTGTTCCGAGACCGTGATGCCGGGCGGCCCGGATAGCCAGTAGTCGGCGTAGGAGATCACCGCCTCCTTGTTCCGGCTGCCGGCGATCATTGATGGGCCGATTGACCAGGCGCGGTAACCCTCCTTCGGGACGGCGTACTTGCACTGCTTGCCCTGCGCCTTGACCGCCATCACCGCCGGCTGCCAGGCGTCGCAGACCACCATCTCGCCGGATGCGAGCAGGTTGACCAGCTCGCCGAAATCGCCCCAGAGCGCACGGAACTGACCGTCCTTCTTCTTTGAGATCAGGAACTTGGCAGCCTCCTCGATCTCCTTTTGGTTGGGATTGCCGGGGTTCTTCACGTCCGACAGGCCGAGCGTGTTCATCGCCATCACCGCTTGGCCGATCGCGATCAGGGGATCGGTGTTGAGGCCGGACTTGCCCTTCCACTTCTTGTCGAAGATGGCGGTCCAGCTATTGGCTTCCTCGGCGGAGACGATGTCGGGATTGTAGCCGATCGAGTCGTAGTTATAAACGGCGGGAACCATCCAGAGCTTGCTGTGCCCGTCGTCCGTCCAGATCTGGCCGGTGATCTGGTCCGCCTTGCCCCATTTCGGGTCCGGCTTGGTGAAGGTGTCGCGGATGTTGCTCCAGTTCTTCAGCGAGGCCGCCGGGATCGGGTCGATGTTGTTGGTCTGCACCACCGACGGCAGGCGCTCGCCGATCGTCTCCCAGCAATCATAGTCCTTGGAGCCGGAAAGGATCTTGGTCTGCGCGTCGGGGAAGGTCGCGGCGGTCCCTTGCGCCGAGCCGACGCCGCTTTCTTTCTTGTAGTCGGCGAGGATGCGCTCCTGCACCGTCACGGCGAGGCCGATCGTGCGCAACTCCTCCTTGGCCAGCACGTTGGCCTGCGCCCAGGCCCGGCGCGAGGATAGGAATGGCGTGCCGCCGCCGATCGTCAGGGCGATGGCGCTGGTGGCGCCCTTCAGCAGGCTTCGGCGATCCGTGTCTGCAAAGTACGTCATTGCTGCCAACCCTCCGTTGAAACGAGTGCTAATAGCGGCCGACCAGGAGGCCGCCGTCCACCACGACGACCTGCCCGGTCATGTAGCGGGCCGCCGCGGATGCCAGGAACAGGATCACGTCGGCGATCTCGCCGGGCTCGCCGATGCGGCCCATCGGGATGAACTCGCCGGCGCGCTCTGCCGCTTCCGGGCCGAGTGAATGCTCGCGCGAGAGAAGCTGCGCGGTGCGGATGTAGCCCGGCGCCACGCCGTTGACCCGGATGCCGGAGCGGGCCAGCTCTACGGCCAGGCCACGCACCAGGCCCACCACGCCGGATTTCGCGGCTGAGTACGGCACGTGCTCGTCCCATCCGTATGCCACGCCCATGATCGAGGAGGTGCAGACGATTGCGCCCTGGCCCGCCTGGCGCATCGCCGGCGCCGCGGCGCGGATCAGCCGCAGCATACCCTTCAGGTCGATCTCGAACGTATGGTCCCAAACCTCGTCGGTGATGGTTGCCAGCGGGGTCTTGTGGGCAATGCCGGCGTTGCAGATCAGCGCCGCGAGGGCGCCGAACCGGTGTTCGACATCGGCGACCACGCGGTTGGCGGCCTCGGTCGAGCGGACGTCGAGCAGATGGAATTCCGCTGCTCCGCCCGCGTTGCGGATCTCCGAGGCGACCCCCTCGCCTTCCGCCTCCAGCACGTCGGTGACGATCACCCGATACCCCGCCGCACCGAACGCCAGCGCCGTGGCCCGGCCGATGCCGATGCCGGCGCCCGAGATCAGCACCGTCTTGCCCGCATCGCTCACAGCATCACGTCTCCCGAATTCGGCCCGAGCGTCTGGCCCACGAACAGGCTGGCTTGCGGCGAGACCAGGAAGGCGACGACCGCGGCGACCTCCTCCGGCTCGCCGAACCGGCCCAGCGGCAGCTCGGCCGCCTTGACCCGCTTCCAATCCTCCGACAGCCCCATCACCAGGGGCGTGTTGATCGGGCCGGGCGCGATCGCATTGACCCGCACTCCCTGCGCGCTGACTTCGCGCGCCAGGGACTTGGTCATGCCGATGATGGCTGCCTTGGCTGCGCTGTAGTGCGCCAGCTCGATCCCGCCGATCTGGCCGAGCTGCGACGCGATGTTGACGATCGTGCCGGTGCCGCGCGCCAGCATGCCGGGCAGCACGACCGATGTGCACAGGAAATTGCCGCGCACGTGGACGGCGAACATCCGGTCGAAGGCGGCGACCGTGAGGTCCACGAAGCGGGCCTGGTGCACGAAGCCGGCATTGTTCACCAGCGCCGCGCAGGGGCCGAACGCGGCTTCGGCGGCGGTGACGAAGGCGGTGACGGCGGCCGGGTCGGAGACGTCGCCGGGGCATGCGATGGCGTGGCCGCCGGCGGCGACGATGCTCTCGACGGTGGCCTGCGCGCTGGCCGGGTCGAGGTCGTTGACGGCGACGGCGTAACCCTCCAGGGCCAGGCGCCGGGCGCTTGCCTGGCCGATGCCCGACCCGGCGCCGGTCACGATGGCCAGGGTGCCGCTCATGTTTCCTCCTGGATCGCCAAGCGCCGGGCGCGCCGGACCGATAGGGTCATCAGGATCGCATAGACGGTCAGCAGCGCGAACGAGAACAGGGTGGTCAGCACCCCGAAGGCGAAGATGTTGGGGTGAATCTCGACCGAGAAGGTTCCGTAGATCGCGAGCGGCAGGGTGAGGTCTCGGCCGGAGGCGAACAGGGTGCGGGAGAACTCGTCGTAGCTGAGTTTGAAGGAGAACAGCATCGCCGACAGGACGCCGGGGAAAATCATCGGCAGCGTCACCGTCCGGAACGTCCGGCCCGGCGAAACGCCGAGCGACCAGGCGGCCTCTTCGAGCGAGCGGTCGAACCGGTTGAAGATCGCCAGCATCACCAGGAACGCGAACGGGAAGGTGTAAACGACGTGCAGCACAAAGGCGGTCGAATACCAGTGCCGGTCGATGCCGAACGTGTTGGCGACCAGGGCCATGCCGAGGCCGACGAGCACGCCCGGCACCATCATGCCGAGCACGATGAGGTAGAACACGACGCCGGCGCCGCGGAAGCGCTGGCGGAACGCCTGGGCCGACATCACGCCCAGCACGGTCGAGACTACCATCGTCGCGAAGGCCAGGCTCAGGGACCGCAATAGCCCCTCCTGGATCGGCAGCGGGGCGATGCGTGACGGCGGGGTCAGGCCGAAGATGTCGCGATACCAGTAGGTGGACCACTCGATGATCGGGAATTGCGGGCCGCCCTCCGGACCCGTCTGGAACGACAGCACGGCCAGCACCAGGAACGGCGCGTATAGGAACGTCAGGAAGACGATGGTGTAGGCGGATAGGACCGGCTTGAGCACGCCCCCCTGCACCGCTTACAGCTCCCGGCGCAGGTCAACGACCCGCAGGAGTAAGGCAACCACGGTTCCCATCACGCCGGTCAGCACCACGCCGGCGACGGCCGCGAACGCCCATTTGAGCGAGCCGACCTGGGTGACGATGATGTTGCCGAGCAGGTTGACCTTGCGGCCGGACAGCGCGGCCGGGGTGGCGAACTCGCCGAGCACCATGACGGAGACGAAGATCGCGCCGACCACGACGCCGGGCATGCTGAGCGGCAGGATGATGGTGCGGAAGATGCGGCCGAACCCGGCGCCCAAGTCACGCGCGGCCTCGATGATGTTGGGGTCGATGCGGCCGAGGGTGAAGGCAATCGGCCCGACCATGAACACGCAGTAGATCTGGGTCATGCCGATGATGACCGACAGGTCGGTGAACAGCAGCGCCTCGATCGGGTGGTCGATCAGGTGGAGCGAGCGCAGGATGATGTTGATCGCGCCCTCGGTGCCCAGCATCGGCCGCCATGCCAGCACGCGGATCAGGAACGACGTCCAGAACGGGATCACGCACAGCACGAGCAGAACCGTCGCAAGCGTCTTGTTGCGGACGAGCAGGCCGACATACAGCGCGGCCGGGTAGCCGATGACCAGGGTGGCCGCAAGCACGATGAGCCAGATGCGGATGGTCGTCCACAGCGCGCCGACATAGGTGCTGCTGGAGAAGAAGGCGACCCAGCTCTTGGTGGTCAGGGTCGGCTCGATCTTGAACGTGGTCTGCGTCCAGAACGAGACGTAGAGCATCATCAGCAGCGGCAGCAGCAGGAACAGCGCCATCCAGATCACGCCGGGGGCGATCAGCCAGTAGGCCGCTCCCGGCGGCTTGGCGATGCGGGGCGTCCGCGCGGGAACGGCGGCAGTGGCGGGTAGGCCGTTGATGGTCGTTTGCGGCAGAACCGTCATGCAGCGTTACCCGAATACGATTGCGTCTGCCGCCCGCCATGCAAGAGTGTAGCCACGGCCGACGTCCAGCGGCTCGGGGCGGCGATGGCTGAGGTGGCTTTCCACTTCGACGACCCGGCCGCCGGGCAGCGCGAATAGATTGATGACTACTGCGCCGGCATATTCGCTGGCTAGGAACGTGGCCTCGACCATTGCTTCGCCGCCCAGGGGAGGCGCAGAGGTTGGCCGAATCTGCACAAGATCGTGGCGGATCGCGTAGTGCGGGGCTGGCGCTGGGACCACTGGGCCGGCAATTGGGAAGGCGGCGGTGTTGGCGCGGAAGGCGCCGCCGTCGATGATGCCCTCGAACATGTTGTAGCAGTTCAGGAACCGGGCGACGTTTGGCCCTGCCGGGTGATGGTAGATGGTCTGCGGCCGGTCGATCTGGGCGATGCGTCCGGCGTCGAGCATGATGACGCGGTCACCCATCGAGAGAGCCTCCGACTCGCTGCCGGTGACGTGCAGGAACGTGGTCCCGAGCTGCTCACGGATGCGGCGCAGCTCGCCGCGCATGCGCGCCCGGAGATTGGCGTCGAGCGCGCCGAGGGGTTCGTCGAGCAGGACGAGACGCGGCGCCGTGACCAGGGTGCGCGCGAGGGCGACGCGCTGGCGCTGGCCGCCGGAGATCTGGTGGACGGCGCGTGCTTCCAGCCCTTCGAGGCCGACCAGGGCGATCATCGCCTTGACCCGGTCGCGTCGTGTGGCGGGGTTGTCCTTGATGCCGCCGTTCTTTAGGCCGAAGGCGATGTTGTCGAAGACCGTGTAGCTCGGGAACAGGGCGAAGTTCTGGAACACGAAGCCGATGCCGCGACGATATGCGGGCAGTGCCGATACCGGTTCGTCGCCGAGCCACACCTCGCCTGCGTCCGGGCGTTCGAACCCGGCGATCAGGCGGAGCAGGACGGTCTTGCCGGAACCGCTGGGGCCGAGGAGGGAGACGTACTCGTTGCTGTTGAGCTGCAAGGATACGTTGTCGATTGCCTGGTTTACGCCGAAGCGCTTTGAGATGCCGCGCAGCGCGAGTGCTGCCGCGCCGTGCGCCGGGCTGCTTGAAGGGTTGCCCTGACCGTGCCGGTCCGCCGCTTGCGCCATTGGCTTATCTCCGAGGGGTAGGACGACCATCCTGCCGGTTCCCGCCGCCGGTTAGGGGCGATGATAGGGAGCCGGCATCCGGACGTTCAATGTTTCTTTGTGCGCGGGCGCGGCGCTGGGTTTCTTTGTGTGCGGGGCGCCGCGCTGGCTGGACTGATACCAAATGCCCTTCACTCTGACCGTTTTTGTCGTTGCGAGGAGCGCAGCGACGCGGCGTTCCAGGTTGGCAAGGACCTTGCTGGCGGTCCTGGATTGCCGCGCCGCAAGTGCGGCTCGCAATGACGGCTGGGCAACGTGAAGGCCGGTTCGGCGGGCCGCTGGTGTGAGACTGCGATGGCGGGCGGTGAGGACGGCGTGCCAGTGGGTAAGCACTGGCGTTGTTGCATGGATGCAGCCAGAGGCGATGCGCGAGGTTTGTTGCTTTCCTGACCGCTGGATGTCCGGTTTGTCTTTTAAGCTGGGCCAGCATGGGCGGATCAATCTCCTTGCAATGCCCGTACTGCCAGCGCCGTGGCGGAGGCCCGGTTGTCCACCTGCAGCTTCAGGAAGATCTGCTCCAGGTGCTTGTTCACGGTGCGCGGGCTGAGGCCCAGGATCTCGGCGATGTCGCGGTTCGACTTGCCCCGGCTGAGCCATAGCAGCACCTCCGCCTCTCGGGACGTCAGGTTGAGCGCGCCCCGCAGCGCTTCCTCGTCGCTGCGGCCCGGCGCCAGGCGCAGCAGCAGCTCGTCCGGGCCGACCTGGCCGACGTATGACACCCGCAGGAGTGCGCTGGCCTCCGCCGGGCCGAAGGCGAAGGTGGCGTCTGCCCGGCGCCCGGGCGTGTCGGCGCAGGCCAGCAGCCAGGCCAGGGCGGCGGCGGGCAGCGCCGGGTGTGGCACGCCCTGGCCG
>CAXTOB010000097.1:0-16753 GCA_964245505.1 uncultured Acetobacteraceae bacterium | reverse complement strand
TGGTGGGCGCTGTTGGGTTCGAACCAACGACCCGCTGATTAAGAGTCAGCTGCTCTACCAACTGAGCTAAGCGCCCCGCCGTGCGGAAACCGCGATATAGCAGCGCCTCCCCGGCATTGCAAACCTCCGCAGCACTCGCATGGGCGCTTGCATGGCTGCCCTGCCAGGTGTTCTCTGCAAGGGTCCGGCACTCAGGAGACGCCTTGGCCTACGCATTGCAACAGCTCATCAACGGCGTCACCCTCGGGATGATCTATGGCCTGATCGCCGTCGGCTACACGATGGTTTACGGCATCATCGGCATGATCAACTTCGCCCATGGCGACGTGTTCATGATCGGCGCCTTCCTGTCGCTGATCGCGCTGACCGCCCTGTCCAGCTTCGGCATCACCTCCGTGCCCCTAGCGCTGCTGCTGACGCTGGTGTTCGCGGCGGGGATCGCCTCGCTGTATGGCTTCACCATTGAGCGCCTGGCCTACCGCCCGCTGCGCGGCAGCTTCCGCCTGGCGCCGCTCATCAGCGCCATCGGCATGTCCATCGTCCTGCAGGCCTTCGCCCAGATCAGCCAGGGCGCCCGGGTGAAGGTCATCCAGCCGCAGATCCCCGGCGGCGTGCAGATCATGAACATGGACGGGTTCGCGGTGCAGATGACCTGGATGCAGATGGTCATCATCGTGACGACGCTCGTCGTGCTCGGCATCTTCACCTACCTGGTGACCGCCACGCCGCTAGGCCGCTCCATGCGCGCCTGCGAGCAGGACCGGAAGATGGCGGGGCTGCTCGGCATAGACACCGACCGCACCATCAGCCTGACCTTCGTCATCGGCGCGGCGCTGGCCGCGGTCGCCGGGCTGCTGTTCCTGCTGTATTACGGCGTCATAGATTTCTTCATCGGCTTTATCGCCGGCGTGAAGGCATTCACCGCCGCCGTGCTGGGCGGCATCGGCTCCCTGCCCGGCGCCGTGCTGGGCGGCCTCGCCATCGGGCTGATCGAGACATTCTGGTCCGCCTACTTCAGCGTCCAATACAAGGACGTCGCTGCGTTCAGCGTGCTCATCATCGTGCTGATCTTCATGCCCACGGGACTGCTGGGCCGTGCGGACGTGGAGAAGGTATGAGCGCCGCCGCAACCATCACAAAGAAGGCCAGCACCCGCGGCTTAGCCGCCGCGTTGCGGGACGCCGGCATATCCGCCCTGGTCGCGCTGGGCCTATTCGGCGCGATGCTCGGACTGAAGACCGAGGCGACGCCGACCGGCACCGTGCTCGTGCCCCGGCCGGACCTGCTGGCCTACGCCGTCGCCGCCGTGTTCTTCGGCCGGCTGCTGCGCTTATCCATTCCCGCCCGGCCCGCCGGCTACGTCGCCAACCGCACCTTGGCCGAAGGGCTGACGCGCGCCGGCCGCCTCGTCGCACCGGCCCTGCTGGCCTTCGCCGTCGTGCTGCCGCTGATTGTCGGGCGCTATGGCATAGACCTCGGCATCCTCGTGCTGACCTACATTATGCTGGGCTGGGGGCTGAACATCGTCGTCGGCCTGGCTGGGCTGCTGGACCTGGGCTACGTCGCGTTTTACGCCGTGGGCGCCTACTCCTATGCGCTGCTGGCGCAGACCTTCGGCCTAGGCTTCTGGACCTGCCTCCCCCTGGCCGGCATCCTTGCGGCGCTATGGGGCGTAATGCTCGGCTTCCCCGTGCTGCGGCTGCGCGGGGACTACCTGGCCATCGTGACGCTCGCTTTCGGCGAGATCATCCGGGTCGTGCTGCTGAACAGCGTCAGCGTCACCGGCGGCCCCAACGGCATCAGCGGCATCCCACGTCCCACCCTGTTCGGCCTGCAGTTTTCGGCGGAAGGCGGACCCGGCACCTTCTCTGGCTTCTTCGGGCTGGACTACAGCCCGACGCACCGGGTCGCGTTCCTGTATTATGTCATCCTGGCTCTGGCGCTGCTGACCAACTGGGTGACGCTGCGGCTGCGCCGGGTGGCGCTGGGCCGGGCATGGGAGGCCCTGCGTGAGGACGAGGTCGCGTGCCGCTCCCTCGGCATCAACGTGACGGTGACAAAGCTGACGGCCTTCGCGATGGGCGCCGGGTTCGGCGGGCTGGCTGGGGCGTTCTTCGCCACGCGGGCGGCGTTCATCAGCCCGGAAAGCTTCACCTTCTTCGAAAGCGCCATCGTGCTCGCCATCGTCGTGCTGGGTGGCCTGGGCAGCCAGCTCGGGGTGGCATTGGCCGCCATCGTGATGATCGGCGGGCTGGAACTGTTCCGCGACCTGCAGGACTACCGGCTGCTGATCTTCGGCAGCGCGATGGTGCTGACGATGGTGCTTCGCCCGCGCGGGCTGGTGTCGGGCCGCACCCCGAGCGTGGCCCTGGGAAAACGGCGGGAAATCTCGGCCGAGCTGGTGGCGGAAGGCCGTGGCTGACCCCCTGCTCCGGGTCACTGACCTGACGATGCGCTTCGGCGGGCTGACGGCGGTGAACGCCCTGTCGTTCGAGGCGCTGCGGGGCGAGATCACCTCGGTGATCGGCCCCAACGGCGCCGGGAAGACGACGGTGTTCAACTGCATCACCGGCTTCTACAAGCCGACCTCCGGCGGCATCGTCCTGGCGCATGGGGACGGTGGGACCTTCTCCCTGCAATCCATGCCGGGCCACCGCATCGCCAGGCGGGCGCGGGTGGCCCGCACATTCCAGAACATACGCCTGTTCGCCGGCATGACCGTGCTGGAGAACCTGCTGGTGGCGCAGCACAACATGCTGATGCCCAACGTCGGGTCGGGCCTGTTGTCGGTGTTCGGCCTGGGCGGGCATCACCGGGCAGAGATTGTGGCAATCGAGCAGGCGCGCGAGTGGCTCGCCCGCATCAACCTGCTGGCCCGCGCCGACGATCCGGCCGGCGCCCTACCCTACGGCGACCAGCGCCGGCTGGAGATTGCCCGCGCCATGTGCACCGGCCCGGTGCTGCTGTGCCTGGACGAGCCAGCTGCCGGGCTGAACCCCAGGGAAAGCGACGAGCTGGCGGCGCTGCTGAAGTCCATCCAGGCCGACGGCTGCTCCATCCTGCTGATCGAGCACGACATGGGCGTCGTCATGCGGATCAGCGACCACATCGTCGTGCTGGATCACGGCAAGCGCATCAGCGACGGCGACCCGGCGCATGTACGCGCCGACCCCAACGTCATCGCCGCCTACCTGGGCGAGGGCGACGAGGACGACGCCGATGCGCCGCTGGCCGCAGCGCCCCAGGCTGTCGCACCTGAGGCTGCTGCGCAGTGACCACGCCCTTGCTGAAACTTGAGGGCGTGCAAGCCTTCTATGGCGCCATCCAAGCCTTGCGCGGCGTGGACCTCGACGTGATGCCCGGCGAGATCGTGACCCTGATCGGCGCCAACGGCGCCGGCAAGAGCACCTTGATGATGACCATCTGCGGCAGCCCGCATGCCCGGCACGGCCGCATCCTGCTCGACGGCACCGACATCACGCGCCTGCCAACGCATGAGATCATGCACATGGGCATGGCGCAGTCGCCCGAAGGACGCCGCATCTTCCCGCGCATGTCCGTGCAGGAGAACCTGCTGATGGGCGCGCAGGTCGTCGGCATGAAAGACTACGAGAAAACGCGGGAGCTGGTGTTCACCCTGTTCCCCCGCCTTAAGGAGCGCCTGGCGCAACGCGGCGGCACTTTGTCGGGCGGCGAGCAGCAGATGCTGGCCATCGCCCGAGCGCTGATGAGTCGGCCGCGCCTGCTGCTGCTGGACGAGCCAAGCCTGGGGCTGGCTCCGCTGGTTGTGCGGCAGATTTTCGGCGCGATCCGGCAGTTGAACCGGGAGACCGGACTGACGGTGCTGCTGGTGGAGCAGAACGCCTACCAGGCGCTGCGTTTGGCGCACCGGGGTTACGTGCTGGTCAACGGCGCGATCACGATGGCCGGTCCAGGGGCGGAGCTGCTGGCCAGGCCGGAAATCAGGGCGGCCTATCTGGAAGGCGGGCACTAGTGCCGCGTCAGCACTGATGTGACATGTTTACGCACTGCAACGCTCGGGCCAAAGCTGGCGGCTATACTTATAAAATCAAGAATGATGGGGCACCAGGCACTACTTTCGTCTCCCTCTCCCTCCGGGAGAGGGTCGGGGTGAGGGGGCCTTCAAGCGCAAACCTCGCCCATCTGGGACGGTATTCGAGTTGTAGATGTGCGCCCCGCTCCGCAACAAGCCCCCCTCACCCCGACCCTCTCCCAAAGGGAGAGGGGGGGGAAGACCTCCGACTTCTACTTTACCGCCTTCCCGCCGCCACTTGTCTCGCCTACGCTCCAATCGCCTAGGAATTAAGAGGAAACCCCATCATGCTCCGCAGGACTCTCTTCGCCACCGCCGCGCTGCTGGCCACTGTCGGCGCGGCCCAGGCGCAAATCCGCGTCGCCACCGTCGGCCCCCTGACCCGCGAGTAAGCCGCCCACGGGGTGCAGATGAAGGCTGGCGCCGAGCAGGCGGTCGCCGACATCAACAAGGCCGGCGGCGTCAACGGCCAGCAGCTCGTGCTGGAAGTCGGCGACGACGCCTGCGACCCGAAGCAGGCCGTTTCCGTCGCCAACCAGATGGCCAGCCGCAAGGTCGCGGTGGTCGCCGGGCACTACTGCTCCGGCAGCAGCATCCCGGCTAGCAAAGTATATGGGGAAGAGGGCATTCTGGAGATCAGCCCGGCCAGCACGAACCCGAAGTACACCGACGAGGGAAGCTGGAACACCTTCCGCGTTTGCGGCCGCGATGACCAGCAGGGCGCCCTAGCCGGCAAGTATCTGGCCGACAAATTCAAAGACAAGAAAATTGCGATCATCCAGGACAACTCCGCCTACGGCAAGGGACTGGCGGACGAGACCAAGAAGGCCATGAACGCCGCCGGAGTGACCGAGACGCTTTACACTGCCTATGTCGCCGGGGAGCGCGACTATTCCGCTTTGATTAGCCGCATGAAGCAGGCCGGGATTCAGGTCATCTATGTCGGCGGCTACCACACCGCCACCGGGCTGATCGCGCGCCAGGCCAAGGAGCAGGGCATGGACGTCACCATCGTTGGCGGCGACGCCCTGGTGACGAACGAGTTCTGGCAGATCAGCGGACCCGCCGGCGAGGGCACGATCATGACTTTCCCGCCCGACCCGCGCAAGAGCGCCAGCGCGGCGCCGATCGTGGCGGAGTTCAAGGCCAAGAACTTCGACCCCGAGGGCTACACGCTCTATACCTATGCCGCCCTGCAGATCTGGGCGGAGGCGGCGAAGAAGGCGAACTCGGTGGACGGCAAGAAGGTCGCCGACGTCCTGCATAGCGGGCAGCCGTTCAACAGCGTCCTGGGCGACATTTCCTTCGACAAGAAGGGCGATGTGACTGCGGCAGGATATGTCTTCTATGTTTGGAAGAACGGCAACTACTCCGAGATGTAGGACGCCCGTCTTCGATGTAGGAGGCCCGTCTTCCCTGACGCTGCGCGGCCCGGGCATGTCCCGGGCCGTTCTGCTTGGGCCTAGCAGCAGCACAGTTTCCCGGCAGCTATTGGGCTGTCGCGTCAATGCCCTCCTCGCAATCGCCGATAGGATGGGAGCGGAAGACGGTTGGCATGAGCACACCGGCAGCACTGGATGAGATCGTGCTCAAATGTCCTGGGCCAGAGCACAAATCCAACTGGTGAACGGGTCGCACAGGGTAATGCGGAGACCAAGGAACGCAGCCCCTATGCCTCAATGTAGCCGAGCCTGGCGTTAGCGGTTCCGACAGCCGGCTTGCCCCATGCCGCCGAACACCTGCCTGAGCATTAAGCCGCTGCCACCGTGATCCGATGGTAGGAGCGGCCGAAATAAATCAGTCCCTCATGGTGCTCCCCGGCCTGGATGGCTTGCACCTCGCAGAACATCACGCTGTGGGTGCCCACCTCAACCACCTGGGTAATCCGGCAATCGAACGACACCACCGCGCCCGCCAGCACTGGCGCCCCCGTCACCAAACGTGTCCAGTCGGCTGCGTCGAACCGCTCCGGCATCGGGGTCTCGGTCAGCCCCGCAAACAACGGCGACAGCGCCTCCTGCTCCGCCGCGAGCGTGTTGACGCACAGGACGCGGTTGGCCTTGAGCGTATCATGCAGGCTGCTATCCCGGTTCATGCAAACCAGAAGCGTGGGCGGGTCGTCGGTGACGCTGCACACTGCCGATGCGGTAAACCCGGCGTCTCCATCCGGTCCGGTCGTGGTGATAACGCTGACGGCGGCACCTAGCCGAGCCATTGCATCCCGATAGCCTTGACGGTCAACCAACCCCAGCACTCCACATGTTAGGAGCCATATGGCGCATCCTGTGGTGCAGCGGGAGAGGCCGGAATGCAAACGGGCGCCCCGAAGGACGCCCGCGCATCAGTCCGGTCAAGAGGGACTAGATCTTGTCAGCCGCATCCCGCACGGTATCCTTGGCACCGCCGACAGCGCTTTCGCCCTTACCCTTGGCCTTGTCCGCCATGCCTTCGCCCTGAAGCTTCTCGTCGCCGGTCAGCTTGCCGATGCCTTCCTTGACGGCACCCTTGGCCTTATCCCAAGCGCCTTCAACCCGGTTTTCGTCAACCATTGCAGTCACTCCACGACGGCTTAATGCCGTGAGGATATCAACGGCGCAGCCTGGCGATGGTTTCATGCAGCAGACAGCGGCGGCGCGACTTCCTCCAGGGACCGGCACTCGCAGCTTACGCCCAGCACCCATTCCACCACCGCGGCGCCCACCATCAGCCCGCCGCCAAGCAGGTATCCCCACAGCACCTCGTCCCGCGACCCCGTCTGGATCAGGTGGCCAAACACGGCCGGGCCGGCAATGCCGCCCAATGCCATGCCCATGGCGTAGAACACCGAGATGGCGATCGCCCGCACCTCCAGCGGGAAGGTTTCGCCAACCGTGAGATAGGCCGACGACGCAGCAGCCGATGCAAAGAAGAAGATGACCGTCCAGGCCACCGTCTGCTGCGTCGCATCCAGCCAGCCCTGCGCGAACATCCAGCCTACTACGGCCATCAGGATCCCAGACAGGGCATAAGTAGCCGTGATCATCGGCTTGCGTCCCAACGTATCGAAAAGTCTGCCGAGCAGCAGCGGTCCCATGAAGTTGCCGAGCGCAAAGGGCAGCATGAACCAGCCGACATGTCCGGGCTCGACGCCATAGAACCGCGTCAGCACCAACGCGTAGGTGAACAGAATTGCATTGTAGCAAAACGCCTGCGACGCCATCAGCGCGATGCCCAGCACGGTACGCCTGCGATACTCCGTTGCCAGCGTCCGCAGGCTGGGCAGGAACCACTCCTTCTGATGGCGGCACAGCCGCAGCATGCCCGGCGCGGGCGGCGGCAACGGCTGCCCAGTGTCCTGTTCCACCCACGCCTCGATGCCGCTCACGACCCGGGACGCCTCCTCCGGCTGGCAATGCGTCATCAGCCAGCGGGGGGACTCCGGGATGAAGCGCCGCAGGAACAGGATGAAGACGCCGATAACGCCGCCGATGATGAACGCGACGCGCCAGCCCAGTTCCGGGTTCATTATGCTGGGGTTCGTGACCACCACGGCGCCGAGCGAGCCGAGCGCCGCGCCGATCCAAAAGCTGCCGTTGATGACCAAGTCGGTGAAGCCCCGCTTGCGGGCGGGGATCAGCTCCTGGATCGTGGAATTGACGGCCGCATACTCGCCGCCGATGCCCGCGCCAGTGATGAAGCGGAACAGCGCGAAGGACCAGAAATTCCAGGAGAAGCCAGTGGCAATGGTGGCAAGCAGGTAGATCAGCACCGTGATGGTGAACAGCTTCTTGCGGCCGAGCCGGTCAGTCAGCCAGCCGAAGAACAGCGCCCCCACGACGGCGCCGGCAAGGTAGGAGCTAGCGGTCAGGCTGACCTCGAAGTCCGTCAGCTGCAGCCGGGGGCTGGCGGCGATGGCGCTGGCGAGCGAGCCGACCAGCGTCACCTCCAGCCCATCCAGGATCCAGGTGATCCCCAAAGCCATCACGATAAGCGTATGGAACCGGCTCCAGGGCAGCCGGTCCAAGCGCTGGGGTACGTTGGTTTCGAAGGTGTCAGCGGTGGTGATGCTCATTGGTCCCCCCTGCCAGTTCTTGTCGTTGGCCGTATAAAACCCGTTCGCGCCGATGGTCCGGCTGTCCACGGTAGTCCACGCATTCCAGCAAAGCCGCACTGAAGTTCAACGCAGGTTAAGCCGAGCACTATCCGGGAACGGCTTGGGATGGGCAAGGCCGCCGCCTTACTATGCCTAGATCAGCCTGTGCCTGTGCCAGCTTGGCCTGAGGGCGATAATTGGCATATAGCCGTTCCCTTGCAGCATAGAACCGCAGAAGGCCCTAAACTTGGCCAAGTATCGCCAGTGTGATGCCAAGGTTCAAGGTTGCTTAAAGCCGCCCTGCTTCCACTCCTGCTCCACAGGCGAATCGAAATCCTGGGAGATACTTGCGAACTGCTTGTCGGAGTATTCGATCCGCTCCGGGGCAATGTCAGTCAGGCTTGGTTCATGCGATACCCTGCCTAGCTTGGGGACGGCTGGGCTGGCGCCGGGACAGGACAGGCGTGGAGGGTGGGCGCGATCCCGCAACCACCTCGCCGCAGCATACTACTATGGAAGATGCGTTTTGCCGGGCTCGTTAACGGAAGCCGGCCGCGTTACCCTGGAACCCACCGTATCCCAACCGGAACAGCGCTGGCGTTTGATCCAGCGGCGATGTTACCGATAACGTGTGCTAACGGTCCGTCGCACTGACCCCGACGTTGCAGGGCCGTCATTGCGAGCCGCTTGCGGCGTGGCAATCCAGCGCCGTTCATGCTGCCGTGGACTGCCGTGCCGCTGCACACAATAGCGGAAACAATCAGTGCGAAAGGTGTTTGATATTACTGCGCCTGCGCGCTCGCGTCGCTGCGCGTGGCGCCCACCCGGGCCGCGAGCGCGGCCGCCATGAACTCATCGAGGTCGCCATCCAGCACGGCCGCCGGGTTGCCCTTCTCGACGCCGGTGCGGAGGTCCTTCACCATCTGGTAAGGCGCCAGCACGTAGGAGCGTATCTGGTGACCCCAGCCGATCTCGGTCTTGGCAGCCTCCTGCGCATTGGCCGCGGTCTCACGCCGCTGAAGCTCGGCTTCATACAGCTTCGCCTTCAGCATCGTCATTGCCGTGGCGCGGTTGCGGTGCTGGCTGCGGTCGGTCTGGCAGGCGACGATAATGCCGGTTGGGATGTGAGTGAAGCGGACGGCGGAGTCTGTTTTGTTCACGTGCTGCCCACCGGCGCCGCTCGCCCGGTAGGTGTCCACCTTAATGTCGCTCTCGTTGACCTCGATCTCGATGTTGTCGTCCACCACGGGATACACCCAAACGCTGGCGAAGCTGGTCTGGCGCCGGGCGGCGCTGTCGAACGGGCTGATGCGGACGAGCCGGTGGACCCCGGCCTCCGTCTTCAGCCAGCCGTAGGCGTTGGGGCCGGTGACCTGCAGGGTCGCCGACTTGATGCCGGCCTGCTCGCCCTCCGACTGTTCCATGAGCTGCACCTTGTAGCCGTGTTGCTCGGCCCAGCGGCCATACATGCGCGCCAGCATCTCCGCCCAGTCCTGCGCCTCGGTCCCGCCAGCGCCGGAGTTCACCTCCAAATAGGCGTCGTTCGGGTCGGCCTCACCGGACAGCAGGCTTTCGATCTCGCGACGCTTGGCTTCTTCCTGGACGGCACGGAGCGTCGCCATCCCATCCGCGACCATGCCCGCATCGTCCTCGGCTTCCGCAAGTGCGATCAGTTCGGCGGCGTCGTCCGCCTCGCCCTCCATCTTCCGCACGCCCTCGATCAGGCCGGATAAACGGTTGCGCTCGCGCATTAGGGTTTGAGCCGCCGCGGCGTCGTTCCACAGAGCCGGGTCTTCGGAAAGCGCGTTCAGCTCATCAAGGCGTGCGACGGAAGCATCCCAGTCAAAGATGCCTCCTTAGCAGCGCGAAGGACTGCTTCAGTTGCTGGTGGAGCGTATCGGAGTCATTGGACATGGCTACGACCTAATATAGTCCGCCCATGCCGCTGTCCACGCCGACGCCGCTGCTGACGGCGACGCTGCCGCCATCGCCGCCTTCGCCGCCGCCGCCGCCGCCGCCCCCGCCGATGGTGCCGTTGCTGGCGCCGGGGACCTGATCCGGCTTGAACGCGTCCGTGCGGGTGCCGCTGCCGCTGCTCCACGATGCCATCGTCACGCCCTCGGGCATGCGGAACTGCAGGTTGGGCCGGTTCTTCAGCGCCACCGCCATGTAGTCGTGCCAGATCGGCGCGGACACGTTGGCGCCGGTTTCCTTGTCGCCCAGGCTGGTGTTGTTGTCGAAGCCGACCCACACCGCCGTCACCAGGTCCGGCGTGAAGCCAACGAACCAGGCGTCGTTCGAGTCCTGGCTGGTGCCGGTCTTGCCCGCGATAGCACGGTTCAACCCGGCGCCGGCCGCAAAGCCCGACCCCTTCGTCACCACGCCCTGCATCATCGTCACGACCTGGAATACGCTTTGCGGGTCGGCGAGCTGCTGGCGCTTGTCGGCGATGGCGACGGTGGGCGGCTGGCTTGCGTCGTCGCAGCCGGTGCAAGAAAGGCTGTCCGCCCGCCAGATCACCTTGCCGTCGCGATCCTGGATGGAGTCCACCATGGAGGGCAGCACGTCCCGCCCACCCATCGCCAGCGCGCCGTAAGCGGCGGCCTGGCGCAGCACGGTGGTCTCCACCGCACCGAGCGACGCCGGCAGCACATGCGGCATCCCGTCCACCACATGGAAGGCGATGGCGTTGTCCGCGATGGCCTCCATGCCGACCTTTTCCGCCAAACGGATGGTGACCAGGTTCAGCGACCGCTCCAGCGCAATGCGTATCGGCACCGGCCCGGCGAACGTCATGCCGTAGTTGTTCGGCTCCCAGGTGTCGCCATTGGCGAGCTTCTGCACGAACGGCGCGTCCAGCACGCGCTGGCTGGGCGACAGGCCGGACTGCATCGCGGTCAGATACACGATGGGCTTGAACGAGCTGCCGGGCTGCCGCTGCGCCTGGGTCGCGCGGTTGAACTGGCTGACGTCGCCGCTCCATCCGCCCGACATCGCCAGCACGCGCCCAGTCATCGGATCGAGCGACACCAGCGCGCCCTGGACCTGCGGCACCTGGCGCAGCCACAGCCGGTCCGACCGCGCGGGTCCGCGGACGCGCTCGTTGGCGCCGGCAGGCTCGGTCATGATGACGTCGCCGACCTGCAGGATGTCCGAGACCTTGCGCGGGCTGGGGCCGAAGCCGCCATCCGGATGCACCGGACGCGCCCAGGCCAGGTCGGAGGCATACAGGCTGCCGGTGCGGGATGCGCCATTGCTGCCGCGCTCGACCCAGCCGACCTTCGCCTCGTCGCCCGTGGTTTCCAGCACGACCGACAGGTTCCACTCGGGCAGTAGGCCGGGTGGGTGCGGCATGGCGGCCAGGCGGTTGCTCCAACCCAGGCGCATGTTCGCGCCGCCCTCCAAGTGGCCGACCGGGCCGCGCCAGCCACCGTGACTGCGGTCATAGGCCAGCAGGCCCTTGCGCAAGGCAGTATCAGCGGCGGCCTGCAGGGAGGGGTCCATGCTGGTGCGTATCGTGAGGCCGCCGGTGGTGGTGGCGTCGGCGCCGAGCGTGTCCACCACCTGCCGCCGCACCTCCTCCGCGAACCAGTCGGAGCCTGCGACGAACTCCGGACGGCGGAATGCAGCGGGTTGGATCGGCGTCGCTTTGGCTGCGGCGGCCTGCTCCGGCGTGATGGCGCGGTCCTCGGCCATGCGGTCCAGCACCCAGTCGCGCCGCGCCTTGGCGGCCTCGGGATAGCGGAACGGGTTGTAGTTGTTGGGCGCCTTGGGCAGGACCGCCAGAAATGCCGCTTCCGGCAGGGTCAGCTCGTCCAGGCTCTTGTCAAAGTAGGTCTGCGCCGCAGCCGCCACGCCGTAGGATTGCAGGCCCAGGAAAATCTCGTTCAGATACAGTTCGAGGACGTGCTCCTTGCTGAGCGACTGGTCGATCCGCACGGCCAGGATCATCTCCTTGACCTTGCGCGCGACCGAAACCTCGTTGCTCAGCAGCATGTTCTTGGCGACCTGCTGCGTGATGGTGCTGGCGCCGATCGGCCGCTTGCCCGCGCTGCGCAGCGCCACGTCGTACCAGGCGGCGCGCAGCATCGCGAGCGGGTCCACGCCCTTGTGGGTCCAGAACTTCTGGTCCTCCGCCGACAGGAAGGCCTGCTTCACCATGTCGGGGATGGCGCTGATCGGGACGTAGATGCGCCGCTCCGTCGCCAGCTCGGCGATTAGGCGGCTATCCCCGGCGTAAACCCGGCTCATGACCTTGGGCTGGTAATGCGCGAGGCTGTCGAGGTTGGGCAGGTCGGCTGCATACTTATTATAGGTGTGCAGCGCATAGATGCCGCCTACGACGCTGGCGGCGACGCCCAAGCCCGCAACAGTGCCCACCGCCCGCCCCAGGAAGCGGAACGGGCTGCGCTTGCGGGCGGGCTTTGCAACGGCGGCCTTACCCCCGCGCCGGCTGGCGGGCGGCGGGCCGGCCGTCAGCTTGGGATCGGCGATACGCTGCGCAGCCGGACGGTTGACGGCAGGGTCCGGCGCCGTCCGGCCCGGCATGTCTGGCATCGAAATGTGATCAGTCATGTGCCCTTACCTTGCCTGCCCTAACCCGCCAGCCGCGTCCCCTGGTCTGGTCCGGCCAAAAATCCCTCGACCGCTTGTGCCAGTACGGCTGCAACACGGCTACGATACTCCGGATGGCGCAACGCCGCCTCGTCTTGCGGATTCGACATGAACCCCATCTCCACCAGCGCACTAGGGATGTCCGCTGCGCGCAATACCATGAAGCCGGCGTGCCGTGTGGGATTGGTCAACAACTTTATGCCAGGCTGGCCAGCCGCAGGCCGCATGGCATTCACAAGATGGCGCGCGATGCGGACGGACCCTTCCCGGGTTTCCCGCCGGACCAGGCTGCCCAGTATGCTGGCGACGGCGGGCGGCATGTCGCGGAAGCTGGGGCCGCCGAAGCGGTCGGCGCTGTTCTCCCGCCGGGCCAACGCGGCGGTTTGCGCATCGGATGCTGTGTCGGACAGTGTATATATGCTGGCGCCGCGCACGCCGGGATCGGACAACGCATCCGCGTGCATCGACAGGAACAGCCGCGCCTCCCGGCGCTGCGCGATGGCCACGCGGTCCTGCAGGGGAATGAACACATCCCGGCCCCGCGTCAGCTCCACCCGGCAGCGCCCGGAGCGGTTGAGGTTGCGCTGCAGTTCCTCCGCGGCGGCAAAGGCGATGTGCTTTTCATAGGTGCCGGTGACGCCGATGGCGCCTGGGTCCTTGCCGCCATGGCCAGGATCCAGCATGACGAGCGGCAAGGGCGGCGGCGGCCGGCGCAAAACGGCCGGCGCCAGGAGATGCGGCAACTTCTGGTTGTGTGTTGCCGCGGCAGCCGCGACAGGCGCCGAGGCGGCGGCCACCAGCAGCGAACGGCGGAATAACGGCATCATCGCAGCGTCCTAGCATAGCCCAGGACGTTTACGCATCACTGCCGTACACGGCAGGCTTGCGGGCCGGTCTTAATTGCGTCATGGTTGCAACACCCTGGCAATGCGCCGGCGGTCTTGGCGTATCCGCGGCCACTTGAGGTGGCAGCGCTCCCCTGCCCGGCTTGCATTGCCGCCCGCGCCGCGCGTCACCGCGCGCCGGGTTTGCTTTGGAGGTCCATCGCCGAACGGCAGGGGACCCCCGGGCAGGATGACCACGCCTGTTAAACCTGGGCAGCGCATCCCACGCGCTTTCCCGCCAGCTCTAGGGACTAAATGCGCATCGCCGTGCCCGTCCACCTCTTTTCCGGACCCGACACGTCGCGCGCAGCCCCATGCCTACGCGGGGAGCCCCTCTCTTCACCGTCCCATCGCCGCCGCCGCGCCGTGCTCCGCACGCGCTTGCCGCTGGCCCACCGGAGTCCGCAATCCCATGACGAAGCGCATGCTGATCGACAGCACCCACGCGGAAGAAACCCGCGTGGTAGTCCTGGATGGTAACCGCCTTGAAGACTACGACGTAGAAACCTCCACCAAGCAGCAGCTCAAGGGCAACATCTACCTGGCCAAGGTCGTCCGGGTGGAGCCGAGCCTGCAGGCCGCCTTCGTCGAGTATGGCGGCGGGCGGCATGGTTTCCTGGCCTTTGGCGAAATACATCCCGACTACTACCAGATCCCCGTTGCCGACCGGCAGCGCCTGATGGAGATGCAGGAAGCGGAAGCCCGTGAGGACGAAGAGGCCGAGGATCGCGCCGCCGCCCGCGAGGCGCGGGGCGATCGCCAGCATGGGCGCGGCGGCAGCCCGGCGTCGCATGACGTCGCGGCATCCGACATGGCGACAGGCGACACCGCCCAGGATTTCCAGGCCCGCACAGACGAAGGCCATGACGAGGCAACTGCTGAACCCGGCGCTGGTGACGCGGTTACGGCGCCCGGCGCTGATGAGGCAGTAGGGGCGCCCGACGCTGACAATGCACTGGCGGCGCATGGCGCCGACGACGCAGTGGCGACACCTGGCGCTCATGACGTAAAAACAGCGCCGGGTGCCGATGACGCAGTGGCGGCAGTTATCGCCGACGGGGACGAGCCGATGCCCCGGCCCAGCCAGGTCGCGCAGGCCGCAGCCATCACCCAGGACATCCTCATCGCTCCCGAGGATGCGGAGGCGATGTTCCCCGCGTCCGACGAGGGCGCCGATATGGCGCCAGAGAGCGTCGAACCCGATGCGCCCATGGCTGATTGGCCGCAGGCGTCCGAAACCAACCAGCCCGACGTGCCGGGCGATGGCTCGCGGGACGATGGCTCGCGGGACGATGACTCGCGCCAGGAGGGCGGCGTTGAGGGTGCGCCGGACGCCGACAGCCCGGCCGCCACGCCCGATCCGGTGGACTCCCCACCGGTTGAGGCCTCCGCCGAGCCGATGCTGCCGGATGCGATGGCGTCTGGCGCCGGGCTGATGGAGACGGCGGACACGCAGGCGGACGCCTACGCCAATGGGCATGACACCGACGCGCATGACGTCGCGAGCCATGACGATGCCGGCCAGGTGAGCGCGGACGACGCCGTGCTGTCCCCACAGGAGGAGGCGGACTATGCCGGTCCCTCCGAGCCGCCGCCGGAGCCGGCAGGCGCCGCAGATGGCGACGAGCCGCGAGAACAGCGCGCCACTCCGCGTTTCCTGCGCAACTACAAGATCCAGGAGGTGATCCGCCGCCGGCAGATCCTGCTGATCCAGGTCGTGAAGGAAGAGCGCGGCACCAAGGGCGCGGCGCTCACGACGTATATCTCGCTCGCCGGCCGCTTTTCCGTGCTGATGCCCAACTCGCCCCGTGGCGGCGGCATCAGCCGTAAGATCACCTCGGCCTCCGACCGGCGGCGCTTGAAGGAGATCACGGCCGAGTTGGACCTGCCGCGCGGCATGGGCCTGATCGTGCGGACCGCAGGCGCGCAGCGGCCGAAGGCGGAAATCCTCAGGGACTGCGAATACCTGCTGGATCAGTGGGACCAGATACGCGACTTGACCATGAAGAGCATGGCGCCCGCGCTGATCTACGAGGAAGCCAGCCTCATCAAGCGCGCCATCCGCGACGTGTATTCCCGCGACGTGGACGACATCCTGGTGGACGGCGAGCAGGGCTGGCGCGCGGCACGCGATTTCATGCGCATGCTGATGCCGACCCACGCCAAGAAGGTCCAGCTTTGGAAGGACCCGCAGCCGCTGTTCGCCAAGGCGCAGGTGGAAGCGCAGCTCGACGGGATGATGCTGCCGACCGTGCAGCTCCGCTCCGGCGGCTACCTGGTCATCAACCAGACCGAGGCGCTGGTTGCGATCGACGTGAACTCCGGCCGCAGCACGCGGGAGCGCGGCATCGAGGAAACGGCGCTGCGGACCAACCTGGAGGCCGCGGAGGAGGCGGCGCGGCAGTTGCGCCTGCGCGACTTGGCCGGGCTGATCGTCATAGACTTCATTGATATGGAAAGCCGGCGCAACAATGCCGCCGTCGAGAAGAAGCTCAAGGACGCGCTGAAGAACGACCGGGCGCGCATCCAGCTTGGGTCCATCAGCCACTTCGGCCTGCTGGAGATGAGCCGGCAGCGGCTGCGCCCCTCCATCGCCGAGACGAGCTTCGTCACCTGCGCGCACTGCGCTGGGACCGGCACGGTCCGCAGCACCGAGAGCGCGGCGCTGCACGTGTTGCGCGCCGTCGAGGAGGAGGGCGGCAAGCGGCGTGCGGCGGAGATCGTCGTGTATGTGGCGGGCGCCATCGCACTGTATATTCTGAACAATAAGCGAGTCCGGCTGAGTGAGATCGAGGAACGGCATGGCATGAAGGTGTCCTTTGCCGCCGACGAGTCGCTACTGCCGCCCGAGGTGCGCATTGACCGCGTACGTGCCTCCGCCGCGTCCGACCTGCCCGTGCCGGTGCAGCAGTTGGCCCCGCCGGAGCCGTTTGAGGACCCGGACGAGGAGCCGGCAGACGCCATGGTGATGGCGACCGGCACCACCCCGGCCGAGGACGCGGACGACGATGAGGCCGACGCCCCCCGGCCCGGCGAAACCGCCGAGGAGCAGGAGCAGCGCGGCAAGCGCCGCCGCCGGCGCCGCCGGGGCGGAGGACGCCGGGCCGAGGTTGCGGCGGACGACGCCAA
>CAXTOB010000096.1:4660-16944 GCA_964245505.1 uncultured Acetobacteraceae bacterium | reverse complement strand
CGCGCGAGAGCCAGGGCAGGGGCCGCGTGGTGCTGGTGCCCAAGGTCGGCGACACGCAGGACCTGGAGATCGAGCTGCCCGGCGGCTTCAACGTGACGCCGCGCCTGGCGCAGGCGCTCAAGGTTGTGCCGGGGGTGGAGCGGGTGGAGGAGGTTTGACGGCTGGCCCGACGAAGCTTTACCGGGCAGTACGTGAGGCGGAGGCGCAGGACATTATAGAGAGACGGGCGTTTACGAACCCTTATGGGATCGAGGTGAAGTACTTTGCTTTTGATCGCCTCGGTGCCGTTACCTATGCTCTGCTCGCGGCAAGGAGCTTTGGCGAATGGCCATATTATCTGTTTGCTACGGCGATCAAGAACGAGCTAGTTCCTTTAGAGGCTTACGTCCGCGTGGATGGCGGCATCCTGGCTATTGCCATCCCGACGGAGCTTCTTGCCAACTTGGGCACGCCCGAGAGCCTGGGAGTGATTGATGAGGGAACCTGACTTCACCGCGAGGGTGCATCTCACCGCAGCCGGGCAAGGTGGCCGGAGTGGTCCAGTCGTGACCTCCCCCTTTCACTGCATCATGGTTATTGACGATGTAAACCATGACGTCCGGTTGAGCTTTGTTCCGCCATTCGCGCTTGGCGAGGAGCGTGTTGTCGGCATCAACGTCCTTGATCCCGCTATGCTGTATAAGGTTCATCCCGGCTTGCGGTTCACGTTGCGTGAGCTGCATACGATTGGATCGGGATCAGTGATCGACATTGGGGCGGTGCAGATGGTGTCCTGACTGCGTCAGGCTGGATGTTCCTGGAGCAGGTGGCAAGCAACGCAGGGGCGGGGATGCAGGTGTCGTTGGATCAGATAGCGACGGTGCGGTACATCAATGTGGTAGTGGGGCGGGAGAAGGAGTGCGGGAAGGTGACTCTGATCCTGCCGCTGCATGACGTGCAGGCGGGGAGACTACTGCTCCTGGCAAATTTTGAGTGATATTGGCCACATGTGATCGAAAGCCGCAACGGGTGTATTCTCATTTACAATAACCTGACAAGGATGCAAGGTAATCATGAACGAAGTCTCATTCACAGCTGGACGAGACAATAAAGGAGCATTCGCGACCGGCAAAGGATCAGTGGCAACGGCGACAATCGCTGAAACCATTGCGCCTGATCCAAATATCGACATTATAGCCGTCCTGACTGCCTTACAAGATGCCGTGGCGCGCATACCTGGAGTCGAGCATAAAGCTCTTACACGCATCGAAGAGGCGTGGGAGGAAGCGGCGAAACTCAAGCCAAAGCGCGAGGAAGTAGCGAGCCTGGTCAAGCAAGCTATGCAGTATACCACTAATCCCGCGAACGTCAGTGATGCGGTGGAGAAACTTAAGCCGGACTTACTGCAGGTTGTTGCCTGGGTCGGAGGTACTTGGCAGAGCTGGGCACCAATGCTCGGCCTTGGATGATGAAGCAACCAGCGAGAAGACCTGCTTTCAAGCGGGGCGTGATAATCGGGGCGCTTTTGCCACGGGCGCGGGCGCAAACGCGCGTAACGTCGAGGCTGGCAGCGTCTATATCGAAAATTATACCGAATCTGTTGTGAGGAGAGAGGATCAATCCTCAGCACTTCTACAATCTTCTATGCCAGAAGAATACTAGACGATCGTTATAGATAGTCATAGATATCAGGTAGAGACGGTAGACGCCGCCCTAATTGAAGCAAGAAGACACATAAAGACAGAACTTGAGCCTAATGGGACCACAAAGATCTCCGAGAGCTTGCAGCTTTTCTTTCGGAAGGATGATGGCGACGTTTTTGATAGACTCTGGCGTGATGTCAGTTTCCCATGCCCAATAGGTGGTTGGATAACATTTTTAGTTGTCGTAAAGAACGAAAGGGAGCAAATAAACAGTTTCTACGTTCATGGCGGTCCGACATTTTGGTTGAAATGGCCTCAGACTGGCAAGGGTGTTGGTCTTCCGCTATCTGTACGAAATGCCTGCTTGCTTTCTTTTGCAGTTTTATCTTCGGGTCTTATGATGATTCTGAGTAACTATCTGAAGTTCCGAAGCTATATAACCTTTTTGATATATATGATTAGTATAGTGTTGTGCGTTCTTGCCTTGAATCGCGAGTATCGAAGGCTAAACAGCGCCATAGGTCGGGCACAACGAACCGTGCAGTTCCACCGCTTGCAGCAGTGATAGGCTGTCACCTTGATCTTTACGCTCACTACAGGTGACGGTCAGTGGGGCCTGCTCAGGCTGCTCTGAACGATCGAAGCCGGGCAGTTCTGGGCCATCTGCTTGTGACTGTGCCCTGCTTGCCAACTCACCCCCGATCCGCAATCTCCCCCTCACCCGCACCGTGCGAGCGAATTTAGACCTGGGTCGCCTCTCCCAAGGGGTTACACTCAGGCCTCCGTGCCACAAAGCCAGCCCTTGTGGAGGATCAATTGGACACCTGGAAAGGTCATGTGCCATGGCGACGTCGAACTTCATCGGCCTCCAGTTCCTTTAAACCGGGGTACAATTCGGTCACCACATCTTGCGTTGGAACTGACACAGAAGCGTAGGCCGCTACCGCACACGTTCAGCAGCAGCCAAGCCTTGTTACCCCCCAGGCAGCAAATCCTCGATCAAGATCGGCGTCTTACGAACCCGTATCCCCGTCGCATGATAAACCGCGTTAGCAATCGCCGCCGGCATCCCAACAATGCCGATCTCTCCAACCGCCTTAGCCCCAATGGCATTCACCACCGTATCCGTCTCGTCAATGATCTCCGCCGTGACCTCGCCAATGTCGGCATTGGTCGAGATGTGATACCCTGCCAAATCCTGGTTGGCGAAGCGCGCACGCGGACGGTCCACCTGCGTCTGCTCCAACAGGGCAAAGCTAGCCCCCCAGATCATGCCGCCCACCAGATTGCTCCGCGCCGTCCGGGGATTGATGACCCGGCCGCAGGCAAACGCGCCCACCATGCGAGCCACCCGGATCGTGCGCAGCAGCGGGTCCACCCGCACCTCGGCAAACTGCGCGCCGAACGAGTAGATGGCATGGGTATCGGTAATCGGTCCCTCAATGGCAAAACCACCTAGCAGGCCGTATTGCGCCTTATCCGCAGGCATGCTGCCCGGCTTCCACTCCGCAGACGCATCGAGCGAACCCGCAGGCGTAGCCTTCAGCACATCGGCCAGGCTATGCGCCGCACCGTCCGCCCCCACCACATGCTCACCAACAAACTGCAGCGTCGCCGGGTCCCGGCCTGCAAACGGACCGTTCTCCGCCGTAGCAGCCTGCAGCAGCTTCTCCCGCAGCGCCATCGCCGCCATATGCACTGCCGACCCGGCAGACCCCGTCGTAACAGAACCTCCCGACATCGGCCCAGACGGCAGGGCGCTGTCGCCCAGCTCCACCCGCACATGATCGTCCGCCACGCCCAGGACGTCAGCCGCAACCTGCCCCAGCACGGTATACGCGCCAGTGCCCACATCATGCGCCGCCGTCCGCACCCGAAGCAGCCCATCCCCCGTCAGCGCAACATGCGCAGCCGATGGCACCATGGCCGACGGATAAGTCGCCGTAGCACAGCCGTAACCGATCAGCACCCCGTCCTCGGTCTTCATCGACCCGACGCCCGGCGTCCGCTTATCCCAACCGAACAGCTCGGCGCCGCGGCGGTAGCACTGCACCAGGGAACGGCTGCTCCACGGCAGGCCCTTCACCGGATCCACCTTCGGCTCATTCTTGATCCGCAGTTCGACGGGATCCATGTCGAGCGCCACAGCCAACTCATCCACCGCGCTCTCAAACGCGAAGAAGGCCGGCGCCTCCGCCGGCGCACGCTGGAACCCCGGCGTGTTGACGTCGGTGGCGATCGTGGACTCCGACGTGCGTATGTTGGGAACGTCATACATCCGCGTGGTGACATTGGTGCCGGGGAAGGCGATGTGGTCCAGCTCCGACGACTGCCCGATCGCCTCGTGGATCACAGCGGTCATGGTGCCATCCCGCTCGGCGCCGAACGCGATCCGGTTGCGGGTGGCCGGGCGGAACGAGCCGACGGTGAACATCGCATCCCGCGGCACCAGCAGCTTGACTGGGCGGCCCAGCCGCTGTGCCGCCGCGGCAACCAGGATGGTATGCGGCAACAAGGTTGCCTTGCCACCGAACGCCCCACCGATATACGGCGACACGACATGCACATCCTCAGCCGGAATGCCGAAGATGGTGGCCAGGGCGGCACGCTGCCCGATCACCCACTGGCTCGGCGATTCCACTGTCAGCTTGCCGTCATTCCAGCTTGCGGTGGTAGCATACAGCTCCATCGGATGATGATGCTGCGCCGGGGTGACGTATTCCTGGTCCACGCGCACCGGCGCCCGGGCCAGGGCAGCATCTGCGTCCCCAACCACAACCACCGGCTCTCCATCCGGCTTGGACGTGCGGTCCGGGTCGTCCATGGATGCGGCGGCATGCTGGGTCGCAAATTCCAGGTTCAGCGCCCGGGCTGCCTGTTCCGCCGCCTCAGTCGTATCCGCAACCACCAGGCCGACGATCTGCCCGGCGTAATGCACCTCGTCCGACGTGAGCGGCATAAAGGACGACTGCATATGCCCACCCTTCATGATGAACGTCTCGGAGCCAAGGTCCCGGTTCATGCTGCGGTGCGTCAGCACGAGTTGCACGCCGGGCACTGCTTCCGCTGCCGCAGTGTCCACCCGGGTAATGCGCCCGCGCGCCACGCTACTCAGCGTCAATGCCGCAAAAGCGGTGCCGGCACGGCCATAATCCGCGGCGTAGCGTGCGGCGCCAGTGGCCTTCGCTGGGGCGTCGCGCCGGACGGTGGGACTGCCAATACTTCCATCCATGAATTATATCCTCTTGCTGGCCACAAGCGCCGCACGTGCGACGGCGCGGGCGCCGAGTTCGACCTTAAATGCGTTCTCACCGTGCGGCTGGGCGCCCACGAAGGCAGCGTGCCCCGCGGCAAGCGCAGTCTGCTCGGTCAAGGTCACGCCAGTCAGCGCCGTCTCAGCTGCTTGGGACCGCCACGGCTTGGTCGCCACCCCGCCAAGCGAGACGCGCGCGTGACGCACGGCATCCCCGTCCATCTCCAAGGCGACGGCGGCTGAGACTACGGCGTAGGCATAACTCTGCCGGTCGCGCACCTTAATATAGGTGGAGCGTCGCCCGGCGGGGGTTGCCTGCACCAGGATCGCAGTGATGATCTCGCCGGCCCGCAGCGTGGTTTCCTTTGCCGGATCATCGCCGTAAGCGACGTGAAGCTCGCTGAACGGGATGGTCCGCGTGCCGGACGCCGACCGTATCTCGATGGAGGTGTCGAACGCCGCGAGCGCATAGCCCCAATCACCGGGGTAGGTCGCGATGCAGCGCTCGGACGTGCCGAACAGCGCCATCTCCCGCGTCACGCCGTCCAGCGCGGCACAGCCACTGCCGGGCACGCGCTTGTTGCAAGCCGACACGCCGTCGCGGAAGTAGTAGCACCGGGTGCGCTGCAGCAGGTTGCCGCCGACCGTTGCGGCATTGCGAATCTGCGGCGACGCCGCAAGCTGCAGGCTCTCGGCCAGCGCGGGATAGTCGTGCAGCAGGACCGCATCCTCGGCTAAGTCCGCCATGCGGGCCAGTGCACCGAAGCGCAACACTGAACCAGACGTGTCAAAGGCGGCGAGTTCGTCCAGGTGGCCAATGTCCACGACGCTCGACGGAGCCGACAAGTCACCGCGCATCAGGTCCACCATTGTGGTACCGCCGGCCATCAGCGCGGCCCCTGGGGCCTGTGCCAGGTGGAAGGCTTCTTCCAGCGTGGCTGGGCGGGCATAGGTGAAGGGCTGCATGTCAGGCCGCCTGCTGCGCGACGTCGCGTACCGCGGCGACGATGTTCGGGTAGGCGGCACAGCGGCACAGGTTGCCACTCATGTATTCGCGTATCTCGGCGTCGCTGCCGGCGTGACCCTCTTCGATGCAGGACACCGCCGACATGATCTGGCCCGGCGTGCAGTAGCCGCATTGCAGCGCGTCATGCGCCACGAACGCCGCCTGCATCGGGTGCAGCGCCCCGTCGGCGCCAGCCAGGCCCTCGATGGTCCGGACATCACGCCCTGCAGCAGAAGCGGCCAGCACCAGGCAGGCCAACTGCCGTCTGCCGTTGATGTGGACGGTGCAGCATCCGCAGGTGCCGTGGTTGCAGCCAACCTTGGTGCCGGTCAGGCTCAGGTGCTCGCGGAGTGCATCAAGCAAAGTGGTACGTGGGTCCAGCGAGAGCGGATGGTCATGGCCGTTCACCCGGAGGGTGAGCGGCACCGGCATCGCCGGAATAGGAACATCGGACATTGGAAATCCTTGTGCTGGGCGGCGCTGAGTTGAGGCCACTCGTCCAAATGAAAAGGGCGTCAGCGTGCAATCCCAGGTGAACGGCAACTGCGTCTGCCGGTTTCCGGTCCGTATGGGGCATCCCGAGAGGTCTAGCGACTGAGACTGGCCTATTCGGCTCTGCACTGCCGGCCATTTAGTCTTCTTAAGCGGCACCCTTAAGTGAAAGTTCGCGTTTAACGCGCGGCGGCGGTCTGGGCGTGAGTTAGTGAAGTTTCAGTGACCGAATCATCCGGTTTACCGCTTCAAAGGCCGATGCCGGACGGCAGGAACATGCGGGGATAAGGTTTATTGAGACACGGCTCGCGACGCATTCCCATGCACGCATCCCACGGGCAGCAAATGTGACCGGCGGGCCGCCGCGGGAGCGTTGATCTTGCCTTCACCCGTCCAATCCGCCATATCCCCTGTTGCCTGCACCGTGCGGGCAAATTCACACGCGGGGCGCCTTTCCCGAGGGGTCACACCCAGGGTCCGGTGCCGCAAGGCCAGCCCCCGCGGAGGATCAACCGGACACCTGAAAGGTCACGCCACATGGCGATGCCAGAATTCACCCTGCGTCAGCTCCTCGAAGCCGGCGTCCACTTCGGCCACCACACCCGGCGCTGGAACCCGCGCATGGGACCCTACATCTTCGGCGTTCGCAACGCCGTCCACATCATAGACCTGCAGCAGACCGTCCCCATGCTGGACCGTGCCCTGCGTGCTGTCCGCGACGTGACGGCCGCCGGCGGTCGCGTGCTGTTCGTCGGCACCAAGCGGGCTGCAGCGGAATACGTGGCCGACAGCGCCAAGCGCTGCGGCCAGTACTACGTCAACCACCGCTGGCTCGGCGGCATGCTGACCAACTGGAAGACTATAACCGGCAGCATCAAGCGCCTCCGTCAGATTGAGGAGATGCTCGGCGGCGACGTTCAGGGCCTGACCAAGAAAGAGGTGCTGGACATCACCCGCGACCAGGAGAAGCTTGAACGCGCGTTGGGCGGCATCAAGGACATGGGCGGCCTGCCCGACATCCTGTTCATCATCGACACCAACAAGGAAAAGCTGGCGGTCGAGGAGGCCAACAAGCTCGGCATCCCTGTGATCGCCGTGCTGGACAGCAACTCCGATCCGCAGGGCGTCACCTACCCGATCCCTGGCAACGACGACGCCATCCGCGCCATCACGCTGTACTGCGACCTGATTGCCGGCGCCGTGCTGGACGGCATCAGCGCCGAGATGGTGGCCAGCGGCCGCGACATCGGCGCGTCCGAGGACCTGCCGCCTGAGAGCATCCCGATGCCCGACCACGCCCCGGCCGAACAGCCCGTGGCGTAAGGAGCAAATTCATGGCTGAAATCACCGCCGCGCTGGTCAAGGACCTGCGCGAGAAGACCGGCGCTGGCATGATGGATTGCAAGCGCGCGCTCACCGAATCCAGCGGCGACATGGACGCCGCCACCGACTGGCTACGCAAGAAGGGCCTGTCCGCCGCCGTCAAGAAGGGTGGCCGCATCGCCGCCGAGGGCTTGGTCGCCGTCGTCAGCAACGGCACCAAGGCCGCAATGGTGGAGGTCAACTCCGAGACCGACTTCGTGGGACGCAACGAGGCGTTCCAGGCGCTGGTGGAGGGCATCGCCCAGGTTGCCCTGGAGGTCGGCGACAACGTTGAGACAATCCGCGCCGCCCACTACCCCGGCACCGGCCGGACGGTAGCCGACGAGATCACCCAGGCCATCGCCACCATCGGCGAGAATATGACGCTGCGCCGGGCCAAGGTGATGACGGTGCCGCATGGCGTCGTCGCAACCTATGTCCACAACGTGCTCAAGCCCGGCCTGGGCAAGATCGGCGTTCTGGTTGCGGTCGAGTCCGAGAATGAGGCGTCGGCTCTGGAGACTCTGGGCCGCCAGGTCGGCATGCACGTCGCCGCAACCCAGCCCTCCGCGCTAGACATAGACAGCGTTGACCCGGCCGAGCTTGATCGTGAGCGGACGGTCCTGACGGACAAGCTCCGGCAGGAGGGCAAGGAAGAGGCCCGCATTCCGAAGATCGTGGATGGGCAAATCCGCAAGTTCTACCAGCAGGTCGTGCTGCTGGAGCAGCAGTGGGTCCACGATGGCAGGACCGCGGTCCGCGACGTGATGAAGGGAGCGAGCGCCAAATTGGCTGGATTCGAGCGCTTCAAGGTCGGTGAGGGCATTGAAAAGCAGTCCGACGACTTCGCCGCCGAAGTCGCCAAGGCGGCTGGCGTTCCTAAGGACCCGCAGCAGCCAACTGATCCCCAGCAACCCTCTGCCTGATCCGTCAGACAGACGTGAACAGCACTGCGCCAGCCTAACCGTTGGAGCTATCACGCTGACGGTCTCAGGATCACCAAGCGGGACGGATAGGTCGCATTGCGGGTAGCGGTTAGCTAATCCTAAAGCAACCCAACCGCACCGCGCGAACTTGTGGGGGGCGGCGGCAGCCACTAGGTTGCCGCCGCCCCATCCATATCAAGGACCCCATGCCAGAGCAGCCCTCCTACAAGCGCGTCCTGCTCAAGGTCTCCGGGGAGGCGCTGATGGGCCGACGGGAATACGGCTTGGACACCGATACCTTGAGCCGTATTGCCTTGGACGTGCGTGATGTCGTCGGGATGGGCATCCAGGTCTGCCTGGTGATCGGCGGCGGCAACATCTTCCGCGGCGTGTCCGCAGCAGCCGGCGGTATGGATCGTGCCCAAGCCGACTATATGGGCATGCTGGCGACCGTGATGAACGCGCTGGGGATGCAGAATGCGCTGGAGCGGCGCAACGTCCCCACCCGCGTCCAGTCGGCAATCCCGATGAGCAGCGTCTGCGAACCCTACATCCGCCGCCGGGCCGAGCGGCACATGGAAAAGGGCAGGGTGGTGATCTTCGCCGCCGGCACCGGCAACCCGTTCTTCACCACCGACACAGCCGCTGCCCTGCGCGCCGCCGAGATGAATTGCGACCTGCTGCTGAAGGGCACCCAGGTGGACGGGGTATACTCCGCCGACCCTCGCAAGGACGCGGCCGCCACCCGCTACGACGAGTTGACATATCTCGAAGTCCTGTCCCGCGACCTCGGCGTTATGGACGCTGCCGGCATCAGCCTGGCGCGTGAGAACGGCCTGCCGATCATCGTCTTCAACATCCACGCACCTGGCGCCTTCGCCAAAGTCATGCGCGGCGAGGGCCAGTTCACCCGCATCACTGAGCCGCATTAGCCGCCCCCAAACTACCGCACATTGGACTAGCGCACACCGGAGGTTTCCTTGCCCGCCGACCTGAACGCCCTCAAGACCGACCTGACCCGACGCATGGACAGCGCCCTCGACACCCTACGCCGCGATTTCGGCGGCCTGCGCACCGGCCGCGCCAGCCCGGCCCTGCTGGAGCCCGTAAAGGTCGAGGCCTATGGCACTGTTGTCCCAATCACCCAAGTCGGCACCATCGGCGTGCCGGAGCCGCGCATGATCACCGTACAGGTGTGGGACCGCACCCTGGTCGGCGCCGTCGAGCGTGCGGTCCGCGACAGCGGCCTGGGCCTCAATCCCGGTTCGGACGGCCAGGTGGTCCGGGTGCCGATCCCGCAGCTCACTGCGGAGCGCCGGGGCGAGCTGGCAAAGGCCGCCGGACGCTACGCCGAGGGTTCCCGAGTTGCCATACGCGGCGTGCGCCGGGACGGCATGGACCAGATCAAGACCTTCGAGAAAAAGGGCGAGATCGGAGAGGATGAGATGAAGGACTGGTCCGATGAGGTCCAGAAGCTGACGGACGGCTATATTAAGCGCATAGATGAGTCGCTGGCCGAGAAGGACCAGGAGATCCGGCAGGTTTGATGGAATGCGTGCGGGCAGGGGAATGGGTGTAGCGCCATTGGCAGCCCGCCCGGCGGCTGCGCCGGTCCATGTCGCCATCATCATGGACGGCAATGGCCGTTGGGCTGCTGCTCGTGGCCTGCCACGGGTTGCTGGCCATCGCGCCGGGGCGTCGGCGGTGCGCCGCACCATCGAGGGTGCAGTGGAGGCCGGAGTATCCTGGCTGACGCTCTACGCGTTCAGCAGCGAAAACTGGCGCCGGCCGATCGAGGAGGTGCTGGACCTGACCGGCCTGCTCCGCCACTTCATCCGCCAGGAGTTGCAGGAACTCACCCATAAGGGTGTCCGCGTCAGGGTCATAGGGGAGCGCAGCCGCTTCGACCGGGAAACCCAGGCCGAGCTGGACCGTGCCGAGGCAGTAACCTGCAGCAACGCCCGTCTGAACCTCAACATTGCACTATCCTACGGTGCGCGGGACGAGATCGTCGCCGCCGCCCGCGCCGCGGCAGAGGCCGCCGCTGCAGGAACCCTCGACCCGGCCGCCCTGGACGAAGCCGCGTTCGAACGCTTGCTGTTCACCGCCGGGATGCCCGACCCCGACTTGGTGATACGCACCTCCGGCGAGCACCGGCTGTCCAATTTCCTGCTCTGGCAATCCGCTTATGCCGAGCTGGTGTTCCAGGACGTGCTGTGGCCCGATTTCGGCGCTGCTGACCTACAGGCTGCCTTGGCCGAGTATGCCCGGCGCGAGCGCCGCTTCGGTGCCCGCCCTGGCTGACCCAGCCTACTCCGCCGCGCCGACACCTAGCCGTGCCCGGTCAGCCCGTTGGTCGGACCTGCGGCTGCGCGTCATCTCGTCCGTCGTGCTGGCGCCTGTCGTGCTGGGCTGCCTGTGGAACGGCGGGCCGTACTGGGGCGCCCTGATGGCGGTTGCCGGAGCCGGACTGGCGCTGGAATGGGTCGCCCTGTGCGGCATGCCGCCCGGAGAGTGGCCGGGCTTCGGCGTCGTTGCTGCGGTGCTGGCCGGCGTCGCCCTGACCGGGTCAGGCCGGCTGGACGCTGGCGTCATGGCCTTGCTGATCGGCGCCGGGCTGGTGCTGCCGCCGGTCCGCTGGCGGCTGGCCGCAGGGGTGGCCTACGTCGGCGTGGGTACGGTGGCGTTGGCATGGCTCCGTCTGGACCCGCTGGCGGGCCGGGCCAACCTGGTGTTCCTGGTCGCGGTCATATGGGCCAGCGACATCGGCGCCTACTTGGCAGGCCGGCTGATCGGCGGCCCGAAGCTCGCGCCCGCGATCTCGCCGGGCAAGACCTGGTCCGGTGCTATGGGCGGCTTGGCAGGGGCGATGTTGGCGGGCTGGGCAGCAGGCCAGGCGGTGGCGCCGGGCGCGCCGGTTCGTGCGGCTGCCCTGGCCTGCCTGCTTGCAGCGGCATCCCAGGCCGGCGACCTGATGGAAAGCGCGATCAAGCGCTGGTTTGGCGTAAAAGACTCCGGCCGGCTGATACCCGGCCATGGCGGCTTAATGGACAGGCTGGATGGCTTCCTGGTGGCCGCCCCGGTGGCGGCGGCGTTGGGAATGCTGGTTGGGCGGGGAACGGCATTATGGCATTGAGTACGGCAGGCGGCGGCGCGGCCCGGACGGTGACAGTCCTGGGCAGCACCGGCAGCGTCGGCACCAGCACGGTGGACCTGCTGGCCGCAAACCCCGGCCGTTACCGCGTGCACGCCCTGGTGGGCGGCCGCAACGTCGCATTGCTGGCGGCTCAGGCGGTCCAGTTGAACGCCGCCGTAGCCGTGATCGCGGAACCGTCGCTGCACGGCGCACTGTCCGCTGCCCTGGCCGGCACCGGCATCGCCGCCGCCGCCGGTGATGCGGCCGTGCTGGAGGCGGCAGCGGAGCCGGTGGACTGGACGATGGCGGCCATCACCGGCGCCGCTGGCCTGCCCGGCACGCTCGCCGCCATACGCCGCGGCGGCGCCATCGCGTTGGCGAACAAGGAGGCACTGGTTTGCGCCGGCGAGGTCATGCTGCAGGCGGTCCGCGACGCCGGCGCCACCCTGCTGCCGGACCTGTCCGGCAACGGCAACGCAAGCTGGCA